>NZ_JBEZNW010000010.1:0-178632 GCF_040653355.1 Streptomyces sp. NPDC047971 | reverse complement strand
GCCCTCCCCGGCGGTGACCCGCACAGCTCCTCTTCCCGCACAGCTCTCCCCCCCCCGCCCCCGCGGGGGCCCCCCCCCCCCCCCCCCCCCCCGGGCCCCCCCCCCCCCCCCCCACCCCCCCCCCCCCCCCCCCCCCCCCCCCCCCCCCCCCGGCCCCCACGGCCGCGCGCCCCGGGGCCCGCGGGGCGCGGCTCGCCGACGCGGCGTGTGACGACGTACGTTCGCACCTCGCCCCCTTCCGGAACGATCGTCGGGAAGCCCCAGGTCGGCGACCTGGGGCTGCGCCGTTCTCGGTTGCTCCGGTGCGGGGGTGCGGATCGTGGCCGTCATGGGGCCGCTCGGTGCCGCCGCGGTCGGGTCACAGGGTGAGCAGGGCCCGGGCGGCGGCCTTCGGGGCGGCGAGGGGTCTGAGGGCGAGGCGGACCAGGGCGAGCGGGTTGTCGTCCCCGGCTATGCGGTTGGCGCTGAGCTCGCCGCAGGAGACGCACTCGTGGATGATCAGCCACTCGCCGTCCGGACGGACGGACAGGCCCAGGGCCTCCATCCGGCCGTGGCAGTCCGCGGCGCGGTCGCCGGGGACCCTCCGGTCGACGTGGAGGCTGGCCAGGCAGGTGGGGCAGTGGTTGCGGTGGGCGGTGCCGGGGGCGTCCAGGGGCACGTCGAGCCGGCAGGAGGTGCACCGGAAGGCGTTGGCCCGGTGACCTCCCCGCGTGTGCAGGACGTCCTTGCGCCGCTGCGGACGGCGTCGCCCTCGGCCGCTGTTGGTGCGTGACATGGCGGTGCTCCTTCCTCGACGGGCGATCAGAGGGTTCCGAACGCTTCGAGCGGGAAGGGCGGTTGGGCCAGCGGGCGGACCGCCATGCGCATCAGGACGAGCTGGTTGTCGTCGGCGGCGACCGGGTTCGAGGTGAGCTCGTCGCAGCGCGAGCAGCGGTGGATCACCCTCCAGTCGCCGTTGCGCGGCACCGCGACGGCGATCGGGGACATCAGGCCCTCGCAGTCGCTCGGACCGCCCTCGACGTGGTCGAGGACGTGCCGCGAGTGCAGGCAGGACGGGCAGTGGTCGCGCGGCGCGCCGTCGGCGGCGTCCGCGGACACGGTCAGCCCGCACCAGGCACAGGTGAAGGTGGTCAGGCCGAGGGTGTGGGTGGTCTTGGTGGTGTGGTCGGACACCCGGATGCTCCTTGCTGGGAAGTCGTCATGACAGCAAGAGCAGGCCGAGCGGCCTCGTCGGAGGCCCGAAACCGTCGTGGAACGACGGACGGGCGGATCAGAGCACCGGAGAACGCGTCCGGCAGCGGCCCGGGCGGGCGGGCGGTGGAAGGCTGCGGACGGTTACGCGGTACGGCGAGGCGCACTCGGCGCGGGCCGGGTCATCAAACACCCTTTTCCAGGGCACACAGGCCCAGAACGAAACAGAACGACGCGTGAAAGCTACCAGGGCGCCTTCCGGGGGTGTCAACGCGTTTTTTCGGCGCACCCCGGCGCACCCCGGCGCACCCGGACGCCTCCCGGCGCACCCGGCACACCCCGGCGGCCCCGCGCATGCCCAGCTCGCCGCACCTGCCCCCGGGGCACGCCCCGCTCGCTCGGACCCGGCGGTCAGGCTCCGGAGCGGCGCCGCGGAAGCGGCGTCGTGGAACCGAACTCCCGGCGCAGGCGTGTTCTCCCCTCAAGGCGGGGAGGCCCAATGGCGACGCCCGGGAGGAGAACCGATGAGCGACGGTGCGGCACTTGCGGAGCGGATCGCCGATCGGCGAGCCGGGCGGGGCGATCCCCGGGACATGGTGGGGGAGTTGCGGCGCGCCCTGCTCCTGGTCCCGGTGGACTCCCGCGGCCTGTGGACGGCGGAACTCGGCGGCGTGCGCTGGATCTGCGCCTTCACCGACGAGGCCGCGCTCGCCCGGTTCGCCCGGGCCCGGGACGCCCAGGCACCCGAACGACGGGCGCCACGACGAACCGAAGCACCGGAGCCGGGAGCAGCCGCAGCACAGGAGCCGTCGGAGGCCGGTGCCGCCTGGGAGTTCGCCGAGCTGCGCGGCGCCCGGCTCCTCGACGAGCTCATCCCCGCCATGGGGGTCCCCGCCGGAGTCGCCGTCGACATCGCCGATCCCGACGGCGCGATGCTCTTCCCACCGGCCCGCGGCATCGTCCCCGACGCCGTCGCCGTCGACGTCCCGGCCGAGGACGGGAGCGTCTGATGGGCGGCGGACCGGAGGACCTGCGGTTCGACGCGGAGAGCATCAAGAAGATCACCGAGGGCCTCCGGGCGGCCACCGCGGAGCTGCGCGACATGGGCACGGGCACGGGCGCCGTCCTCGGGAAGGGGTTCTCGGAGCTCGCGATGACCGGCATGGAGGCCGGGCACCACGGGCTGTCCGTGGACTTCGAGGACTACTGCGAGCGCTGGGAGTGGGGCGTACGGGCGTTGATCCAGGACGCCAACACCATCGCGGCGACGCTGGGCCTCGCCGCCGGGCTCGTCTGGGAGGAGGACCAGTACCTCCAGGGCACGTTCAAGATCGCGGTGAACGCCGCCGTCGGCAATCCGCACGCCTCCGAGGCGGACATCGTCAAGCAGGACTGGGGCGACGTGTTCACCCCCGACTATCTGAACCCCGACTGGAGTGCCGAGTCCTTCGAGCGCGCCGGTGACGAGATGGGGCAGACCTGGAAGGACACCGGGCGGGCGCTCGTCACCGAGGGGAACGGCGGGCGCCAGTCGCGGATCCTCAACGAGATCCTCGGCGTGGACCAGGGCGCGTTCGACCGCGCGGTGGACGACACCTTCGGCCCGTCTCCCGAGGAGCGGGCCGCCCAGCAACGCAACGGTGGGGGGAACTGACCGTGGGCATCGGGGACTTCGTCAGCGACATCACGCCCGACGTCATCGAGGACGCGGTCGAGGACGGCGTGGAGTGGGCCGGCAACCGGGTCGAGGACGCCGGCAACTGGACCGCGGACCGGCTGGAGGACGTCGGCTGGGAGTCCGGCGCGGACTGGGTGCGCGAGCAGTCGCGTTCACTGGCCAACCGGATGGGCGCCGAGGTCGACGAGATGGACCTCGGGCAGACGGAGGACAAGACCAAGCTGATCTACGGCAGCCCGTCCAAGCTGCGCTCCACAGCCTCCCACCTGCGCGATCTCCAGTCGTCGTTCTCCAAGGTGGGCACGGGGCTCAAGGGGCTCGACTCGTCCGCCGTCAAGGGCGAGGCGGCAGACGCCTTCCGCGAGACCGTGGCGATCGAACCGCCGAAGTGGTTCAAGGGCGCGGACGCCTTCGGGAAGGCCGCCGACGCCGTCGCGAGCTTCGCGCTGACGGTGGAGTGGGCGCAGATGCAGGCGCAGATGGCCATCGACAAGTGGAAGGCCGGGACCAAGGCGTCCGAGAACGCCGCGAACGCCCACAACAAGCAGGTCGACGACTACAACAAGGCCGTCGACGGCTACAACGCCCAGCCCGCCGACAAGCGGAACCCGTCCTCCCTGCCGCCGAAACCGGGCGCGTTCAGCGATCCCGGCAAGGCACAGATGGAGGAGGCGCAGGAGATCCTCGCCGAGGCCCGCAAGCAGCGGAACTCGGCGGCGGAGACGGCGCGTACGGCGGTACGGGCGGCCCGGGACGAGGCCCCGGCCAAGCCGAGCTACGCCGAGCAGGCCATGGACGGCCTCCAGGAACTGCAGGTGATGAAGGACCATTTCGGCGCGGGCGTCATCAAGGGCACCGCCGGCCTGGTCACCTTCGTCCGGGGCATCAACCCCACCGACCCGTACAACATCACCCACCCCGCCGAGTACGTCACCAATCTGAACAGCCTGGCCTCCGGGCTCGTCCTCGCCGCCAACGACCCCTGGGGCACCGGCAAGGCGATGATCGACGGCTTCATGAAGGACCCCGCCGAGGGCTTCGGCCGGCTCGTCCCCGACGCGCTGCTGACCGCGGCGACCGCCGGTGCCGGCGGCGCGGTCAAGGGCGTGCGGGTCGCTGCGGACGCGGCGGACATGGCCAGTGACGCGAACAAGGCCCGCAGGCTGCTCGACAACGGCCCCAACGGCACCCACAACCGGCCCGACGGCCAGCGTCTGGTCGACGAGACCGACCCGGTGGACCTGGCCTCGGGCCGGATGTTCCTGCCCCAGACGGACGTGGTCCTGCCCGGCACGCTCCCGCTGGCGTTCACCCGGCGCGTCGAGTCCGGCTACACCGCGGGCCGCTTCTTCGGCCCGTCCTGGTCCTCCACCGTGGACGAGCACCTGGAGATCGACGCGCGCGGGGTCGTCCACGTCACCGACGACGGGCTCCTCCTCACGTACCCGCATCCGGTGCCCGGGGTCCCCACCCTCCCCGAGTCCGGCACCGTGCGCCGCCTCCTCACCCGCGACGCGAGCGGCGACTACGCCCTCACCGACCCCGAGTCGGGTCTGACCCGCCACTTCACCGCGCCGCCCGGCGTCGCGCCCGGTGACGACGGCGACGCCTGGCTCGTCCACACCGCCGACCGGAGCGGCCACACCGTCAGCGTCGACCGGGGTACGGACGGCACCCCGCTCGCCCTCGCCGACTCCGCGGGCCGCCGCCTGGCCGTCGCCACGGAGGGCGGCCGGGTGACCGGCCTGGCCCTGGAACTCCCCGACGGCGCCCTGCGGGACGTCGTCCGCTACGCCTACACGGACGGCGACCTCACCGGGGTCACCAGGCCCTCCGGCGCCACCCTCGCCTTCGAGTACGACGAGCGGCGGAGGGTGATCGCCTGGATCGACTCCAACGACAGCCGCTACGACTACGCCTACGACGAGCACGACCGGGTGATCGGCGAGGGCGGGCAGGCCGGACACGTCCAGCTCACCCTGGCGTACGGCTCGCCCGACCCGGCCACGGGCCACCGCGTCACCACGCTGACCACCGCCGACGGCCGGGTCGTCCGCCATCTGATCGACGACGCCTGCCGGGTCGTCGCCACCACCGACCCGCTCGGCCACCTCACCCGCTTCACCCACGACGCGCGCGGCAACCTCCTGACCCGCACCGACCCCCTGGGCCGTGTCACCGCCTTCTCGTACGACGACGAGGGCCGGCTCCTCTCGGTGCTCCGCGCCGACGGCAGCCGCATCGGCACCGTCCGCGACGCCCGCGGCCTGCCGGTGGAGTTCACCGACTCGGACGGCGGGCGCACGCTCCAGGAGTTCGACGAGCTGGGCAACCTCACCGCGGTCACGGACCCGGGCGGCCACACCACCCGGTACGCCTACGACGACCGCGGCCATCTCCGCTCCGCCACGGACGTGTTCGGCGCCGTCACCACCTTCCGCTGCGACCCGGCCGGGCTGCCGCTGGAGGTGACCGATCCGCTCGGCGGCACCACCCGGTGCGAGCGGGACGCCTTCGGCCGGCTCACCCGCATCACCGACGCCCTCGGCGCGTCCACCATCCTCGAATGGAACGCCGACGGCGACCTGGCCCGGCGCACCCTCCCGGACGGCTCCACCGAGTCGTGGACGTACGACGGCGAGGGCAACTGCCTCTCCCGCACCGACCCGACGGGCCTCACGACCCGCTTCGAGTACACCCACTTCGACCTGCTCGCCGCCCGCACCGGCCCGGACGGGGCCCGCCACACCTTCGAGCACGACGCCGCGCTGCGCCTCACCCGGGTCACCGACCCGCAGGGCCTGACCTGGACGTACGACTACGACCGGGCCGGCCGCATGGTGTCCGAGACCGACTTCGACGGACGTACCGTCGACTACACGATCGATCCGGCGGGACAGGTCGCCGCCCGCACCACCCCCACGGGCGAGACCGTCACCTACGAACGGGACGCGCTCGACCGGGTCGTCCGCAAGGACGCGGCGGGCGCCGTCACCACCTACGCCTATGACGCGGCCGGACGGATGGTCCGGGCCACGGGCCCCGACGCCGAGCTGCTCCGGACGTACGGCCGTCGCGGCGAGCTCAAGGCCGAACTCGTCGACGGCCGCCCCCTCACCTACGCCTACGACGACGCGGGGCGCCGGACGCGCCGCGTGACCCCCACCGGACACCTCACCTCCTACGGCTACGACGCGGCCGGCCTCCTCACCCGGCTGACCAGCGGGACGCGCCGGATCGACTTCGCCCACGACGCGGCGGGGCGCGAGCTGCGGCGCGCCTTCGGCGACTCGCTGGCCCTGGCCTCGTCCTGGGACGCGGCCGGCCGGCTGACCGGCCAGCACCTCACCGCCGGCGACCGCACGGTCAACCGGCGCGCCTACACCTACCGCGCCGACGGGCACCTCACCGCGCTCGACGACGCCCTGCGCGGTTCGTTCCGCTACGACCTGGACGCCACGGGCCGGGTGACGACGGTGACGGCCGCCGGCTGGACGGAGCGGTACGCCTACGACGCGGCCGGCAACCAGACCTCCGCGTCCTGGCCCGACAGCCATCCCGGCCACGAGGCGACGGGCCCCCGCGGCTACACGGGGACCGTGGTGACCCGCGCGGGCGCGGTGCGGTACGAGCACGACGCCGGCGGCCGGATCACCGTGCGCCGCAGGACCCGGCTGTCCCGGAAGCCCGACACCTGGCGGTACGGCTGGGACGCGGAGGACCGGCTCACCGCGGTCACCACCCCCGACGGCACCCGCTGGCGCTACCGGTACGACCCACTGGGCCGGCGCACGGCGAAGCAGCGCCTGGGCGACGACGGGGAGACGGTCGTCGAGGAGGTCCGCTTCACCTGGGACGGCTCGACCCTGTGCGAACAGACCACCACCGCCGACGGGATGCCCCGCCCGGTGACCCTGACCTGGGACCACCGGCAGAACCGGCCGCTGGCCCAGACGGAGCGCGTGCTCGGCACGGACGCCTCCCAGGAGGTCTTCGACGAACGCTTCTTCGCGATCGCCACCGACATCGTGGGTACGCCCACCGAACTCGTCGACGAGGCGGGGGAAGCGGCCTGGTACGCCCGTGCCACGCTCTGGGGCACCACCGCGTGGAACAGCTCCGCGACCGCGTACACCCCACTGCGTTTCCCGGGGCAGTACTACGACCCGGAGACCGGGCTCCACCACAACTACTTCCGGCAGTACGACCCCGAGACGGCCCGCTATCTGACGCCCGACCCGCTGGGCCTCACCCCGGCGCCGAACCCGGCCGCCTACGTCCACAACCCGTTCACCTGGTCCGACCCGCTGGGTCTCTCGCCGTACCGGGGCCTCGGCCTCAGCGACGAGGCGATGAACGCCATCCAGAAGCTGGAGAACATCAAGGCCGACCCGATCGGCCGCATCAACTCCGAGCCCAACCACAACCACTACTCGGCGGCGCGACGGGAGGCCGGGGGCGAGGTGGTGGCCCGTAAGCCGGACGGAACACCGTACGACCACGTCGCGGACCTGACGCAGGCACAGCAGGGGCTGGAGAACGTGCGCAAGGCGCTGTGGAGGGAGATGGAACGGCTGCCCGAAGGCATGACGGAACGCGGCCTCGAAGTCCTCCTGAAGAAGCACGACGAGACCGTCTACCACCTCGACCGTGTGAAAGGCTTCCTGCACCAGATCCAGAACAGGAACGGAGGGTAGGCGGATGACCGACGACACCGGCCACGAGGCAGACGTCCGGGACCGGTGGGGGCGGCCGGAGAACACCTCCGTCCTCGCCGAACTGCGCGACGCCCTGACCGGCGGCGGCGACTGGCGCTCCCTGGTGCGCGCGTGGACCCAGCCGTGGGGCAACGACAACGACCTCGCGGGCATCCCGCTCGCGGGGGCCGACCTCGCGGGCGTGGACCTGACGGGCGTCCATCTGAGCTACGCCGACCTGCGGGGCTGCGACCTCACCGGCTGCGACCTCACCGACGCGTTCCTGACCGGCGCCGACCTCGGCGGGGCCACGCTCGTGGACGCGACGCTGACACGGGTGAACGGCGGCCTGTGCGACCTCACCGGCGCCGACCTCGGCGGCGCCCGGGCCGACGACGCGACGTTCTCCCGCGCGCGGCTGATCGGCGCCAGCCTGCGCGGCGCCTCGCTGCGCCGCGCGAAGTTCGTCGGCGCCGAGCTCACCGACGCCGACCTCTCGCGGGCGGACCTGTCGGAGGCCGTGCTGATCGCGGCCAGGACCGAGGGGGCGGTCCTGACCGACGCGGTCCTGGACGGCGCACGACGCGGCTCGCTCAGCCCCTGAGACCGAACGGCCCGGGGGGCGGCCACGACGCGGGTCGCTCAGCCCGTGAGGCCGCTCAGGCGGGCGTGAGCGCCTTGTAGAAGAAGCTGCAGTCCCGCAGGGCGCCCGTGGGGTCGGTGGCGTAGGCGGGGACCGTGCCGAAGCGGGTCCAGCCGGTCGTGGCGTAGAGGAGTTCGGCGGCGCTGTCGCTCTCGGTGTCGAGGAGCAGCAGGGTGACGCCCGCCTCCCGGGCGGCCCGTTCGGCCGTGGACAGCAGACGGCGGGCCAGGCCCCGGCCCCGGGCCTTCCGGTGGACCATCAGCTTGACGATCTCGGCGCGGTGGCGGCCGTTGGCCCTGGGTTCGAGGGCGAGGCTCACCGTGCCGACGACGCCCTCGGGGGTGCGGGCGGCCCAGACCCTCAGGGTGCCGTCGTCGAGCGCGGGCCGCCGGGTGTGCCACCAGGCGGCCGCGGCCTCGTGGCCGAAGGGCTGCAGGAAGCCCAGCGACGCGCCGCTCGCGACGCCGTCGGCCAGGACGTCGGCCAGGCCGTCGACGGCACCGGCGAACGTCTCGGGGGAGAGCAGGGTGATGGTGGGCATGGCGTTCGGTTCCTCGCTTCGGCCGGGTCGTCGGGGCGGCGCGCTCAGGGCAGGACGATCAGCAGCGCGTACCGCACCGGTTCCGCGCCCCGGCAGCGGAAGCGCGAGCGTCCCCAGAGCCGGAACCGCAGGCAGTCCCCCGCCGCCAGCTCGTGCGCGCGGCCGCCCTCGGTGACCTCCAGGGCGCCTTCGAGGACCCAGATGTGCTGTTCGAGGCCGGCGACCGGAGGCCCGTCGTACGCGATGTCCGCCCCGGGTCTCAGCACCCCTTCGACGAGCTCGCCGCGCAGTCCGGGATGCGGCGGCGAGACCGAGCGGCGGGTGAACCCCACGGACTCGTCCCGCCACACCTCCTGGCGCTCGGCGCGGACCACCGGCGGCGGCTCGGACTCCACCTCGGCGAGGAGCTGGGACATCGTCAGCCCGTATGCCGCGCACAGCCTGCCCAGCAGGACCGCCGTCGGGCTCAGCTCGACCCGCTCCAGGCGCGACAGGGTCGACCGGCTCGCTCCCGTACGGCCGGCCAGGTCGTCGAGCGACCAGCCGCGCTCCGTGCGCAGCTCGGCGAGACGGCCCGCAAGACGGGTGTCGAGCGGGGCCGGTCCGGACTCGTCACCCGATGCCACTGATCCCATATCCGAGAACCTATCTCAGATCTGGGATTCCCTGCCAGGGCCGTCCCGTTCCCGGGAGCCCTACGGCGCCAGCCGGCTGAACGCCACCTCGAAGTGCTCCACCGACACCACCCGCTGCCCCTCCCGCTGGGACGACTCGTCCCGCACCTCGGCCGCCCGGTCCTCACTGGCCACCATGGCCTCCTCGTCCTCCCACAGGGTCAGCGAGGTCGCCTTCCCCGTGGCGCGGTCGACGAGGTAGTACGCGCCCTTGAAGCCCGGCAGGGTCTCCACCAGCTTGACGATCACCTCCGACTTGGCGGCCAGGTCGCCTTCCGACGGGACGGGTGACCCCTGGTACGTGCTCAGCCTCGCGTACATCGACGGACGTCCTTTCCTCGGCGGCCAGGCAGCTCAGCACCAGCGTGCGACGGCGGGCCGCGCCCCGCATGTCAGCGCGGGACAATGGGGACGAGGAGGGCGCGGGGAGGACACGAGGAAGAGCCGGGGAGCGCGCGCGGAGGCGCGAGGAGGCGGACGCCGTGACGCCGTACATAGCCGTGACCGCCCTGAGCCATGCGGGGCTGCTGCGCGACCACAACGAGGACAGCCTCGTCGTCGGCCCGTGGACGCTCTGCGGGACGGTGACCGACAGCCCCCAGACGATGCTCTTCCCCCTCGACCGGCCCCTTCTCGTCGCCGTCGCCGACGGGCTTGGCGGGCAACCGGCCGGCGAGGTGGCCAGCGGTCTCGTCGTGCGCCGGCTCGCCGCCCTCGGACCGGCCCTGGTCGGCACGGAGGCGATGGGCGAGGCACTGGAGCTGTGCAACCGGGCCGTGTACGCGGCAGCCGACGGCCGCCCCGAACTGGCCACCATGGGCACCACGGTGGCGGGCACGCTCGTGCTGGAGGGGTCCCTGCTCTCCTTCAACGTCGGGGACAGCAAGGTGTACAGGGCGGCGCGGTCCGGGCTGCGCCAGGTCAGCGTGGACGACAGCCCGCCGCCGCTGCCCGGGCAGCGCACCACGTCGGCCGTCCTCCAGACCCTCGGCGGCAGCCACACGTACAACGCCGTCACGCCCCATGTCGCGAGCTTCCCGCTCTCGCTGGGCGACCGCTATCTGGTGTGCAGCGACGGTCTCACCGATCCGGTGCCGGACGAGGAGATCGAGGGCCTGCTGCGGGTGCACGACGACGGCAAGGCGGCCTTCGAGCTGTGGAAGGCCGCCATCGAGGCCGGCGGACCCGACAACATCTCGCTGGCACTGGTCCGGGTGGGGGACTGACCCTCACACGGGCTCGCGCTCGGGCTCCTTCTTCCCCTCCATCCCCTCCCCCTCGCCCTCGTCCGCGAGGAACTCCATCACCGCCAGGGCGAACAGCAGCGCCAGGGCCAGGCCGAGGACCACCCAGCCCGTCGGATGGCTCCAGAGGATGTACACCACGACCGCGACGGCCACCAGGATCCAGGTGATCCACGTCCGGTGCCGGCTGACGAACGGTCCGACGGGGCCGGTCCGCATGCCGACGCGGTCGGCCGTCTGCCGCATGGCCCTGATGCCCGAGTGCCACAGCTGACGCACCACCGTGGCCCATCGGCCGGGACCGGAGAGCCAGGCCGCGAGCGCCAGCACCACTCCGAGGACCACGACCATGCGGATCGTCGTCCGCAGGAGCCGGGTCAGGGCGTCGTAGACGGACTCGGCGGCCGCCTGCGAGACGGTGTCGGGCAGGGCGTTGAGATAGACCGTGCGGAAGACGGTCAGACCGACGGCGAGCACGAGGGCCGCGACGACGAAGCCGAGGGCCGCGGCGACCAGGGAGCGGCGCCGGCGGACGGAGAGCAGCACTCCGGCCGCGGCGAGCAGGACGGCGATGACCGGCAGCCAGAACCCCATGAGTTCGAGCAGCCGGAAGGCGGTCTTCACCTTCCCGATGTCGTCGGCCTTGAGGATGGTGAAGTCGGTGTGCACCTCGGGGATCTTCTCGGCGACCGTGAGGCCGGACTCGATCAGGCGCTGCTTGACCCGTTCGATGACGGGCGCGAGGTCGAGCGTCACCGTGTCGTTCTTGATCTCCACCGCCCCTTCGCCGCTGCCGGTGAGGGCGCGGACGAGGGAGGTGTGGATCGCCCGGTTGGCGTCGGTCCAGACCGTCTCGAAGGCGTCCGAGGAGACGACCTCCTGCGCCTTCTCGTGGACGAAGCTCTGGACCGCGCTCTCCAGGGAGTCACCCAGACGGCCCAGTGCCTTTGCCAGGAGGGGGCGTTGCTCCGGGGCGACGCCCTCCAGGAGGGCCTGCAGGTCGATGTGTTCCATGACCGCGCCGGTGACCCGGTTCGCCACGGCGGCCTGCACGTCCGGATCGGAGGCGAGCGGCTCGACCGTGGCGACGTAACGGTCGGTGTCGCCGACGATGTCGGCCGTCCAGGCGGCGACGATCCCCAGCGGGGCGAGGACGCAGCCGATGACGATCAACAACGCGGCGAAGAAGGAGCGCAGCCGGTGGCGGCGCACGGGCGGTCGCCCGGTCTCCGCCTCCAGGGCGGCGACCCGCGCCCGCAGCGCCTCCAGTTCGCGGTCGGAGTCCGGTGTGTTCATCACTCCGCTTTCCCGAGCATTCGCCGATATCGCGAGGAATCAGGCCAATTCTCCGAGCGGGCGGGAGGTTTGTCGCCCGGGGCTGGGCCGATCGCGCCCCGTCACCCGGGCGCCGCAGCGCCGGCGGGTGGACCACGGACCCCTGTCGTACGATCGACGGTCCGCGCGATCATGGGGGCATGGTCATGAAGCAGCGCTGTGCCGTACTCGACGACTACCAGGGCGTCGCCCTCTCCTTCGCCGACTGGAGTCCGCTCGCCGACCGCGTCGACGTCCGCGTGCTGCGCGAGCACCTGACCGACCGCGACGCGCTCGTCGCCGCGATCGAGGACTGCGAGATCGTGGTCGTGATGCGGGAACGGACACCGATGGACGCCGAGTTGCTGAAGCGGCTGCCACGGCTGCGGCTGATCGTCACGTCCGGGATGCGCAACGCCTCGATCGACCTGACCGCAGCGGCCGGGCTGGGCATCACCGTCTGCGGTACGGCCAGCAGCTCCGAGCCGCCCGCCGAGCTCACCTGGGCCCTGATCCTGGGTCTGGCCCGGCAGGTGCGGACCGAGGCGCAGGCGCTGCGCGAAGGCGGGCCCTGGCAGTCGACCGTGGGGATGGACCTGGCGGGCCGGACGCTCGGGCTGGTCGGCCTCGGCAAGATCGGCGGCCGGGTCGCCCGCATCGGGCTCGCCTTCGGCATGGACGTCCTCGCCTGGAGCCCGAACCTGACGCGGGAGCGGGCCGCGGAATGCGGTGTGGCCCTCGCGCCGGGCAAGCGGGAGCTGATGGAGCGCAGCGACATCGTCTCGCTGCACATGGTGCTCTCGGACCGCACCCAGGTCCTGATCGGCGAGGCCGAACTCGACGCGATGCGCCCGTCCGCCTACCTGGTCAACACCTCCCGCGCGGGTCTGGTCGACGGCGAGGCGCTGCTGCGGGCGCTGCGCGAGGGCCGGATCGCGGGGGCGGGGCTCGATGTCTTCGCCACCGAACCGCTCGCCCCCGAGGACCCGCTGCGCACGCTGCCGAACGTCCTCGCGCTGCCCCACCTCGGGTACGTGACGGAGGGCAACTACGCCCGCTACTTCGGGCAGGCGGTCGAGGACATCGAGGCGTATCTGCAGGGCAGGCCGGTACGGACGCTGGGGTAGCGGCGACGGTACGGACGCGGGGCCGGTCCCTGGTGGACACCGGGCTCGCCCTCCCGGACGGACGCCGGGCGGCCGCGCGGGCGGGTGACGCGTGGGCGGTCGTGTGGGACGGTGGACGTATGCCGGTACCCGTGATCCTCGACTGCGATCCCGGTCACGACGACGCCTTCAACATCCTGCTGGCCGCGGCGCATCCGGCGGTCGATCTGCTGGCCATCACCACCGTGGCGGGCAATCAGACGGTGGAGAAGACCACCCTCAACGCCCGTCGGGTGTGCGCGGTCGCCGGGATCCGGGGGGTGCCGATCGCGGCCGGCCGGTCCCGCCCCCTGCACGGCGCGCCGCTGGTCGCCGAGAACATCCACGGCGGGTCCGGGCTCGACGGGCCCGGGTTCGGCGAAGGGGAGCCCGACGTCCCGCAGGACCCGCGGGACGCCCTCACCCTCGTCCGGGACGTCCTGCTCACCCAGCCGGCCCCCGTGACGCTGGTCCCGACCGGGCCGCTGACCAACATCGCGACGCTGCTGCTCGCCCATCCGGAGCTGACCCGGCGGATCGAGCGGATCGTGCTGATGGGCGGATCGACCGGGCGCGGGAACACCACGCCGGCCGCCGAGTTCAACATCCTCTGCGACCCGGAGGCGGCGGACATCGTCTTCGCCAGCGGGGTGCCGATCACGATGTTCGGGCTCAACGCCACCCATCAGGCCCAGGCGACCCCGGACGTCATCTCCCGCATCGCCGCGCTGGGCACACCGCTCGCCAGGCTCTGCATCGAGCTGCTCACCTTCTTCGCCGCCACCTACCGCGAGGTCTACGGCTTCGACGCCCCGCCGCTGCACGATCCGCTGACCGTGGCGCATCTGATCGACCCCTCGCTGATCAGCCTGGTGCGGGCGGCGGTGACGATCGAGCTGACGGGCACCCACACGCGCGGGGCGACGGTCGTGGACCTGGACGGGGTGACGGGCCGCCCGCCCAACGCGGAGGTGGGCATGGAGGTCGACGTGCCGGGCTTCTGGGACCTGATCGTGGAGGCCGTGCGGGTGCTGGGCGAGCGATCCACGAACTGACGAGACGGAACGTCTTGCGGAATGACGGCCGGTCCCCTATGGTCGAGGAACACGAGACGAGACGTCTCGTATCGTCATCCCCGAGTCAAAGGATCCGCCCTTGTTCCGTGTCCAACTCACCGACGTCACCAAGCGCTTCGACGACCGGCTCGTCCTCGACCGGGTCTCCCTCACCGTCCGGCCCGGCGAACGCGTCGGCGTCGTCGGCGACAACGGCTCCGGGAAGTCCACCTTCCTCCGGCTCCTCGCCGGCCTGGAACAGCCCGACAACGGCACCGTCGCCGTGGACTCCCCCGGCGGGCTCGGCCACCTCGCCCAGACCCTCGACCTTCCCGGCACCGCACGCGTCGGCGACGCGGTCGACCTCGCGCTCGCCGACGTACGGAAGCTGGAGCGGGCGATCCGGACCGCCGAGACGGAACTCGCCGACACCGGGGACCTCGACGGATACGCCGCCCTCGTCGCCGCCTACGACGCCAGGGGCGGACAGGACGCCGACCGCCGCGTCGAGACGACCCTGCGGCAGCTCGGCGAGCGGGAGCCGCTCGACCGCGACCGCCTTCTCGGCACGCTCTCCGGCGGGCAGCGCTCCCGGCTCGCGCTCGCCGCGACGCTGGCCGCGGACCCCGAACTGCTGCTGCTCGACGAGCCGACCAACGACCTCGACGACGAGGCCGTGGCCTGGCTGGAGGAACGGCTTCGCACCCATCGCGGGACCGTCGTCGCCGTCACCCACGACCGGGCCTTCCTCGACCGGGTCACCACCGCGGTCCTGGAGGTGAACGACGAGCTGCGGACGGTCCGCAGATACGGCAACGGCTACGCCGGCTACCTCACCGGCCGCGCGGCCGAACGGGCCCGGCGGGAGCGGGAGTACGAGGACTGGCGGGCCGAGACCGCCCGGTACGCGGCGCTCGCCGACGCGAACATCGACCGCTTCTCCGCCATCCCGCGCAAGGCCCCGGCGGCCTTCAGCGGAGCGGGCGCCTTCCGTGCCCGGTCACGGGCGCACGGCGCGATGAGCAGGATCCGGGCCGCCCGCGAGAAGCTCCAGCGGCTCACCGAGAACGCGGTGGCCGCCCCGCCCGAACCGCTGCGGTTCACCGCCGGCATCGAGGGCTCGGCGGGCCCGGTCGCCCTGACCGACATCCGGGTGGAGGGCCGGCTGCGGCTCGACTCCCTGCACCTGGCCCCCGGCGAACGGCTCCTGGTCACCGGCCCGAACGGCGCCGGCAAGACCACGCTCCTCAAGGTCCTCGCCGGCGAACTGCGCCCCGACGGCGGGACGGTGACCGCCCCTCGCCGGGTCGGGATGCTCCGCCAGGACACCGGCCTGCCGGACGACCCCCGCACGCTCGCCGCGGCGTTCGGACCGGGCCGGGAGGAGGAACTGCTGCGGCTCGGGCTCTTCCGGGCGGCCGATCTGTCCACGCCGGTACGGGAGTTGTCGACGGGCCAGCGGCGCAAGCTGGAACTGGCCCGCCTGGTCGGCCGCCCGTCGGACCTGCTCCTCCTCGACGAACCGACCAACCACCTGGCGCCCGGGCTGGTGGAGGAGCTGGAGGCCGCCCTCGCCACCTACCCGGGCACCCTGGTGATCGTCACCCACGACCGCCGGATCCGGGCCGGATTCCGGGGCCGGCGACTCGACCTGGCCCCGGCCCACGCGACGTCCGTGTAGAGGGTCAGCCCTCGGCGCCGTCCTCCAGGTCGCCCTCCGTGTCCAGGAAGACCTGGCGCAGGGCGGCCAGGGTCTCCGGGTCCGGCTTCTCCCACATGCCGCGCGACTCGGCCTCCAGGAGGCGCTCCGCGATGCCGTGCAGGGCCCAGGGGTTGGCCTCCTTCAGGAACGCCTGGTTCTCCGGGTCGAGGACGTACGTCTCCGTGAGCTTGTCGTACATCCAGTCGGCGACCACACCGGTCGTCGCGTCGTAGCCGAAGAGGTAGTCGACCGTCGCCGCGAGCTCGAACGCGCCCTTGTAGCCGTGGCGGCGCATCGCCTCGATCCACTTCGGGTTGACCACCCGGGCACGGAAGACCCGCGAGGTCTCCTCGACGAGGGTCCGCGTGCGGACCGTCTCCGGGCGGGTGGAGTCGCCGATGTACGCCTCGGGCGACTGGCCGGTCAGCGCCCGGACCGTCGCCACCATGCCGCCGTGGTACTGGAAGTAGTCGTCCGAGTCGGCGATGTCGTGCTCGCGGGTGTCCGTGTTCTTCGCGGCCACCGCGATCCGCTTGTACGCCGTCTCCATCTCCGAGCGCGCCGGACGGCCTTCGAGACCGCGGCCGTACGCGTAGCCGCCCCAGACCGTGTACACCTCGGCGAGGTCCGCGTCCGTGCGCCAGTCGCGCGAGTCGATCAGCTGCAGGATGCCCGCGCCGTACGTCCCCGGCCGGGAGCCGAAGATCCGGGTGGTCGCCCGCCGCTCGTCGCCGTGCTCCGCCAGATCGGCCTGCGCGTGCGCCCGGACGAAGTTGTCCCCGGCCGGCTCGTCGAGCGAGGCGGCCAGCCGCACCGCGTCGTCGAGGAGCCCGATGACGTGCGGGAACGCGTCCCGGAAGAAGCCCGAGATGCGCAGCGTCACGTCGATGCGAGGACGTCCCAGCTCGGCGAGCGGGATCGGCTCCAGACCGTTCACCCGGCGCGAGGCGTCGTCCCACGTCGGGCGGATGCCGAGCAGGGCCAGCGCCTCGGCCACGTCGTCGCCCGCCGTGCGCATCGCGCTCGTCCCCCACAGGGAGAGACCGACGGAGGTGGGCCACTCGCCGTTGTCGGAGCGGTAGCGCTCCAGGAGCGAGTCGGCGAGCGCCTGGCCGGTCTCCCACGCCAGACGGGAGGGGACGGCCTTCGGGTCGACGGAGTAGAAGTTCCGGCCGGTCGGCAGCACGTTCACCAGACCGCGCAGCGGCGAACCGGACGGGCCGGCCGGCACGAAGCCGCCGTTCAACGCGTGTACGGCGTGCGCGAGTTCGTCGGTCGTCGCCGACAGCCGCGGCACGACCTGCTCGCAGGCGAAGCGGAGCACGGCCCGGACGTCGTCCCCGTACGCGTCGGCGACCTCGGCGACCGCGTCCACGGACCAGTCCGCCGCCTCCATCGCCTCGACCAGCTCCCGCGCGGTCGCCTCCGCCTGGTCGGCGGTGGTCCGGGTCGCGGCCGACTCGTCCAGGCCCAGGGCCTCGCGCAGACCCGGCAGGGCCTGCGTACCGCCCCAGATCTGCCGGGCGCGCAGGATCGACAGCACGAGGTTCACCCGCGCCTCGCCCACCGGCGCCCCGCCGAGCACGTGGAGACCGTCCCTGATCTGCGCGTCCTTGACCTCGCACAGCCAGCCGTCGACATGCAGCAGGAAGTCGTCGAAGCCGTCGTCCTCCGGGCGGTCCTCCATCCCCAGGTCGTGGTCGAGCTTCGCCGCCTGGATCAGCGTCCAGATCTGCGCGCGGATCGCGGGCAGCTTGGACGGGTCCATGGAGGAGATCTGCGCGTACTCGTCGAGCAGCTGCTCCAGGCGCGCGATGTCGCCGTACGAGTCGGCGCGCGCCATCGGCGGCACCAGGTGGTCGACGAGCGTGGCGTGCACACGGCGCTTGGCCTGCGTGCCCTCGCCCGGGTCGTTGACCAGGAACGGGTAGACCAGCGGGATGTCGCCCAGCGCGGCGTCCGGGCCGCAGGCGGCCGACAGGCCCGCGTTCTTGCCGGGCAGCCACTCCAGGTTGCCGTGCTTGCCCAGGTGGACCATCGCGTCCGCGCCGAAGCCGCCGTCCTCGGCGCGCGCCGCGATCCAGCGGTAGGCGGCCAGGTAGTGGTGGGACGGCGGGAGATCAGGGTCGTGGTAGATCGCGATCGGGTTCTCGCCGAAGCCGCGCGGCGGCTGGATCAGGATCAGCAGGTTCCCGCGCCGCAGCGCGGCGAGGACGATGTCGCCCTCCGGATTGCGGGACCGGTCGAGGAACATCTCGCCGGGCGCCGGACCCCAGTGCTCCTCGACCTCCTCGCGCAGCTCGGCCGGGAGCTGCGCGTACCAGCGCTTGTAGTCGGCCGCCGGGATGCGGACCGGGTTCTTCGCCAGCTGCTCCTCGGTCAGCCAGTCCTGGTCGTGCCCGCCGGCCTCGATCAGGGCGTAGATCAGCTCGTCGCCGTCGCCGGAGACCAGGCCCGGAATGTCCTCGACCGGACCGAAGTCGTATCCCTCCTCCCGCAGTCGGCGCAGCAGCGCGACGGCGGAGGCGGGGGTGTCCAGACCGACCGCGTTGCCGATCCGGGAGTGCTTGGTCGGGTACGCGGACAGGACCAGGGCGAGCTTCTTCTCGGCGTTCGGGATGTGGCGGAGCCGGGCGTGACGGACCGCGATCCCGGCGACGCGGGCGGCCCGTTCGGCGTCGGCGACGTACGCGGGCAAACCGTCCTCGTCGATCTCCTTGAACGAGAACGGAACGGTGATGAGCCGGCCGTCGAACTCGGGGACGGCGACCTGGCTCGCCGCGTCCAGCGGGGAGAGACCCTCGTCGTTCTCCTCCCAGGCCGCGCGCGAACCGGTCAGGCAGAGCGCCTGGAGGATCGGCACGTCGAGCGCGGCCAGCGCGCCCGCGTCCCATGCCTCCTCGTCGCCGCCGGCCTGCGCCTCGGCGGGCTTGGTGCCGCCCGCCGCGAGGACGGTGGTGACGACCGCGTCGGCGGTGCGGAGCCGGTCGAGCAGCTCCGGCTCGGGGGCCCGCAGCGAGGCCACGTACAGCGGGAGGGGCCGGGCGCCGGCGTCCTCGATCGCCCCGCACAGCGCGTCCACGAAGCCGGTGTTCCCGCTCATGTGGTGGGCGCGGTAATAGAGCACGGCGACGGTGGGGCCGGTGGACGTGCGCGCGGTGCGCTCCAGCGGGCCCCAGGTCGGGGCGGCCGCCGGGGACTCGAAGCCGTGACCGGTGAGCAGAACGGTGTCGGAGAGGAAGCGGGCCAGCTGCTCCAGGTTCGCGGGGCCGCCGTGCGCCAGGTAGGCGTGCGCCTCGGTGGCGACACCGACGGGGACGGTGGACGCCTCCATCAGCTGGGCGTCGGGGGCCTGTTCGCCGCTGAGGACGACCATCGGCTTCCCGGCGGCGCGCACCGCGTCGAGGCCGTCCTCCCAGGAACGGAGGCCGCCGAGGAGGCGGACGACGACGAGCTCGGCCTCGGCCAGGAGGCCGGTCAGGTCGGCGAGGGGGAGACGGGCGGGGTTGGCGAAGCGGTACTCCACCGGGCCGCCGGCCGCGCGGGCGCTGAGCAGGTCGGTGTCGGAGTGCGACAGCAGCAGGAGCATGGCGAGCGCAGGCCTTCCTCGGGGTTGTCCGCGCCCCGGGTGGTCGTATGGACGGCGGGAGTTCCTGACTCACCGGTCCCGGGGTCGTGCTCGCGCACGTCCGGGCCGGCTCACAGTGGCGGGACCGCGCCGGATTCTCACCGGGCTTCCTCCCCGGGGTCCTGGGACCCCATGCCGTCTGCATAGTAGATCGTGCGGTCGACGGGCCGGTGCGGGTGGCGGAGTCGGCCGGATCACACCGCGGGCGGGACCGTCGTCGCGACGCCGCGACGACGGGCGAGGACCGGACGGTGCGCGGGAGGCGCCCCGGGCGGCGGGACCGAGGCGCTCCGGGCGACGGTGGCCCGGCGGCCCGGCCGGATCGCGGCCGGTGGGGGGATCCTCATGGCCGGATCGCGGCCGGTGAGGGCTTCCTCGTGGCCGGATCACACCCGGTGGCCGCCCGGTGGCCCGTCGGTATGCTCGCCGCCATGCCGCCCACCCCGCCCCCGACGCCCGACCCGGGCGAACCTCGCATACGGGACCGTGGCGACGCGTGCCCCGGGGCGCTGCGCCTGCACTCCGCCGACGACGGCCGCCTCGCCCGACTCCGCCTGCCCGGAGGTTGTTTGACCCCTCGTCAGGTCGAGATCCTGGCCGGCGCGGCGGAGACCCTGGGCGACGGGCGACTCAGCATCACCTCCCGCGGCAACGCCGAGCTGCGCGGCCTCGCCGACGACTGCGGGGCGCGGCTCGCGGCGCTCCTCGCCGAGGCGGGCCTGCTGCCCTCCCCCACCCACGAACGCGTCCGCAACATCGTCGCCTCCCCGGCCTCGGGTCTCGACGGACTCGGCGCCGCCGACGTGCAGTTGTGGGCCCGCGAACTGGACGCCCACCTGCGCTCCGCGCCCTGGGCGGCGGCGCTCTCCGGCCGGTTCCTCTTCGTCCTCGACGACGGGCGGGGTGACGTCGCCGGGCTCGGCGGCGATGTGACCTTGGTCGCACTGGGCCGGGGCGAGGCGCGGCTGCACGTCGGCGGGCGAGCCGTCCGGCTCGCCGGCTCCGACGCGCCCAGCGCCGCCCTGGCGGCGGCGGGCGGCTTCCTGACCGCGGCGCGGAAGGCCGGAACCGGCGCCTGGCGCGTCAGGGAACTCCCGGAGGAGTACCCGGTCGACCTGGCGGAGTCGGGGGTGCGAGGCGAGCCCGTACCCGCGCCGGAACTCCCCCAGGGACCTCCCCCGTCTCCCGGCGTCCTCGGGCCCGCCGCCCTCTCCGTGCTCGCCCCGCTCGGACGGCTCACCGCCGCCCAGCTGCGGGCGCTGCTCCCGGCCGACGAGGTGCGGCTCACGCCCTGGCGCGGGGTCGTCGTGGCCGGGGCCGGCGCCGACCGGCTGCCCGCCCTCGACGCGGCCGGACTCGTCACCCGCCCCGACTCCCCCTGGGCGGGCGTCACCGCCTGCACCGGACGGCCCGGCTGCGCCAAGTCGCTCGCCGACGTCCGCGCGGACGCGGCCCCCGGCCCCGCGCACCGCCCCACCGGCCGCACCCTCCTGCCCGTGCACTTCTCCGGGTGCGAGCGCCGCTGCGGACACCCTCACGGCGCCTGGACCGACGTCCTCGCCACCACCGGCGGCGACTACCTCGTGGACGGCGTCGCCACCCCCCGTACCTCCCTGCCCGAAGCAGTCGCAACGGCCCGCACAACGAGATGAGCGAGAACGACACGATGTTCGCCTACGAGAAGGACGGCGCGGAGATCTACCGCCAGTCCTTTGCCACGATCCGCGCCGAGGCGGACCTCGCGGACCTGCCCGCAGACGTCGCCACCGTCGCGGTCCGCATGATCCACGCCTGCGGCATGACCGACCTCGTCCGCGACCTCGCCTACTCGCCGCAGGTCGTCTCCCGCGCCCGCGCGGCCCTGCGCGCCGGCGCCCCCATCCTCTGCGACGCGCAGATGGTGGCCAGCGGAGTGACCCGCAAGCGGCTGCCCGCCGACAACGACGTGGTCTGCACCCTCTCCGACCCCGCCGTGCCCGCCCTCGCCGCCGAACTCGGCACCACCCGCAGCGCCGCCGCCCTCGAACTCTGGCGCGACCGCCTCGAAGGCTCCGTCGTCGCCATCGGCAACGCGCCCACCGCCCTCTTCCACCTCCTGGAGATGGTCGCGAAGGGCGCGCCCCGCCCGGCCGCCGTCCTCGGCATACCGGTCGGCTTCATCGGCGCCGCCGAGTCCAAGGACGCCCTCGCCGCCCAGACCCTGGGCCTCGACTACCTCGTCGTACGGGGCCGGCGCGGCGGCAGCGCGATGACCGCCGCCGCGATCAACGCCATCGCGACGGAAGCGGAGATCCAGGCATGAGCGCGCAGACGACCGGCAGCGGGACCACGGGCGACGGCGGCGACGTGACCGCGCCCGGCAAGCTGTACGGAGTCGGCCTCGGCCCCGGCGACCCCGACCTGATGACCGTCGCCGCCGTGAAGGCCATCGCGTCCGCCGACGTCGTCGCGTACCACTCCGCCCGCCACGGCCGCTCCATCGCCCGCTCCATCGCCGCCGGACACCTCCGCGAGGACCACATCGAGGAGCGGCTGATGTACCCGCTCACCGTGGAGACCACCGACCACCCCGGCGGCTACCGCGGCGCGCTCGACGACTTCTACGAGGAGGCCGCGGCCCGCCTCGCCGCCCACCTGGACGCCGGCCGCACCGTCGCCGTGCTCGCCGAGGGCGACCCGCTCTTCTACGGCTCGTACCAGCACATGCACAAGCGGCTCGCGGACCGCTACGACACCACCGTCATCCCCGGCGTCACCTCCGTCAGCGCCGCCGCCGCACGGCTCGGTGAGCCGCTGTGCGAGGCGGAGGAGGTCCTGACGATCATCCCCGGCACTCTGCCCGAGGACGAGCTGACGGCCCGTATCGCCGGCACCGACTCGGCGGTCGTGATGAAGCTCGGCCGCACCTTCCCGACCGTGCGCCGCGCCCTGGAACGCGCCGGCCGGCTCGGCGACGCGCGGTACGTGGAGCGGGCGTTCATGGCCGGCGAGCGGACGGAGACCCTGGCCGAGGTCGACGCGGAGACGGTGCCGTACTTCTCGGTCGCCGTCCTGCCCTCCCGCATCGACGCCGTCACCCCCGAGACCCGGGAGACCGTCGGCGAGGTCGTCGTCGTCGGCACGGGACCGGCGGGAGCGCCCTGGCTGACGCCCGAGTCGCGCGGCGCCCTGGTCAACGCCGACGACCTGGTCGGCTACACCACCTACCTCGACCGGGTCCCCGCGCTGCGCCCCGGCCAGCGCCGGCACGGCTCGGACAACAAGGTCGAGTCCGAGCGGGCCGAGTTCGCGCTCGACCTGGCCCGGCGCGGGCGCCGGGTCGCGGTCGTCTCCGGCGGCGACCCCGGTGTCTTCGCCATGGCGACGGCGGTCCTGGAGGTGGCGTCGGAGGAGCGGTACGCGGACGTTCCGGTACGGGTCCTCCCGGGCGTGACGGCCGCGAACGCGGCCGCCGCAGCGGCGGGCGCCCCGCTGGGCCACGACTACGCGACCCTCTCGCTCTCCGACCGGCTCAAGCCGTGGGACGTGATCGCCGCCCGCCTGCGCGCCGCGGCCGAGGCGGACCTGGTCCTGGCGCTCTACAACCCGGGGTCGAAGTCCCGCACCCACCAGGTGGCGGCCGCCCGCGACCTGCTGCTCGAACTCCGCTCCCCCGAGACCCCGGTGGTCGTGGCGCGGGACGTCGGCGGCCCGGAGCAGTCGGTGCGGGTGGTGACGCTGAAGACCCTGGAGCCGTCCGAGGTCGACATGCGCACGCTGCTCCTGATCGGCTCGTCCCAGACGCGCGCGGTCGAGCGCGGCGACGGCCGCACGATCACCTGGACCCCCCGGCGGTACCCGGAGGGCTGACGGGGAAGGCCGCGGTGGCGAGGCCGCGGGCCTCCGTGCGAGGGCGGCGGCCTTCCCACGGCCTTCGTGCCAGGGCGGCGGCCTTCCCACGGCCTTCGTGCCAGGGCGGCGGCCTTCCCGCCGCCCTCCTCGTCGCCGCGAACGCCCACGGCCGGTCTCAGAAGCCCTCCAGGCCCCGCACCCAGGCGGCCGCCTCCTCCGGGGAGGCGGCCGTTTCCACCCCCTCCGGCACCGGCGGCCTGCGGACGACGACCACCGGGACGCCCGCCTCCCTCGCCGCGCGGAGTTTCGGGGCCGTCGCCGCGCCGCCGCTGTCCTTCGTCACGAGGACGTCGATGCCGTACCGGCTCAGCAGCTCCCGCTCCCCCTCCAGAGTGAAGGGGCCCCGGTCCAGGAGGACTTCGGTGCGCGCCGGCATTTGGGGCCCGGGGGCGTCGACCGACCGCACGAGGAACCACTGCGGGCACGCGGCGAACGCGGCGAGTCCCATCCGCCCGGTCGTCAGGAACACCCTCTCGCCGAGCCCGCCCACCACGCCCGCCGCCTCCTCCAGCGAGGCGACCTCGTGCCAGTCGTCGCCCTCCACCCGGACCCAGCCGGGGCGGCGCAGGGCCAGCAGGGGAACATGGGCGGTGGCGGCCGCCCGGGCCGCGTTGAAGCTGATGTTCTCCGCGAAGGGATGGGTGGCGTCGATGACCGCGTCCACGTGGTGTTCGCGCACCCAGGCCGCCAGTCCGTCGACCCCTCCGAAGCCCCCGACGCGTACCTCGCCGGGCGGCAGCCGGGGCTCGGCGACGCGTCCGGCGAGGGAACTGGTGACACGGACGCGGGGGTGCAGGGCCGTGGCGAGGGCGCGCGCCTCGGTGGTGCCGCCGAGAATGAGTACGTGCACGGGAGTCCATTCATGAGTGCCGGCGACAGTCCGGGCGGCGGGCGCGACGCCCAACTCAAGCACACGGGTCTGCGGCCGGGCTGGACGACCGGCGCCTGTGCGACGGCGGCGACGACCGCCGCGTACACGGCGCTGCTGACCGGCGACTTCCCCGACCCGGTGACGATCACGCTGCCGAAGGGCGGGCGTCCGGCGTTCGCGCTGGCGGCGGAGGAGCTGGGCCGGGGCACGGCGATGGCCGGGATCGTGAAGGACGCGGGCGACGACCCGGACGTGACGCACGGCGCACTGGTCCGGTCGACGGTGCGGGCCTTGCCCGCCGGGTCCGGTGTCGTCTTCCGGGCGGGGCCGGGCGTCGGCACGGTCACGCTGCCCGGTCTGCCCCTGGAGGTGGGCGAAGCGGCGATCAACCCGGTCCCGCGGCAGATGATGCGCGCCCATGTGGCGGAGGTCGCGGCGGCACACGGCGGTTCGGGCGATGTGGAGATCACCGTCTCGGTCGACCACGGCGAGGAGATCGCCCGCTCCACCTGGAACCCGCGGATCGGCATCCTGGGCGGGCTGTCCATCCTGGGGACGACGGGCATCGTCGTGCCGTACTCGTGCTCGGCCTGGATCGACTCGATCCGCCGCGGGGTGGACGTGGCCCGGGCCGCGGGTCTCACCCATGTGGCGGGGTGCACGGGCTCGACGTCCGAGAAGACGGTGTCGACGCTCTACGAGCTGCCGGAGATCGCGCTGCTGGACATGGGGGACTTCGCGGGGGCGGTGCTGAAGTACATCCGCCGCCATCCGGTCGACCGGCTCACGATCTGCGGCGGCTTCGCGAAGCTGTCCAAGCTGGCGGCGGGCCATCTGGACCTGCACTCGGCGCGCTCGCAGGTCGACAAGGGCTTCCTGGCGGACCTGGCCCGCACGGGCGGCGCGCCGGAGGCCCTCGCCGAGGAGATCGCCACGGCGAACACGGGCCTGGCGGCCCTCCGCCTCTGCGAGGCGGCCGGCGTCCCTCTCGGCGACCTGGTGGCGGCCCGCGCCCGGGACGAGTCCCTCACGGTCCTGCGTGGCGCACCGGTGGCGGTCGACGTCATCTGCATCGACCGCGCGGGCACGGTGGTGGGGCGGTCGGAGGCGGCGGGACCGTAACGGCCGGGCCGTGGTGAACAGCGCCTCGGTGCCATGGGCTGTCGCCGATGAGCCGGGCCGCGGTCAGGGGCCCGGCGCGGAGGCTCGGCGGCCGCAGGACACCGGATGCGCCGGGTCCGCCGCGAACCTAGGCTGGCGAGGGCAAGGCCCCCACAAGAGAGGGATGTGCCCGATGGCGAAGCGAGGCAACAAGAAGCGCGCCCGCAAGAAGAAGAAGGCGAACCACGGCAAGCGGCCGAACGCCTGAGAACCGGGGCCGGACACCTCTCGGGTGTCCGGCCCCGGGCGCGTCGAGGCCCGCCCTCCCGGGCCGGCCGGCGGGTCGGTCGGCCCCGGCGGGTCGGTCGGCGGGTGGGTCGGTCGGTCGGCGGGTCGGTCGGTCAGCAGACGTGGCGGTCGCGCGCCGGGTCGTAGAGGTGGCTGTCGCGGAACTGCGAGGCCGCCAGCGTGCGGCCGACCAGGATGACCGCCGTCTTGGTGATGCCGGACTCCTTCAGCTGCCCCGCGATGTCCTCCAGCGTGCCGCGGAGCACGATCTCGTCCGGGCGGCTCGCCATCGCCACGACCGCGGCCGGGCAGTCGGCGCCGTAGTGCGGCAGCAGCTCGGACACGACCCGGTCGGCGTACCGGGCGGCCAGGTGCAGGACCAGCAGGGCGCCGCTGCGGCCGAGCGTGGCGAGGTCCTCGCCCTCGGGCATGGGCGTGGCCTGCTGGGCGACGCGGGTCAGGATGACCGTCTGGCCCACGGTCGGCACGGTGAGCTCCCGCTTGAGCGCCGCGGCGGCCGCCGCGAACGCCGGGACGCCCGGGACGACCTCGTACGGGATGTCCAGCGCGTCGAGCCGGCGCATCTGCTCCGCCACGGCGCTGAAGACGGACGGGTCGCCGGAGTGGAGCCGGGCCACGTCCTCGCCGGCCTCGTGGGCGCGGACGATCTCGGCCACGATCCGGTCCAGGTCCAGGTCCGCCGTGTCGATCAGCCGCGCGTCCGGCGGGCACTCGGCGAGCAGCTCGCGGGGGACGAGCGAGCCCGCGTACAGGCAGACGCCGCAGGCGGCGAGGGTGCGGGCGCCCCGCAGGGTGATCAGGTCGGCCGCGCCCGGGCCCGCGCCGATGAAGTAGACGGTCATGCTGCAACTCCTGCTTTCGTGACGGACCACTGCGTGACGGGCATCGCCTGGCGCCAGCCGGTGAAGCCGCCCACCGGGACGGCCTGGGCGACGGCCAGCCGGACGAGCTCCCCGCCGTGGCGGCGGTAGCGCTCGGCCAGCAGCGCCTCGGACTCCATGGTCACGGTGTTGGCGACCAGCCGGCCGCCCGGGGGCAGCGCCTCCCAGCAGGCGTCGAGCAGGCCGGGGGCGGTCAGGCCGCCGCCGATGAACACGGCGTCGGGGGTGGGGAGGCCGGCGAGCCCGTCGGGGGCGGACGCGGTGACGACCCGCAGCGCGGGGACGCCGAGGGAGGCGGCGTTGCGTGCGATCCGGGCGGCCCGCCCGGGGTCCTTCTCGACGGCGATCGCCCGGCAGGAACGGTCGGCGCGCATCCACTCGATGCCGATGGAGCCGGAGCCGCCGCCGATGTCCCACAGCAGTTCGCCGGGGGCGGGGGCGAGGGCCGCGAGGGTGGCGGCGCGGACGTACCGCTTGGTGAGCTGTCCGTCGTGCTCGTACGCCTCGTCCGGCAGGCCGGGCACGGCGCCGAGGCGGAGCGCGTCGGGTGCGCGGACGCAGTCGAGGGCGAGGACGTTGAGGGCGTCGAGCCGCTCGTCGTCGGACCAGGTGTCCGCGGTGCCGTCGACGAGCCGCTCATGGGGGCCGCCGAGCTGTTCGAGGACCCGCATCCGGCTGGCGCCATACCCCTTCTCGCGCAGCAGGGCGGCGACCAGCGCCGGGGTGTGGCGGCTCTCGCTGAGCACCAGGAGCCGCACCCCGTCGTGGAGGGAGGCGGCCAGGGAGGCGAGCGGCCTGCCGACCAGCGTGACCGTCTCGACGGCCTCCAGGGGCCAGCCGAGGCGGGCGCAGGCGTAGGAGACGGAGGACGGGTGGGGCAGGACGTGGAGCCGGTCGGCGCCGACGGTCTCGGCGAGGGTGCGGCCGATGCCGTAGAACATCGGGTCGCCGCTGGCGAGGACCGCGATCCGGCGTCGTTCGTGGGCGGCGAGCAGTCCGGGGACGGCGGGGCGCAGCGGTGAGGGCCAGCTGACGCGTTCGCCCGGGCACGCGGCGGCGGGCAGCAGGTCGAGCTGGCGGGGGCCGCCGATGAGGACCTCGGCGGCGCGCAGGGCCCCGCGGGCGTCCTCGGGGAGCCCGTCCCAGCCGTCCGCGCCGATTCCGACGACCGATATCGCAGGCAGGGGAACGGTGCTCACGTCGGCGAACTCTACGGGAGGCGTGTTTCCCCTCGTGGCGCCGACCGGCGCACGGGCCGGAGCGCGGCCGGGGCCGACCACTCCTAGCTAAGCGGATAGTTATCCGGTACGGTCGAGGCAAGGAGAGGGACCCCATGGAATACGAGGCCGGGGCCGGCGGTTGAGCGTGATAGTTTAAGATTCAACCAATAGCCCGAGAGTCCAGCGAGAGGTGAGCACGATGCAGTTCGGGATCTTCACCGTCGGCGACGTGACGACCGACCCCACCACCGGCCGTACGCCGACCGAGCACGAGCGGATCAAGAACACCGTCGCCATCGCGCTCAAGGCGGAGGAGGTCGGGCTCGACGTCTTCGCGACCGGCGAGCACCACAACCCGCCGTTCGTGCCGTCCTCCCCGACGACCCTCCTCGGGCACATCGCCGCACGGACCGAGCACCTGATCCTGTCCACCTCGACGACGCTGATCACCACCAACGACCCGGTGAAGATCGCCGAGGACTACGCCACCCTCCAGCACCTCGCCGACGGCCGCGTCGACCTGATGATGGGACGCGGCAACACCGGCCCCGTCTACCCGTGGTTCGGCCAGGACATCCGCCAGGGCATCCCGCTCGCCATCGAGAACTACGCGCTCCTCCACAAGCTGTGGAGGGAGGACGTCGTCGACTGGGAAGGCAGGTTCCGCGGCGCGCTCCAGGGCTTCACCTCCACGCCCCGTCCGCTCGACGGCGTACCGCCCTTCGTCTGGCACGGCTCCATCCGCTCCCCCGAGATCGCCGAACAGGCCGCGTACTACGGCGACGGCTTCTTCGCCAACCACATCTTCTGGCCCAAGCAGCACACCGAGAAGATGGTCCGCCTCTACCGGCAGCGGTACGCGCACTACGGGCACGGCACCCCCGAGCAGGCGATCGTGGGCCTCGGCGGCCAGGTCTTCATGCGGAAGAACTCCCAGGACGCGGTACGGGAGTTCCGCCCGTACTTCGACAACGCCCCCGTCTACGGCCACGGTCCGTCGCTGGAAGAGTTCAGCAGCGAGACCCCGCTGACCGTCGGCTCCCCGCAGGAGGTCATCGACCGCACCCTCTCCTTCCGGGAGTACGTCGGCGACTACCAGCGTCAGCTGTTCCTCGTCGACCACGCGGGGCTGCCGCTCAAGACGGTCCTGGAGCAGCTCGACATCCTCGGCGAGGAGGTCGTCCCGGTGCTCCGCAAGGAGTTCGCCAACCTGCGGCCCGCCGACGTCCCGGCGACCGCCCCGCTCCACCCCGCCGTCACCCGCACCCCGTCCCAGGAGGCGTGAGTCATGCAGACCCTGAAGCTGGTCGCCGTGTCCGCCGGGCTGAGCGCCCCGTCCTCGACCAGGCTGCTCGCCGACCGGCTCGCCAAGGCGGCCGAGGAGCGGCTCACCGAGCAGGAGTACGTGGTCGAGGTCCGGGTGGTCGAACTGCGCGACCACGCCGTCGACATCGCGAAGAACTTCGTGACGGGCTTCCCCTCGGCGGAGCTCCAGGAGGCGATCGACGCGGTGACGGGGGCCGACGGCGTCATCGCGGTGACCCCGGTCTTCACCGCCTCGTACAGCGGTCTGTTCAAGTCCTTCTTCGACCTGATCGACCCGGAGGCACTGACCGGCAAGCCGGTGCTGATCGGCGCGACCGGCGGCACCGCCCGGCACTCCCTCGTGCTCGACCACGCGATGCGACCGCTCTTCTCCTACCTGCGGGCGCTGGTCGTCCCGACGGCCGTGTACGCGGCATCGGAGGACTGGGGTTCGGGCGGCGACGAGTACACCGACGGGCTGCCGTCCCGGATCGCCCGGGCGGGCCACGATCTCGCCGACCTGGTCGCGGCGCGGGGCCCGGCGGGGGAGGCGGACGAGGACGAGGTCGTGCCGTTCGAGCGGCAGCTCGCCGACCTGCGGCTCGACTGACCGGCACGATCCGGCACGCGGAGCCGGGCCGCCGGGCTCGGATCAGGGCGGGGCACCGGCCGACGGGACTCGGGTTCCGGGCGGCCGGGCCCGGCTCGTGCGCGGTTCACGAAGGGGACGCCAGACCATGCGCTCGGGACCGACCGGGCGCATGATGCCCTCATGGACATCAAGCTGGAACTGATCGGCGTGCCCGTCACCGACATCGAGCGGGCCAAGACCTTCTACGAGAAGGTGGGCTTCCACCTCGACCACGACTTCCCCGTCAGCGACGACATCCGCTTCGTCCAGATGACCCCGCCCGGCTCCGCCTGCTCGATCGCCTTCGGCAAGGGCATCACGCAGATGAAGCCCGGCAGCCTCGACAACATGCAGGTCGTCGTCACGGACATCGAGGCGGCCCACGCCGACCTCAAGCGGCGGGGCATCGAGGTCAGCGACATCGACGACCAGCCCTGGGGCTCCTTCGTCTTCTTCGCCGACCCGGACGGCAACCGCTGGGCCGTCCAGCAGACCACCCCGCGGGGGCAGTGACTACTTGCGGTTGTAGAGCCGCATCGTGACCGCGCCGAAGACGACCACGAAGAGCGCGGACCACCCGAGCGACCAGGCGATGTCCGCCGCCGGCCAGTTCCCGGCCATCAACTCGCGCACGGCCGTCGCCAGATGGGTCACCGGGCTGTTGTTCACGAACGCCTGCAGCCAGCCCGGCATCGTGCTCGGATCGACGAAGACGTTGGACAGGAAGGTCAGCGGGAAGATCACCATCATGCTGACGCCCATGACCGACTTCTCGCTGCGCAGCATCAGACCGAACATGGTCCAGATCCACGAGAACGAGAACGAGAACACCAGCAGCAGCGCGACCCCGAGCAGGACGCCCGCCACCCCGCCGGCCGGCCGGTAGCCGATGATGATGCCGACGGTGAGCATGACCGCGGAGGCGATCAGATAGCGGACGACGTCGCCCAGCAGATAGCCGACCATCGGCGCGGGGCGCCAGATCGGCAGGGTGCGGAACCGGTCGAAGACGCCCTTCTCGATGTCCGTGTTGACCGAGATACCCGTGTACATCGTGATCATCACGACGCTCATCACCAGGATGCCCGGCAACAGGAACTGGATGTACGCCGAGACCGAGCCGGCCAGCGCCCCTCCGAAGAGGTACGTGTACATCAGCACCATCATGATCGGGAACGCCGTCACGTCGAACAGCTGCTCCGGCACGTGCTTGATCTTCAGCATGGACCGCCAGCCGAAGGTCATCGAGGCGGAGAGGGCGCTGGGCCGTGGCGGGCGGGACTGTCCCACGAGCAGCGCCGCGAGTTCGTCGGCCTTCGGGGCGACGAAGTCGAGGGCGTCGGCGGTCGGGGTGTCCTTGCCGGTGGTGACGGTGGTCATGCCGTCGGTCCCTTCCGGTCGGTGTCGGTTCCGTCGGCGTGGGGTGCGCGGGGTCCGGTCCCGCCCGGGGCGGTCCGGCCGGTGTCGGGAGCGCGGGGTGCGGTCCCGTCCGCCGGGCGGTCCGTCAGCGCCAGGAACACCTCGTCGAGGCTGGGCTGGCCGAGCCCGAAGTTGTCGACCGTGATCCCGGCCCGCGCCAGCTCCGCCAGGGCCCGCGCGGCCTGTTCCGCCGCGCCGAGATCGGTGCCGTGGCCGTTGACGGTGGCGGTGAGCGCGACCGGATCGGGTTCGAGCTGCACGGACGCCTTCAGGGCGCTCCGGAGGACCCGCTCGGCCTCCGCGCGCTGCTCGGGATCCCGGAGCCGTACGTGCACCGAACCCGAGCCGACGGACGCCTTCAGCTCGCCCTTCGTCCCCTCGGCGATGACCTTCCCGTGGTCGATGACGGCGATACGGGCGGCCAGCTGGTCCGCCTCGTCCAGGTACTGGGTGGTGAGCAGCACGGTCGTGCCCTGGGCCACGACGGCGCGGACGATGTCCCAGACCTGGTTGCGGCTGCGCGGGTCGAGGCCGGTGGTCGGTTCGTCGAGGAAGAGCAGGTCGGGGGTGTTGAGGATGGACGCGGCGATGTCGATGCGGCGCCGCATCCCGCCCGAGTAGTTCTTGATCTGCTTGTCGGCGGCGTCGGCGAGGCCGAACGCGGCGAGCAGCTGCGCGGACCTGTCGCGGGCGGCGGGCCGGGAGTGCCCGAGGAGCCTGCCCAGCAGGACGAGGTTCTCGGTGCCGGTCAGGTCCTCGTCGACGGATGCGTACTGGCCGGTGAGGCTGACCCGGCCCCGCACGGTGTCGGCGTCCTTGACGACGTCGTTGCCGAAGACGCGGGCGCGGCCCCCGTCGGGGCGGAGCAGGGTGGCGAGCATCTTGACCGCGGTCGTCTTGCCGGCGCCGTTGGGTCCGAGGACGCCGTACACGGTGCCGGCGGGAACGCGCAGGTCGATGCCGTCGACGGCCCGATTCGTACCGAAGACCTTGACCAGGCCCTCTGTCTCGATGGCGAGGTCGGTCATGCGCTGTCCTCCCGGGCTGCCGGCGTCGGTTCCGCTTCAACCAGTCTCCGACGGCTCCGCCCGGGATGCCAGGGGGAGGACAGGGGGTCGTTCGTACGAGTGGGGAAGGGGGTGCGCGCGGGCCGGCCGGGCACCGAGTGGGCGGGGTGCCCCGGATCGCCGGGCCACCCCGCCACGCCGCCCCCGGATCGCCGGGCCACCCCGCCACGCCGCCCCCGGATCGCCGGGCCACCCCGCCACGCCGCCCCCGGGTCAGCCGACGACCACCAGCCGCTGGACCAGACCCCCGTCGACCGCCAGCTTCACGCCCGTCGTGAAGGTCGCGTCCGTCGCCAGGAACAGCGCCGCCTTCGCCACCTCGTCCGCCGTGCCGTGGCGGCCCAGCGGCGTCGCCTCGTCGCCGGCCTTCTTGAACGCCGCGTGCTCCTCCTCCGTGAGCCCCTGCACCCCTCCCCCGGGGGTGTCGATGTAGCCCGGCGAGACGGCGTTGACCCGGATCCCCCGCCCGACCAGCTCGGCCGCGAGCGCCTGCGCGAACGACCAGAGCGCCGCCTTCGTCGCCGAGTAGACGCTCATCCCGGGCGTGCCCGTCACATCCGCGACCGAGGTCGTGAAGACGACCGCGCCGCCGTCCCGCAGCAGCGGCAGCAGCCCCTGCACGGTGAAGTACGGGCCCTTGATGTTCACCGCGAACATCCGGTCGTACTGGTCCTCCGTGACCAGCGCGATCGGCGCGAGCTCCGCGATGGCCGCGTTCACGAAGAGCAGGTCCACCCCGCCCAGCCGATCCTCGACCAGCGCCGGCAGCGCCCGTACGGCCGCCATGTCGGCGAGGTCCGAGGAGACGACGTGGACGGACGGCCCGAGTTCGGCCGCGGCCTCGTCGAGGTTCTTCGGGTTGCGGCCGGTGATCAGCACCTCGGCGCCGCCCTCGACGAGCCGCTTGGCGATGGCGAGGCCCATCCCCATGGTTCCGCCGATGACGACGGCCTTCTGACCCGCGTACGTACTCATGTGCCCGCAACTCCTCGTGTGTGGTGGTCGGTACGGGGACGACTCTGCGCGAGGCGGCTGACGATCGGCTGACGGAACGCTGTGGGCGGCGCCGCGACAGGGGTGAGCTACCGTTTCGCCCATGCGGTTCGGGGTGCTCGGTCCACTGTCCGTACGGGACGCGTCGGGGCGGCCCGTGACCGTCCCCGAGGCGAAGGTGCGCGTCCTGCTCGGCTGCCTGCTGGCGCGCGGGGGAGGACCCGTCGCCACGGACCTGCTGGTCGACGCGCTCTGGGGCGACCGTCCGCCGGCGCGCGCCGCCAACGCCCTGCAGGTCAAGGTCTCCGCGCTGCGCCGCGCCCTCGGCCGCGAGCGGGTCCTGCTGCGGCCGCCCGGCTATCTCCTCGCCGTGGCGGAGGACGAGTCGGACGCGGCCCGGTTCCGCGCGCTCGTCGCCCGCGCCGGGGTCGTCCCTGACGCCCGGGAGCGGGCCGGGCTGCTGGCCGAGGGCCTCGCGCTGTGGCGGGGCGAGGACGCGTACGCGGACGTCGCCGACCACCCCCTCGTACGGGAGGAGGCGGCGCGCCTGGCCGAGGAGCGGCTCGCCGCCCTTGAGGATCTCGCCGAGGCACGGCTGACGACGGCGGACCCCGGCGCGTGCGCGGCCCTTGCCGCCGAACTCGCTCCGCTCGTGACCGCTCACCCGCTGCGCGAACGCCTGCGCGCGGCCCGGCTCCGCGCGCTGTACGGCGCCGGCCGCCAGGCCGAGGCCCTCGCCTCGTACGAGAACCTGCGCGCGCACCTCGCCGAGGAACTGGGCACGGACCCGGGCCCCGGACTGGCCGCCCTGCACACCGCGATCCTCCGCCAGGAACTGCCCGCCGGCGCGCCCGCCGCCACGGCCGCCGAGCCCCGCCGCGACGGACCTCCGGACACGGCGCACGGCTCCGGTGGCCCCGCGCCCACCCACCCGACCGAGCCCGGGCCCGCCCCGACACGCGCCGCCGCGCCACAGGGTCACGGCCCGTCCGGCGGGCCGCCCGCCTCCCTCAGTGACCTCGTCGGACGGCACGCCGAGACGCGTGAGGTCCACCGGCTCCTCGCCGACGCGCGGCTGGTGACGATCACCGGGACCGGCGGCGTCGGGAAGACGCGGCTCGCGCAGGAAGCGGCGGGGGACGGGTGGTTCGTCGAACTCGCCGGAGTGTGCGACGACGACGTCGACGCGCTCGCCGAGGCCGTCGCCGGGGCGCTCGGGATCCGGGACGACGCGGCCGCGACCCTGCCCCGCCTCGGCGGCCCCGGCGACGGCACACAGCGCCTCGCCGCCGCGCTGCGCGACCGGCCCGGGCTGCTCGTCCTGGACAACTGCGAGCATGTCGTGGACTCCGTCGCGACCGTGGCCGGGGGACTCCTGCGGGCCGTTCCCGGACTGCGGATCCTGGCCACGAGCCGGGAGGCGCTCGGGATCCCCGGTGAGCACGTGTACCCGCTCGAACCCCTGCCGCCGGACGACGCCGTGCGTCTCTTCGCCGCGCGCGCCTCCGCCGCCTCCCCCGCCTTCGCCCTCACCGGGGACACCCACGCCGACGTCGCCGAGATCTGCGCCCGTCTCGACGGCATCCCGCTCGCCCTCGAACTCGCCGCCACGCGCGTACGGGCCCTGGGGACGCGGGAGCTGGCGGCGCGGCTCGGCGACCGCTTCCGGATCCTGACGACCGGCCGGCGCGGCGTACCGGCCCGCCAGCAGACGCTGCGCGCGGTCGTCGACTGGAGCTGGGAGCTGCTCTCCGCCCCCGAGAGGATCGTGCTGCGGCGGCTCTCCGTCCACCGCGACGGATGCACCCTCGACGCGGCCGAGGCGGTCTGCGGCGGCGACGGTCTCGATGTCGTCGACCTCCTCGGCCGGCTGGTGGACCGCTCGCTCGTGGTCCGCGACGGCGAGCGGTACCGGATGCTGGAGTCGATCGCGGCGTACGCGACGGAGCGGCTGCGGGAGATGGCCGACGAGGCCGCCACGAGGGACCGGCACCGCGCCCACTACCTGGCCCTGGCCGAGCGCGCGGCGCCGCTGCTCCGGGGCGCGGGGCAGCGGGAGTGGCTGCGACGGATGGACGCGGAGGGCGCGAACCTGCGGGCGGCCTACGACGCGTGGCCGTCCGCCGGCGTGCCGGATCGGTTCGCGGCCGCGCTGTCCTGGTACTGGCTGCTGTCGGGCCGGCTGCGCGAGGGCCGCCGCCGGCTCGCGCGGGCGGGCGACGGCGCCGAAGTGCGGTGTCTGGAGGCGGGCTTCGCGCTGCTGTGCGGAGAGAAGGCGGCCACGGAGGGGCTGCCGTACGACGCGATCGCCGACCCGGAGGCGCGGGCGCGGGCCCGCTGGCTCGTGGCGTACGGCCACTTCAACACCGGCGATCTCGCGGAGAGCGAGCGGATCCTGGACGGTGTCGACGGACGCGAGGACGCCGGGCCCTGGGCCCGGGCGGCCGTCCACACCCTGCGGGCGGCGCACGCGCTGCTGCGGGGCGATCTGGCGGCGCAGCGCGGGCACGGGCGGGAGGGGCGGGCGCTGTTCCGCGCACTGGGAGACGCGTGGGGGCAGTCGCAGTCGGTGTCCCCGCTCGCGGCGCTGGCCCAGATCGACGGGGACTACGCGGAGGCGGCCCGGCTGCACGAGGACGGGCTGCGGCTCGCGGAGGAGCTGGGGCTCGGGGCGGAACGTTCCGCGCGGCTCTCGGGGCTCGGCCGGCTCGCGCTGCTCGCGGGCGACTGGGAGCGGGCGGCGGACCTGCACGAGCGGGCCCGGCGGGGAGCGGCCGAGCACGGCTACAAGTTCGGTGAGGTGTACGCGGAGATGGGGCTCGCGCTCGGGGCGCGGCGGGCGGGGCGTCTCGACGAGGCGGAGAGGCTGCTGCTCGGGATCCGGGACTGGTACCGGGAGGTGTCGTCGGAGGCGGGCAACCACCTCGTCCTGGTGGAACTCGGCTTCGTCGCCGAACTCCGGGGCGACGCGGAGACGGCCCGTGCCTGGCACCTCCAGGCACTGACCGCGGCCCGCGCGACCGGGGACCCGCGTGCCCGCGCGCTCGCCCTGGAGGGGCTGGCCGGAGCGGAGGCCGCGGCGGGCCGCGGGGACCGCGCCGGCCGGTTGCTGGAGACGGCGGCGGCCCTGCGCGAACGGGCGGGGGCGCCCCTGCCGCCGGCGGAGCGGGCGGACGTCCTGCGCATCGCGGCCAGGGCGGCCCGCCCCTGACGGGCGGGGCCGGAGGCCGGCCGCCGACCGCGGGACGGCCGGCAGCCGCGGAGCCGGAGGACGGCTCCGGGGCGGCCGGCGGCCGTCGGTGGCTACGAGGTGGTCCGGGCCGGGGGCCGGGACGGGGCGGGTGTGTCCTCGGCGGTGTCCTCGTGTGTGTAGAACAGGTAGAACGAGGCGACTCCGGTGACGGCGGCCGCCACGAGGCCGAGCCCCGACGCGGAGAGCACGCTGTTGTCGGACAGGCTGTACAGGAAGCCGACCGCGCAGCCCATGAGCACCGCCCAGGCCGCCGCGCGCAGCTCGACCGGCAGGACGTGGCCCCACTGGTTGAGCGCGTACACGCCCACGGCGAGCAGGATGCCGGAGGCCAGTCCGAGCCCGACCTGGTTCCAGGTGATGATGCCACCCGAGCGCTGGATGGCGGCGGCCCAGAAGCCGTACGCGAAGCCCAGCGTGACGGGCACGCCCCAGCCGTGGGTGCTCAGGGGCTGTCGGGTCGGCACCGCTGCGTGTGCGGCCATGGCACGAGCTCCTTCACTCTCGCCCCCTCCATCCTCAAGGGCACACCCGAAGCCCCCGCCCCCGCAACTGGATCAGCCCGCCGGCCGGACCGCGACCGCGTCGATCTCGAAGAGCATCCCGGGCAGCGCAAGGGACGCGACCCCGCTGAGCGTCTGGGCGGGCAGCCGGTCGCCGAAGGCGCCGTGCAGCGCCTTGCCCAGCACCTCCAGCTTGGCCAGGTCGTGGTCGACGATGTACGAGCCGAGCCGTACGACGTGCTCGAAGCCGAGCCCGGCGCCCTCCAGCGCGAGCCGGAGGTTGGTGAAGGACAGCTCGACCTGGGCGGCGAAGTCGCCGGGGACGGGGGAGCCGGTCGCGTCGGAGGCGTACTGGCCGCCGATGAAGACGAGTTCGCCGGGGGCGGAGACGGCGTGGCTGTAGCCGAAGGGGGACGGGTCGTGGAGCGTCGCCGGGTTGGTGATCGTGCGCTGGTCGGTGCCGGTCATGAGGTGGGGTTCCTTCCGGAGAGTACGGCCGCCGCGCAGGCGGCCAGGGTGAGCGCGGCGCCCGTGCCGAGCACCGCGGTGAGTGTGGTCGCGTCGAGGAGCAGCCCGCCGAGGAGGGCGCCGAGCGCGAGGGAGAGGCAGAAGACGCTGACGTAGAGGCCGGTCGCGGTCTCCACGTCCTCGGGTGCGGCCGCCATGAACCAGGACTGCAGCCCGACGGAGACCCCGCCGTAGGCGAGCCCCCACAGGAGCAGCAGCGCGGCACCGGCCGGGGTCGTACCACCGGTGAGGGCGAGCGCGAGGAGCGCGACGGTCAGCCCGGCGGCGAGGACGGCGAGGGTACGGCGGGGGGAGCGGCCGGCGGCGGGGCCGGCCAGGAAGTTGCCCGCCACGCCCGCGAGTCCGTACCCGAGGAGGAGCGTCCCGACGAGTCCCTCGGAGACGTGGACGTGGTCGGCGAGCACGGGCCGTACGAAGGAGTAGGCGAGGAAGTGGCCGGTCACCAGGAGGAGGGTGAGGAGCAGACCGGTGCGGACGCGCGCGTTGTCGCGCGGCAGCCGCAGCAGTGGCACCAGCCCGCCACGGGGCGCGGGCTCGTGCGGTGTGCTCGGCAGCCGGGGCAGCAGCGTCAGGAGAGCACCCGTCGCCACCACCGCCATCACCCCCACTCCGGCGAACGCCCCGCGCCAGCCGGTCCATTCCGCCGCCGTGGTGGCCGCCGGGACGCCGAGGACGGAGGCGGCCGAGACGCCGCCGAAGATCACGGCGGTGGCCCGTGCGGTGTCGGCGGCGGGGACGATCCGGGGTGCCAGGCCGCCGGCGAGGGCCCAGAAGCCGCCGATGGCGACACCGAGCAGGACGCGGGCGCCGAGGACGACGGCGAAGTGTCCGGCCGCCGCGGTGGCGAGGTTCGCGACGGCGACGAGGGCCATCAGGGCGACCAGGACCGCGCGCCGGTCGGCCCCGGCCGCCCGCAGCGCGATCAGCGGGGCGGAGAAGGCCGCCACCAGGCCCGGAACGGTCACCATCAGGCCCGCCGTGCCGGCGGACACGCCCAGCTCGGCCGCGACCGGGGTGAGCAGGCCGACCGGCAGCAGCTCCGCCGTCATCACGGTGAAGATGCCGAGCGTGACCGCCGCGACCGCGGCCCGGGCCCCGCCTCTCTCAACCTGGATATTCGACATCCAGAATAACCCCCTTGAAAAGCCCTCCCGGCCGGGAGGGCGCGTCGAATCCGGATCTTCCGCCCGGTCGCGGAGCCGGTCAGGCGTTGGCGAACCAGCGGCGGATGCGGTCCGGGGCCGTGGGCGCCTGAAGCTCCGCCCGCTCCCGTACCTCGTCCAGGGTGCGGGCCGCCAGCTCCCGCCTCCAGGCCAGCTCCGCCGCGCCCATGGCACCGGCGATCGCACACTCGGCCGCATAGCTCCCGGCCGGTCCGGCTCCGGGCCCCTGCTGCCGAATCTCGGAGCAGCGGAACGCCTCCTCCGGGCCCTCGATCGCCGTGACGACGTCCATGAGGGTGATCCGGTCGAGCGGCCGCGCCAGCCGGAAGCCACCCTTGGGGCCGGAGACCGAGCTGACGATCCCGGCCCGGGAGAGCGCCTGGAGCTGCTTGTTGAGGTAGGCGGCGGGCAGCTCGTGGTACGCCGCGAGCCGCGCTGCCGTCACCGCCCGGTCCGACCCGATCCAGGCCAGATTGAGGCAGCTGTGCAGCGCCCATTCGACGCCCTCGTTCATCCTCATGTTCTGGATATTAGATGTCCAGGATCTCTGAGGCAAGCGCGGCGAGCCGTCCCATCGCGTCGTCCAGGACCGACAGCGTCGGCGAGGCGAGCCCCACCCGCACCGCGTCCGCCGCCCCCGAGCCCACCCCGGCACCCGCACCGGCGCCCCCTTCGGACGCCGCCCCCGGCCCCGCCCCGCGCCCGCTCACCGCGAAGTCCGGGCCCGGCGTCAGCGCGATCCCCCGCTCCGCCGCCGCGGCCACGAACGTCTCCGCCCGCCAGGGCGCGGGCAGCTCCCACCAGCAGAAGTACGCCCGCGGCCCGGTGCGGATCGCGTACGCCCCCAGATGGCGTCGCACCACCGCCTGCCGGGCCGCCGCGTCCGCGCGCTTCGCCGCGACGACCTCCGCCACCGTCCCGTCCGCCGTCCACCGGGTCGCCGCCGCGAGCGCGAGACCGCCCGCCGTCCACGCGCCGGAGCGCAGGGCCCGCGCGAACTCCTCCACCCGGTCGCCCGGTACCACGAGATGGCCGACGGTCAGCCCGGGCGCGAGCCGCTTGGACAGGCTGTCCACGAGCACCACCCGCTCCGGGGCGTGGGCGGCGAGCGGCGCCGGGGCGTCCGGCTCCAGGAACGCCCAGGTGGTGTCCTCGATCGCGAGGAGCCCCGACTCCCGCAGAACAGCCGCCAGTTCGGCCCGCCGTCCCGCACCCGCCGTCAGGGACAGCGGATTGTGCAGGGTCGGCTGCACGTACACGGCCGAGAGCGGACCCGCCCGGTGCGCCGCCGCCAGCGCCTCGGGCCGCATCCCCTCCTCGTCGAGCCCGATCGGGACCAGCCGCACACCGAGTCGCTCCGCCACCGCCTTGACCAGCGGATACGTCAACGCCTCGACACCCAGCGCACCACCCGGGGGCACCAGCGCGGAGACCGCCGCCGCGATGGCCTGGCGGCCGTTGCCCGCGAACAGCACCCGGTCGGGGTCCGGCTCCCAGCCCGCCCGCGCCAGGACCCGCGCCGCCGCGGCCCTCGCCTCCGACGTCCCCGCGGCCGCGGCCGGACGGCTCGTCGCCCCGGCCAGGACATCGGTACGCGCCAGAGCGGTCAGCGCACGCGCCATCAGCTCCGACTGACCCGCCGCCACCGGATAGTTGAGCTGGAGATCGACCGGCGCCCGCCCGCTCGCCTCGGCCAGCGCGAGCGCCGCGCCGGGTGGCGGCGGAGCCGCCCTGACGAAGGTGCCTCGGCCCACCTCCCCGACCACCAGGCCACGGCGCGCCAGCTCCCCGTACACGCGGATCGCGGTGGAGCCGGCGATCCGCTGCCGCCTCGCGAAGACCCGCTGCGGCGGCAAGCGGTCGCCCGGCCGCAGCCGCCCGTCCGCGATCCGCTCCGCCACCCGGTCGGCGATCCTGCGGTACTCGTCCCTCACACCGGCCCCCTCCTCATTGCACCGAGAGCAAACGATCTCATTGCACCGAGCAGAAGCCGCCGCCTAGCCTCCGACCATGCCCTCCGCAGAGATCAACGGACTCACGATCGGCTACGAGGACCGGGGCACCGGCCCCGCGCTCGTCCTGGTCCACGGCCATCCCTTCGACCGCACCATGTGGCAGCCCCAGATCGACCGCCTCTCGGCCACGCACCGCGTCATCGCCCCCGACCTGCGCGGATACGGAGCCACCGGCGTCGTCCCCGGCACCACCCCGCTCTCCGCCTTCGCCGAGGACATCGCCGCGCTCCTCGACCACCTCGGGATCGAGGAGTTCGTCCTCGGCGGGCTCTCCATGGGCGGCCAGATCGTCATGGAGTGCCAGCGCCTCTTCCCCGACCGCGTCCGCGGCCTCATCCTCGCCGACACCGTCCCCACGGCGGAGACCGACGAGGGAAAGGCCGGCCGCCGCGCCCTCGCCGACCGGCTGGTCCGCGAGGGCATGCGGGGGTACGCCGACGAGGTCCTCGACCGCATGGTCGCGCCGTACAACACCCATGCCGCGCCCCACGTCCACCGGATGATGTGCGCCACCGACCCCGAGGGCGCGGCGGCGGCCCTGCGCGGCCGCGCCGAGCGCCCCGACTACACGAGCGTGCTCCGCGCCGTCTCCGTACCCGCTCTGGTGGTCGTCGGACGCGACGACACGTACACCCCCGTCGCGGACGCGGAAGCGATGCATCGGCTGCTTCCCCACTCCACGCTCGTGATCGTCGAACGGGCCGCGCACCTGCCGAACCTCGAACGTCCCGAGGAGTTCGACGCGGCGCTCGCCGCCTTCCTCGACACCGTGTGAGTCCGGCGTCCGTTCACCCGTAAGGAGCAACTGAACGATCGCTCCCCGGGCAACCGCCGGACGATGAGCCCATGAGCCAGAACACCGCACCCCGCCCGCCGAGCGCCGCTCCCGGCGGCACAGCGGCCTCCAGCGGCACCTTGTTCGCCGGCGTCCTCATGGTGGTCATCGGCATCCTGGACATCCTGCAGGGCATCGCCGCCATCGCCGAGGACGACGTCTACACCCGCGTCGGCGACTACGTCTTCAAGTTCGACCTGACCAGCTGGGGCTGGATCCACCTCATTCTCGGCATCCTCGTCGGCCTCGCGGGCGCCGGAATCCTCAAGGGATCCGAGTGGGGACGGATGGGCGGCATCACCCTGGCCTCCCTGAACGTCATCGCACAGTTCCTCTTCCTGCCCTATCACCCCTGGTGGGCGCTGTTCTCCATGGCCATCTCGATCTTCGTGATCTGGGCGCTGGCCACGGACGACACCTCCTTCCACAAGAGCGGCACGGCGTGATCCGCGCCCGCGGCCTCGCCGCCTCCGCCGCCCTCCTCGCCCTGGCCGTGACCGGCGTGACCGGCTGCACCGAGGAGAGCCAGCAGGCGGCGCAGGACGTCGTGTCGTCCGCCACGGCGGCGGCCGCCTCCGCCGCCCAGGAGAAGATGAACCAGGTCAAGGACGGGGTGAACGCCACCGGCGACGTGAAGGCCGGTCCGACGAAGGCCGACGGGGACCGGACCACCGTCGAACTCACCGCGACCAACCCGACCGACAAGAACGCCGACTACACGATCCTCGTCAACTTCCGTGACGACGGCGGCAATCTGCTCGACGCCGTCGTCGTGAACATCGACGCGGTCGGACCGGGCGCGTCCAAGACCGGTACGGCGCGCAGCAATCGCACCCTCTCGGGGGAGACGACGGCGGAGGTCCAGCAGGCACTGCGACACTGAGGGAGTGACCTCCGTCCGCACCGCCGCACCGCCCCTGCCTCCCCCCGTACGGCCCGGACGGCGCCTCGCCGCCTGGGCCGCGGGGCTGTCGGTCGCCGTCCCGAGCCTGGTGGCCGGATGCCGGCTCCTCGGCGTCGACGCGGTCACCCCCGTACCGCAACTGCTGTCGTTCCTGCCCTGGCTGGCCCTCCCGGCCGGAGTCGCACTCGTGCTCGCGCTGCTCGCGCGCCGACGGCCGCTCGCCTGCTGGGCGGCCCTCGTGCTCGCGGTGACCTGCTGGTTCATCCTGCCGTACGGCCCGGACACCACCACCGCCCGCGGCCCCGTCGTCGAACGACTCCGCGTACTCACCGCCAACGTCGAGTTCGGCCAGGGAACGGAGGCACTGGCCGAGACGGTGCTCCGGGAACGGCCCCGGCTCGTGTACGTCTCCGAGTGCGACCGCCTCTGTCTGCGCACCCTCACCGCCGCCGTCGGACCGGACCTGCCGCACCGGGCGGTCGTGGACGGCTGGGGCTCGACGGGATCGGTGATCCTCAGCGCGTACCCGCTGACCGCGCAGCCCCCGATCCCCGCCGCGATGGGGATGCCGGGCGCCACCGCGCGCATCGGCGGCCGCACCGTGCAGCTGCGGCTCGCGCACCCGCTGCCGCCCATCCCCCGCCAGGTCGACGCGTGGAAGCGGGAGCTGGGGCGGGTGGAGGACTTCGCCGCCGCGCACCGCGACGACGGGCCGGTGATCCTGGCGGGCGACTTCAACGCCTCACAGGACCACGCCGCCTTCCGCTCCGTCCTCGACGCCGGCGGGCTCCACGACGCCGCCCGGCTCGCTGGCGCGGCCCGCACCCCGACCTGGCCACAGGAGGGGCAGGGGCCGCTGCCGCCGTACGTCCAGATCGACCATGTGCTGGTCAGCGACGACTTCCGGGCACGCGAAGTGCGGTTCCTCGACCTCGCGGGGTCGGACCACCGGGCCGTGCTCGCCGAGCTCGACCTGCACGCGGGCCGCTGATCGGCCACGCTGGAATACATGGACCAGATGTACGACGACGAGCAGATCCTGGCGAACATCGGTGCCCTCGTCGAGGAGGAGCGGGCCCTGCGGCAGCGGGTCGGCGGGCTGCTCGACGAGGAGCGGACCCGGCTCGCCGAGCTGGAGGTGCGACTGGACCAGTGCTGGGACCTGCTGCGCCAGCGACGGGCGAAGGCGGAATTCGGCGAGGACCCGGACACGGCGGCACTCCGCCCAGCGGCGGAGGTGGAGAGCTACCGCAGCTGACGTCACCACCCCGGTCCCGGGCAGCCACGCCACCGGACGGAACGCATGCCGGGCAACGCGGGAGGAAACACCCCGCGCCGTAAGTTGGTCGCATGGCGCCCACCCCCCGGCTCACCCCACCACCCTGGCTCACCGCCGGGCTTCGACCGGCCCCCGCGCCCATCCCCTGGGCTGCCGTCGTCCGCGCGTCCGTCGCGCTCGCCGCGCCCCTCGCCGTCGGGTTCGCCATCGACGAGCCCGTCTACGGCGCCCTCGTCTCCATGGGCGCCCTCTCCGGCGTCATCGGCGACACCGCCGACGCGTACCGGATGCGCTTCTACAACATCGCCGTCCCCCAGCTCTTCGGCGCGCTCGGCGTCACCCTCGGCACCCTCGTCTTCGACCAGGGCTGGCTCGCCGTCGTCGTCCTGACCGTCGTCGCCCTCGTCTCCGGGATGATCTCCTCCATCGGCGCCGTCGCCTCCGTGTCCGGCCTGCTGCTCCTTCTCAACGCCGTCGTCGGCGCCGGCCTGCCCATGCCCGAGCCCTGGTGGAAAGCGCCCCTGCTGCTCACCCTCGGCGGGATCGTCGTGCTCTTCCTGACCCTCCTCGGCTGGCCGCTGCGCGGCGGCATCCCCGAGCGGTCGGCGGTGGCCGGCACCTACCGGGCCGTCGCCGACGTCCTCGAAGCCGCCGGCTCGGAGACGTACGAGGAGAAGCGCCACGCCGTCACCGCCTCCCTCAACCAGTCCTACGACCTCGTCCTCGCCCGCCGCGCCCGCTTCCACGGCCGCGCCCCCGCCCTCGTCCGGCTGCTCTCCCAGCTGAACGTGGTGATCCCGCTGGTCGAGGCCGCCCCGGCCGCCCACTTCGCCGCACGACGGTTCCACCGGCCCCTGCCCGCCGAGATCCCGGCCGCCGTGCGCGGGCTGGCCGACGCGATCGAGGACGGCCCCCGCACCGGCGACACCCCCGCCCTGAACCTCCCGGAGGCCCTACGCCCGTCCGAGAAGGCCGTCGACCAGGCCCTGCGCCACGCGGCGACCGTCGTCCACGAAACGGAACCGAACCCCTTCAACGTCGACGACCGGCTCGGCCGCCCCGCCGCCCTGCGCGTACGGATCCGCCGCACGGCCCGCTCCGTGCTCTTCTCCGAGGCGTCCTGGCGCTACGGGCTGCGGCTCGCCCTCTGCATCGGCCTCGCCCAGTCCCTCGTCTCGCTCGTCGACGTACCCCGCTCCTACTGGGTCGCCCTCACCGTCACCTTCGTCATGAAGCCGGACTTCGGCTCCGTCTTCTCCCGCGCCGTCCTGCGCGCCGCCGGCACCGCCGGCGGGCTCGTCACCGCCGCCCTCGTCTTCGCCGAGGTGCCGCGCGGCTGGTGGTACGTCCCGATCATGCTGGTCCTCGGCGGCCTGATCCCCGCCTTCTCCGCCAAGGGATACGCCTTCCAGACCGCGGCGATCACCCCCGTCATCCTGCTGCTCTCCGACCTCCTCAACCACCAGGGCTTCGACCTCGTGCTCCCCCGCCTGTGGGACTCCCTCGTCGGCTGCGCGATCGCGCTGGTCGCCGGCTACCTGCTCTGGCCGGAGTCCTGGCACAGCCGGATCGGCGACCGGCTCGCGGACGCCGTCGCCGACTCCGCCGCCTATGTGAACCGCGCGTTCTGCGCGCCCGAACAGGCGGACCAGGCCGCCAGGATCCGGGCCCGGCGCAGGCTCTACCGCGACCTGTCCGCCGTACGCTCCGAATTCCAGCGCGCCCTCACCGAACCGCCGCCCACCGGCACCGTCGCCTCCGCCTGGTGGCCGCTGGTCGTCGCCGTGGAACGGATCGTGGACGCCACGACCGCCGCCCGGGTCCGCGTCAACCACGGCGCGCCCGCCCCCGATCCGGCGGAAGTCGCGGAAGTGGAACATCAACTGCGGGAGCTCGCCGAGGGACTGCGCAGCAGCGCCGTCCTGGTGGAGGTAAGGACGGAGCTGACCGGCGACGAGGAGGGGGTGCTCGCCCCGCTGCGCCAAGAGGTGAGCGCGGCCCGGGCCATCGCCACTCCCCGACGCGAGACGGACTAAACACCCGCCGCGGGGCGTACGGATGCCCTTACCGGCGGTCACTGAACGGAACCCTCCGTACCGCCGTTACCGGAACCCACGGGTGCGACTACGATGCGCTCGATTCACCTTGATCCGTGCCCGTTCCGGCGAACGAACGACCCGGCGACACGGTCACCTCGTCCTGCGCCACCCCCACGTGCCCCCAAGGACATCCGCCATGCGCACCACCACCGGCAGAGGGCTCCAGCCCAATGTCCTCGGGACGTTCGACACGATCGTCATGGCCGTCGCGGGCAGCGCCCCGGCCTACTCGCTGGCCGCCACCACCGCCGTGCTCTTCGGGGCGGTCGGCCTCGCCGGACCCGCGGCGCTGCTCTACTGCGCGATACCGATGCTGGGCATCGTCCTCGCCTACGCCCGCCTCGGCCGCATCGACGTCAACGCGGGCGCCGGATACTCCTGGGTGGGACGCACCCTCCACCCCTTCCTCGGCTTCCTCTCCGGCTGGGCCCTCGTCGTCTCCGCGACCGTCTTCATGGTCGCCGGATCACTGCCCGCCGGCGCCATGACGCTCTCCCTGATCGACCCGGACCTCGCCGACAACACCCCGCTGGCCGCCGCCGTCGGCGCCGGCTGGTTCGTGATGATGCTGCTCGTGGTCCTGGGCGGCGCCCGGCTCACCGTCCGGGCCCAACTCCTCATGTCGGGCGTCGAGATGCTGATCCTCGTCGTCTTCGTCCTGGCCGCCGTCCTGCACCGCGGCCACGCCACCGCCTTCGACTGGTCCTGGTTCGGCTTCGAGCACTTCGACGGCCCGGCCGGCTTCGCCTCGGGCGCCCTCATCGCCGCGTTCTACTACTGGGGCTGGGACGTCACCAGCAACCTCAGCGAGGAGACCCGCGACAGCCGCCGCACCGCCGGACTCGCCGCACTCGTCGGAGTCGGCGTCGTCTTCCTGCTCTTCGAGGCGTTCACCGTCGCGGTCAACGTGCTGCTCAGCGCGGGCCGGATCGAGTCCGCCGGGGCGAACGTGCTGGCCGTCCTCGGCGAGGAGATCTGGCCGGGCGTCGGCGGCAAACTCCTCATCCTCGCGGTGCTGCTGTCCACGGTCGCCACCCTGGAGACCACCCTGATCCAGGTGACCCGCTCCCTGTTCGCGATGGGCCGCGACCGCACGATGCCGGCCGCGCTCGGCACCGTGCACCGCCGCTGGAACACCCCGTGGGTGGCGATCGCCGCCGTCGGCGGGGCCGCCCTGCTGATGTTCGGCGCGGCGGCCGCCGCCGGCTCCGTCGGGTCGATCCTCCGCGACGCGGTCTCCGCGATCGGCCTCCAGATCGCCTTCTACTACGGCCTCGCGGGAATCGCCGCGGTCGTCGCGTACAAGGGGATGCTGCTGACCTCCGTACGCAACTTCCTCCTCGGCGGCGCCTGGCCGCTCCTCGGCGCGGCGTTCATGCTGTGGGCGTTCGTGGAGTCGCTGGGCGAACTGTCCACGACGGCACTCTCGATCGGCCTCGGCGGACTGCTCGCCGGGGTCGTCCCGATGCTCGTGTACTGGCGGAAGGGGAGCGCGTACTACCGCCCGGCCCGACTCGACGCGGTGCGCGCGCTGGCGGCGGCGGACCCGTTCGGCCCGACGAGACCGCGGACCCGACGGGCGGACGAGAGCCTGGCGACGGACTTCTGACCCGGCACCGCCCGGCCGGAACCGACGACCGGTGACCGAACCACGCGTCTCCCACGTACTGGTGACGGAACCACCGTCCACCGAACCACCTGCTACTGAACGACGGACCTTCGACAACCGGCCCCAGAACCACCGGCACCCGAACCACCGGCACCCCACACCCGCGACCCGGACACCGGCGCCGAACACCTCGACCGAACCACCGGCCTCCGCACCACAGTCCCGGCACCACAGTCCCGGCACCACCGGCCCCGAACGACGGCCACCGCACCACCGGCCACCGAAAGACGGCCACCGCACCACCGGCTTCGCACCTTCTGGTCACTGAACGACCGCTCCTGAACCACTGGCTTCCGAGGGAGGACCCGATGGCCGCTCTCCGCCGACCGTCCCGCACGGCGCGCTCGTCCCGCTCGACGCGCTTCACGCCCGACCTCGATCCGGACTTCGGGGACCGAGCACTCACCGAGGCACGCCACGACATGGTCATCGGCCGCTGGCAGGGCGTACGGGACCTGCTGCGGGAGACGGGCGAGGACTGGCCCCGTCGGACCCACCGGCTACGGCTCCTGGCGCATGCCGCCGCGGGCAGCTCGACGGTCGAGGCTTGGCGGGCTGCCGAGCCGGACAGTCCGGACGCGGCGGTCCTGCGGGCCGCGACCGAGGTGGTCCGGGTCTTCGACACGGCCATCGCGGCCGGCCGCGGCAGCAGCGTGGACCGGGGGCGGCTCGACGCGGCCGTGGACTCCTGCCTCGGCGCGGCGCAGGCGGCGCCCGCGGACCCGATGCCGTGGGTGTCGCTGCTGTCGGTGGCGCGGCTCTACGACGGCGGGGTGCAGCGGCGCGAACTGCGCCAGTGGTTCGACGAGTTGCGGCGGAGGGACCCGCACAACACGGAGGGACACGCGCAGCTGCTGCGCTACTGGTCGGCGCGGTGGCACGGCACCCACGGCGCGATGTACGACTTCGCGCGGGACGCGGCGGGTGTGGCGCCGCCGGGCTCGCCCCTGCCGATCCTGGTCCAGGTGGCACGCGTGGAGGAGTACCGCTACATCGCGGACGGGGCCCTCGGCCGGGGCCCCGTGCGCGGGTTCGACCAGCACTGGAAGCACGAACTCGCGGTGACGGAGCTGCGGCGCACCCACGCCCGCTGGATCGGCGGCCGGGAGCCGGGCCGACCCGTGGCCCCGGAGGAGGTGCCGGACCTCAACTACCTCGCGCACGCGGCCTGTTACGCGGGCCAGGTGGAGGTGGCGCGAGAGGTGCTCGGGATGCTCGGGCCACGCGCGTCATGGGTGCCGTGGTCGTACACCGGGGACCCGGAGGAGCAGTTCGTCCGGTTCAGGGAGGGCCTGGGGGTGGTGTGAGGGGCGGTGCCACGCCCCTCACACCACGTCTCGACCGGCACGGACGCCCTCAGACGCCTCGGACGCCTCAGATACCGATGTCGCGGCCGTCCTTGCGCCAGACGGCGACGACGGACGGGCGGACGATCCTGCCGGGTCCGTCGGGCCACTCCGACTTCGGGTTCTCGACGGAGGCGCCGTCGATCTCGCCCGGGTGCTGGACCGCGACGACGACGCGGCGGTCCTGGATGATCGGGCCGCAGGTCTCGGCGCCCTTCGGAACGGTCAGGAACTGCTTGAGCTCACCGCGGCGCTCGCCCTTCGTGGCGACGCCGAAGAGGCCGTCGTGCGAGCCGAGCTGGTTGCCGTCGGTGGAGATCCACAGGTTGCCGTGCGGGTCGAAGGCGACGTTGTCCGGGCAGGAGATGGGGGAGACCTTCTCCTTGGGGAAGCCGGCGAAGTACGTGGCCGGGTCGTTCGGGTCGCCGGCCACGAGGAAGAGCCGCCAGGCGAAGCCGTCGGAGGACGGGTCGTCCCAGTGCTCGGCGAGCTCCAGGATCTGGCCGTGCTTGTTGAGGTTGCGCGGGTTGGCCTCGTCCGCACCGGCCTTGCCGGTCTTGCCGCGGTCGGAGTTGTTGGTGAGGGCGACGTAGACGCGACCGGAGCGCGGGGACGGCTCGACGTCCTCGGGGCGGTCCATCTTCGTGGCGCCGACCTTGTCACCGGCGAGGCGGGTGAAGACGTACACCTCGTCGGCGGTCATGCCGGGCACGTGGGAGACGTCGCCGGTGGCGAGCGGGATCCACTGGCCGCTGCCGTCGAACTCGCCGTCGTTGGGCAGCTTGCCGGTGCCGTCAATCTCGGCGGCCGGGCTGTCGCCGGTCAGCTTGGCGACGTAAAGGGTGCCCTCGTCGAGCAGGGTGAGGTTGTGCTCGCGGGCGGCACGGGAGTCGCCCTTCTTCATCCGCTTCGACGAGACGAACTTGTAGAAGTAGTCGAAGCGCTCGTCGTCGCCCATGTAGACGACCGGGCGGCCGTCCTCGGTGAGGCGGGGCTGCGCGGCCTCGTGCTTGAAGCGGCCGAGCGCGGTGCGCTTCTTCGGGGTGGAGTCGGGGTCGTACGGGTCGAGCTCGACGACCCAGCCCTGGCGGTGGACCTCGTTCGGCTCCTGCTGGAGGTCGAAGCGCTTGTCGAACCGCTCCCACTTGCGCTCGGAGGCGCCGGTGCCGACGCCGTAGCGCTTGTCGGTGGCGCTGGAGCCGTTGGCGAAGTACTGGTTGAAGTTCTCCTCGCCGTGGAGGGTGGTGCCCCACGGGGTGGTGCCACCGGCGCAGTTGTTGAGGGTGCCGAGCACCTTGCGGCCGGACGGGTCGGCGGAGGTCCGCAGCAGCGGGGAACCGGCGGCCGGGCCGGTCAGCTCGAACGCGCTGGTGGTGTGGAGGCGACGGTTGAGCGGGTGCCGGGTGACGGGAGTGAGCTTGCCGGAGCGGTGCTCCTCCTGGACCACGACGACGGAGAGACCGTGGGCGGCCCAGGCGATCTCGACCTGCTCGCGGGTCGGGTTGGCGGCGTCGTACCCCCGGAACATGAGGATCTCGTCGGTGTACTCGTGGTTCGCGACGAGGACCTGGCGGCCCCGCTCGCCACGGAGCGGGAGCAGGCTCAGGAAGTCGTTGTTGTAACCGAACTGGCCGGCCTGCGCCTTGGCGGTCTGCTTGTCGGCGTCGAAGGCCGGGGCACCGCGGAGGATCGGCTCGCCCCAGCGGATGACGATGTTCTGCTCGTAGCCCGAGGGAACCGTGACCTTGTCGGCGGTGTTGGGCGCGACGGGCGCGAAGCGCAGACCGCGGGCGCCGTCGGCGGGCTTGCCGGGCTTGTGCCCGTACTCCTGCCCGGCGGTCGGCGCGGCGACGGCGGGGGCGCTTCCCGAACCGACGACGGCGCCACCGGCGGCGGCCGCGACGGTGACGACGGCGGCGGTGCGCAGCATCGAACGGCGGGAGTAGGCACTGGCTATGACGTCGCCGACGTACTCGTTGTCGCTGGTGTTGGGCACCTCGTGGAAGCAGGCGTCACCACAACGGAACCGGCAGGTGAGGGCGGAACGGCCGCCTCCGTGCGGGTTGGTGCTCAGCAGCGGCAGCAGTTTGCGCACTTGGTCCTCCTCCGGCGCGTACCGCGCCGCCCCTTGGTCCCGACATGGTGTCGGGATTGCGTCCGCGGTGACGTTATGTGCGCACATCTGCACGGGGGCGGCGTGGGAGTGAACGCCGGATGAATGCGGGGGAACCGGGGGCGGTTGGAGGTGGGAGGGGGGTGACGGGAGGGACGGAAGAGGAAGGAGACGGCCCGGGGAGGGCGGGCACGGAAGGGCGTGAAGGGGTGCGGGAGGGGGTGGACGCGGCCGGAGGCGCCCGGGGGAGCCGCTCGGGGTCGCGAGGGTCACCGGGGCGACACGGTGACCGGCCCGGCGGTGCTCGGGAGCTGGTCGGCGGACCGATCGGGGCACCCGGCGGACCCTCGGGGCGCCGAACCGGCGCGTGTGCGGGGGCCGGTCGGGGCCCCGCACACGGGCCGGTTCGGCGGTCCGACGAGTGCCCGATGGGGCGCCGAAGGCGACACACCAGGGGCCGCTAACCTTACGTGTCCGCCCTGGCCAGGGATGATTCCTCCCAGTACGGACATTCATCGCACCCAACTCATGCGAAAGGCCTCGCCCATGGGCATTCGGAGCTTGCTGCGCAAGGTGTTCGGACGCGACCGTGCCGACCGGCACGACGAAACTCCGGCAACCTCCGTGCCGCCCCAGGCGGACCGCGCGACATCTGACGAGGCGGTGTCGGTGACGCTGCCGTCCCCGGCGGACGGTGAGCGGACGGAGGCGCCGGCGGCGACCCGCCCGAAGGAGTCGGCGGCCCAGCGCGCGGCGGACGACCTCGTGGCGGCGGCGTTCGACAACCCGAAGGTCCCGGGGGCGAGGTCGGCGGAGCCGCAGGCTACGGAGCCGCAGGCTACGGAGGCGGTTGCGGCCGAGGCGAAGGCGACCGAGACGGTTGCGGCCGAGCCGACGGCGGCTGAGGCGGTTGCGGCCGAGGCGAAGGCGACTGAGGCGGAGGCGACTGAGGCCGAGCCGACGGCGGTTGCGGCGGAGCCCGAGCCGGAGGCCGAGGCCGAGACGGTTGTCGAGGACGAGACGGAGGCTGACGCTGAGGCGGTCGTCGCAGCTGCCCCGGCGCCTGAGGCCGAGGCGGTGACGCCGGAACCCGAGGCGGAGCCGGAGACTGTCGCGGCCGAGGCGGAGCCGGAGACTGTCGCGCCGGAGCCCCAGGCGGCGACCGAGGCGGAGCCCGAGGCGACCGCGACGGCCGCCGAGCCGGAGGCCGAGGCCCCCGCCACGGACGCGGCCGAGGAGAAGGCCGAGGCCACGGACGCGGCCGAAGGCGAGCCGGAGACGCACACCGAGGTCGAGGCCGAGGTCGAAGCCGCCGTCGCCGAGCCCGAGCCGCAGAACGACACCGCGTCGGACGCGGCAGAGCCGACCGAGCCCACCGCGACCACCGCGACCACCGCGACCACCGCGACCACCGAGGCGACCGAGGCGACCGAGGCGACCGAGCCGCAGGCTCAGGACGCGCTCGTCGCGGCCGCCTCGGATGCCGCTCCCGCCGCCGAGACCGCGCCGGACGCCGACGCCGAGCGCGCCGACGACGCCACCGCCGAGCCGGAGCTCGTCCTCGTCGCGGACGAGACCGCCCCCGAGCCGGAGGCCGTCGTGGACGCCCGGCCCGAGGCGGTGGAGGCTCCCGAGGCGGTGGAGGCTCCTGCCGCAGAGGCGCCCGAGGCGCCCGAGGCGAACGCGCCCGCCACCACCCTCGCCCGGGTCAAGGCGGACGCCCCCCACCTGGTCGACGCGTACAAGGCAGCCGGGGCCGCGCTCAAGAAGCAGGGGCTCGTCGGGGCGCGGGCGGCGGTGTACCTCGTCGTCGACCGGTCCGGGTCGATGCGCGGGTACTTCAAGGACGGCTCCGTGCAGCGCATCGCCGAGCAGACCGTCGCCCTCGCCGCCCACCTCGACGAGGACGCCGCCGTCACCGCCGTCTTCTTCTCGACGGACATCGACGGCACCGCCGAGCTGCGCCCGCAGGGCCTCGAAGGACGCATCGACGAGATCAACGCGGGCCTCGGCCGCCTCGGCCGGACGAACTACCACCGCGCCGTCGAAGAGGTCCTCGCCCACCACGAGAAGGCCGACCCGACCCGACCCGCGTTCGTCGTCTTCCAGACCGACGGCGCCCCCGAGTCGAAGACCGCCGCCACCCAGGCGCTCGCCCAGGCCGCCGACCGCCCGATCCACTGGCAGTTCGTGGCCTGGGGCGAGGAGGACAACAAGGCGTTCGACTACCTCCGTAAGCTCACCGCCCCCCGCACCGGCCACTTCCTGGCCGGCGCGACCCCGTCCGAGACCGCGCACTCCGCGTTCTACGGCGGCCTGCTCGCCGACTGGCGGATCTAGCCGGGGCGCGACACCTCAGGGCCTGGTGGTGACCGTGACGGGCAACGTCACCGTCACCACCAGGCCCCCGCCCTTTTCCGGACCCCGGGCCGCGGCCTCCACCGTCCCCCCGTGCGCCGCCGCGATCGACCGCACGATCGACAGGCCGAGCCCCGCCCCGGGCCCCATCCGGTCGCGCCCCTCCCCCCGCCGGAAGGGCTCGAAGAGCGCCGCGACCTCGTCGGCCGCCACCACGGGCCCCGTATTGCCGACAGTCAGCACCCCTCCCCGGACGGACACGTCCACCGACCCGCCGGGCACGTTGTACGCGACGGCGTTCGCGACGAGATTCCGTACGAGCTGCCCGAGCAGCACCCGGTTCCCCCGCACGACCCCGCCGGCGGAGGCCACCGCCCCACACTCCACGGAAACCTCCACGCCGGCAGCCCCGACCCACCCGGCGGCGGCCGCGTCGCCCCTCCCGGACGCCCCCGCGTCCACCCCGTCCACCCCGTCCACCCCGTACGCCTCGCACTCCTCCGCGACGACCTCCGCCAGCGGCACGTCCTCCCGCGCCTCGAGCCCGCGCTCGCTCCGGGCCAGGACGAGCAGCCCGTCGATGAGGCGTTCGCTGCGACGGTTGCTGTCCAGCAGGATCTGCTTGACCTCGGAGGAGTCGTCCAGACCGATCTGGATCGCGGTGCGCTGCGTGGCGAGCGGGGTCCGCAGCTCGTGGGAGGCGTTCGCGATGAACCGCCGCTGGCTGTCGAACGCCGCCTCCAGCCGCCCCAGCAGCGCGTCGATCGTGTCGCCGAGCTCCTTCAGCTCGTCGTCGGGCCCCCCGGCCGCGATCCTCTCGTGCAGGTTCCGCTCCGAGAGCTGCCTGGCCCGCGCGGTCATCTCGTGGACGGGCCGCAGGACCCGCCCGGCGGTCCACCAGCCGACGACGACCGCGCCGAAGGCCATGACGACCAGGGCGAGGCAGGACCACATGAGCCACTGCTCGCCCGCCGCGCGGCTGACGTCGTCGCTCAGCCGGTACGCGGTGACCGTCTCGAACGGCGCCGCCACCCGTACCCGCGCGGCGATCGCCTCCGCCTCACCCTCCGTACCGGCCCGGGACAGCAGGTTGACGACCCCCAGCAGACAGCCGCCGAGGACGACGAACACTCCCCCGTACACGAGCGCGATCCGGGTCCGGATGGTCGACCCCGCACCGAGGAGACCGGCGCTCACAGCGCGTACCCCACGCCCTGCACCGTCCGGATCAGCGCGGGCTCGCCGAGCTTCGCGCGCAGCTTGCTCATGCAGACCCGTACCGCTCCCGTGAAGGGGTCGGTGTGCGCGTCCCAGGCGCGTTCCAGGAGCTCCTCGGCGGAGACCGTGGCGCCGTCCGCCTCCAGCAGGATCTGGAGCACGGCGAACTCCTTGGGGGAGAGGTCGAGGGCCCGGCCGTCCCGCGTCACGTCCCGCCGCACGGTGTCCATGGTCACGCCGCCCCGCTCCAGCCGCGGCGGTACGGGACGCGCGCTGCGCCGCCGCAGCGCGCGCACGCGGGAGACGAGCTCGGGGAACTCGAAGGGCTTGCCGAGATAGTCGTCGGCGCCGAGGTCGAGCCCTTCCACCCGGTCCTCCGTCGTGGCGGACGCCGTCAGCATCAGGATCCGGGTCCGCGCCGAGCGGGCGACGAGCGCGCGGGCGACGTCGTCGCCATGGACGCGGGGCAGGTCACGGTCCAGGACGACGACGTCGTAGTCGTGCAGGCCCAGGTAGGCGAGGGCGGCGTCGCCGCTGTAGACGGTGTCGACGGCGAAGCCGGCCCGGCGCAGCCCGGTGGCGACGAGCTCGGCGAGGACCTCCTCGTCCTCGGCGACGAGTACGCGCATGATCTCTTCCTCAATGCTGGCGGTCACGGCTCTTTCTACGGGGGCCGACGTTTCGGAAAGGTCTCCACGCTCCCGGGCCCGTCCCACCCCTCGGTTATCGATGTGAGTGGATCTTGAACTGCCCGTTAGGATTTCGACCATGGCGGCCACTGGATCCGAGAAGCAGGGGGCGAAGGCGTACTACGTCTCGACCCCCATCTACTACGTCAACGACGCTCCTCACCTGGGCCACGCCTACACGACCGTCGCAGGCGACGTGCTCACGCGCTGGCACCGTCAGCGCGGCGAGAAGGTGTGGTACCTCACCGGCACGGACGAGCACGGTCAGAAGATCATGCGCACGGCCGAGGCGAACAACGTCACGCCCCAGGCATGGTGCGACAAGCTCGTCGAGGAGGCGTGGAAGCCCCTCTGGGAGCACCTGAACATCGCGAACGACGACTTCATCCGCACGACGGAGAAGCGGCACACGGACCGTGTGCAGGAGTTCGTGCAGGACCTGTACGACAAGGGCGAGATCTACAAGGGCGGGTACGAAGGCCCGTACTGCGTGGGCTGCGAGGAGTACAAGCTCCCGGGCGATCTCATCGAGGCGGAGGACGGCACGAAGCTGTGCGCCGTCCACAAGAAGCCGGTGGAGATCCTCAAGGAGGAGAACTACTTCTTCAAGCTGAGCGAGTACGGCCCGAAGCTGATCGAGTTCTACGAGTCGAACCCGGGCTTCGTCCAGCCGGAGTCGGCCCGCAACGAGGTGCTGAACTTCGTCAAGCAGGGCCTTGAGGACCTCTCGATCTCGCGCTCGACGTTCGACTGGGGCGTGCCGGTCCCGTGGGACGACAAGCACGTGATCTACGTGTGGATCGACGCGCTGCTGAACTACGCGACGGCGGTCGGCTACAACGAGAACCCGGAGAAGTTCGACGAGACCTTCCCGGCCAACGTCCACCTCATCGGCAAGGACATCCTGCGCTTCCACGCGATCATCTGGCCGGCGATGCTGATGGCCCAGGGCCTGCCGGTGCCGGGCCGCGTGGCCGCGAACGGCTGGCTGATGGTCGGCGGCGAGAAGATGTCGAAGTCGAACCTGACGGGCATCAAGCCGCAGGACCTGACGTCGCACTTCGGCGTGGACGCGTACCGCTGGTACTTCCTGCGCGCGATCGCGTTCGGCCAGGACGGCTCGTTCTCCTGGGAGGACTTCACCGCCCGCTACACGAGCGAGCTGGCGAACGACTACGGCAACCTCGCCTCGCGCGTGGCGGCGATGGTCGGGAAGTACTTCGACGGCGCGCTGCCGGCCGCGACGGCCGACGGCGACGCGGAGAAGGCGGTCCACGAGGGCCTGGCGAAGGCCGTCGCGACCGCCGACCAGAAGATCGGCGAGGAGCTGGACTTCCAGGGCGGCATCCTGGCGATCTTCGACTTCGTGAAGCAGGTCAACGGCTACATCACGGAGCAGGAGCCGTGGAAGGTCGCGAAGGACGAGTCGGAGACGGGCCGCGCCCGTCTGGCGACGATCCTGTACACGGCCGCGGAGTCCCTCCGCGCCGTCGCCGTCCTGCTCAACCCGATCATGCCGGAGACCTCGCAGAAGCTCTGGGACTCGCTGGGCGCCGAGGCGTCCCTGGGCGCCCTGGCCGCGCAGCCGGTGCAGTCCTCGGGCACGTGGGGACAGCTCCCCGCGGGCACGACGGTCACGAAGGGCGCGGTGCTCTTCCCGCGCCTGGAGGAGCCGAAGAAGGACTGACCTCCTCCGCACAGTCGCACGTGGCCGCCACTCCCTCAGGGGAGCGGCGGCCACGGCCGTTTCCGGCCGGGCTCCCGGCGATTCCCGACCTGGCCGGTATCGATCCTTTGTTCGTTGCTCGTGGAAATGATCGCGTGCCCGGAATGAGCCGGAGGACGGAAAGCATGGAAACAGCCCATTACATCGAATTCCTCCGTGATCTTCTGAATCCTGAAGAATCGGTGCGCACGGAGGCGAGCGACCGCGTTCAGGACTTCGTGCATCTTCTCTCCGAATCCCAGGCCAGAGTGGTGGGCGACTTGATCGCCATGCTCGCCCCGTGCACGGACTCCCGGGTGGCCTTGGAGGCACTCCTGCACGCACTGACCGATCTCGACGGCTGCGGGAAGCTCGACGGTGTCGATCTCTCACCCCTGAAGAGCATTCCTGACTCCGCGATCCACGTGGAACACCGTGATTACATGGCGGACTTCGCCCAGCGCATTCAGAGCAGCGGGTAGAAACTCTGGACCGAGCGTGCCGCCTGACCGCTAGGAGAAGAGAATGGGCCCGGCCCGTCGTTCAAGGAGCTACGACCCATGATCACACTGACGTTCAGCGTGCGCCCCGAGCAGGGTGAGGCCGACGAGTTCGACCTCGGTGACGTCCTGTGCGAGGGAGAGCGCGGAGCGGTGGGGTCGGCGGGGCATGTTCCCGATCAGGGAATGATGATCTACCTGTCCGTGGCGGTGCTCCTCGACTCGGTCCGGCCCCTCGTCGCCCGGGAGATGACGACGGCCTCGTTCGTGGGCACCGGTTCCTCGTTCCGGCTCGACTTCCGGCGTGACGGCGACGCAGTGGTGACGGTGTCGGCGAACGGGATCCCCGTGGGGAGCTGCCGGCCCGGCGAGCTGGCCGAGGCGGTCCTGCGGCCGGCCGTGGAACTGGAACGGAACCTCCTCTCACGGCTCCCGGCCGAGAGCGGCGCGGCCCGTGACCTCACCTCCTCGCTGGAGCGATTCCGGACCGCGTCGGCGTGAGCGTCCGCGAAGACGCGAACGCCTGAAACCGTCAGGGCGCCGGGCACGTCCGTCGAGTTGCGCGGTCCGTTCCACACGGAGGAGTCTGCACCGATGTCCGCCATCCCGGTTCCGGTGAATGCCCAGGTCCTTGAGGACCTCTACGGAGCGAACCCGCCCTTGGACACCTTTCGGCTGCGCTCGCTGAACGTGGACTGGCGGGGGCCGACGATCACGCTCCGGGTGGACCTCTCCTCGTTCCCGGCCTCGGTTCCACCGGAATGGGAGGAGCACGGGGTGGACACGGTCCAGTGCCACCTGCAGTTCCTCGCGGTGGAGGAGCTGTCGCTGACGGAGTGGAACCCGCCCGTGCACCGGGCCGCCCTCGCTGTGGATCTCCAGGACGGGCGGCGGAGAATGCGGGTGCGGGTGACAGGGGCCGGGGTGGGCCTCGGGTTCACCAGCAGTGATTCCGTCCTGGTGGGGCACGTGAGCGCGTTCCGGGCCCGGGAGACGGCGACGACGACGACGATCGTCATGTGTTCTCGCGACGGATCGACGCCCTGCGCTTCCAGACCATCCCCGCCACGGAGGAGAAGACCTTCCATGGACGACTCTGACTGGACGGCACTCGTCGACTCCGCCGAGGCGATCACCGACCTCTACGCGACGCCGCCGAGCCTCGACGGCGGTGCGTGCGAGGTGTTCTACGTACAGATCGACGAGCGGGGGACGTCGGTGACGCTGGGCTTCGACACGAACGTCCTGCCCTCGCGTCCACCGGCCGCGTGGGCCGAGAAGGCGTACAACACCGTCGAGTTCCACCTGAAGTTCACGGGAGTGGAGGGCCTCCGGATAGCGGGCTGGGATGCCGGCGCCCGCCACGCGACGGTCGGACTCCGCCGTGTCGCGGGTGCCACCGGCCTCGTGGTCACCCTGGAGGGCCCGGGGTCGTTCCTCGGCTTCACGGCGTCCACGTCCGGCGTGACCCGGGTCCGCCCCTATCTCGCTTCGGCGGCGCCGTGAGCGGGTACGGCGAAGGGCCCGGAATCCCCTCGGATTCCGGGCCCTTCCGCGCGTTCCGGCGACTACCGCGCCGCGTCCGGGTGGACCGCGTCCGTGATCGGGCGGTCCGCCACGACCTTCGTCTCGACCGGCTTGCGGAGCTGGATGTTCAGCTCCTTCAGGCGGGCCTCGTCCAGTTCCGTCGGGGCGCCCATCAGGAGGTCCTGGGCGTTGCCGTTCAGCGGGAAGGCGATCGTCTCGCGGATGTTCGGCTCGTCGGCCAGGAGCATCACGATGCGGTCCACGCCCGGGGCGATGCCGCCGTGCGGCGGGGCGCCGTACTCGAAGGCGCGGAGCATGCCCGCGAACTCGTGCTCGACCGTCTCGCGCGAGTAGCCCGCGATCTCGAAGGCCTTGAACATGATCTCGGGCTCGTGGTTCCGGATCGCGCCCGAGGACAGCTCGATGCCGTTGCAGACGATGTCGTACTGCCAGCCGAGGACGTCCAGCGGGTCCTGGGTCTCCAGGGCCTCCAGGCCGCCCTGCGGCATGGAGAACGGGTTGTGCGAGAAGTCGATCTTTCCGGTCTCCTCGTCCCGCTCGTACATCGGGAAGTCCACGATCCACGCGAAGCGGAAGACGTTCTCCTCGAACCGGCCCGCGCGCTTGGCGGCCTCGACCCGGACCGGGCCCATGATCTTGGAGACCTCGTCGAACTCGCCCGCGCCGAAGAAGATCGCGTGACCGGGCTCCAGACCGAGGCGCTCGGTGAGGACCTTGACGTTCTCCTCGGTGAGGAACTTGGCGATCGGGCCGGTCAGGGCGTTGCCCTCGCCGACGCGGACCCAGGCCAGGCCCTTCGCGCCGAGGGAGACCGCGAAGTCGCCGAGCTGGTCGAAGAACTTGCGCGGCTGGTCGCCCGTGTCCGGGACGGCCAGGGCGCGGACGTGCTTGCCGGCGAAGGCCTTGAACTCCGAGTTCTCGAAGACGTCGGAGATGTCGACGAGTTCGAGGTCCGTGCGCAGGTCGGGCTTGTCGTTGCCGTACTTGAGCATCGACTCGCGGAACGGGATCCGCGGGAACGGGGAGGTGACGTGGCGTCCGCCGCCGAACTCCTCGAAGAGCTCGGTCATGAGCTTCTCGATCGGCTGGAAGACGTCCTCCTGCTCGACGAAGCTCATCTCGACGTCGAGCTGGTAGAACTCGCCCGGCGAACGGTCCGCGCGGGCGTCCTCGTCGCGGAAGCACGGCGCGATCTGGAAGTAGCGGTCGAAGCCGGAGATCATCAGCAGCTGCTTGAACTGCTGCGGCGCCTGCGGCAGCGCGTAGAACTTGCCCGGGTTCAGACGGGACGGGACGACGAAGTCGCGGGCGCCCTCGGGGGAGGTCGCGGCGAGGATCGGGGTCGCCATCTCGTTGAAGCCGAGCGCCACCATCTTGGAGCGGATGGAGGCGATGACGGCGGAGCGCAGCATGATGTTGCGGTGCATCCGCTCGCGGCGCAGGTCGAGGAAGCGGTACTCCAGGCGCCGCTCCTCGTTGACGCCGTCGTCGGCGTTGATGGTGAACGGGATCTGCTTCGCGGCACCCAGGACCTCGACCGTGGCGGCCTCGATCTCGATCTCGCCGGTGGCGAGCTCCGGGTTGACGTTCTCCGCGCCACGCGAGACGACCTTGCCGTCGACGCGGACGACGGTCTCCTTCGTCAGCTTGTCGAGGACCTCGGCCGCGGCGGTGCCGGGCCGGGCGACGAGCTGCGTGATGCCGTAGTGGTCGCGCAGATCGATGAAGAGGATGCCGCCCAGGTCGCGCCGATTGTGCAGCCAGCCGCTCAGCCGGACGTCGGTGCCGACGTCAGAGGCGCGGAGCTCGCCGCAGGTGTGGGACCTGTACCGATGCATCGTCGTTCATCCAGTCTTCTGGGATCGATGGGAAGCCTGGACATATCCAGGCCCGTCAAGGGTACCGGGCGAGCCAAGATCGACCTTCGAATACTCTCAGTGGCGACGAGCAGTCCGATATTCATAAAGTGGGGCAATGCGCACCGAGGACGTCCTGGCCGCGATCGCGACCGGCATGTGGTGCTGGGACAACGCGTCCGGGATGGTCACGCTCGACGCCGAGGCGGCCCGGCTCCTCGGGCTGCCCGCCGAACCGGTCCAGCTCACGGAAGCCGCCGTACGCTCCCGGTTTCATCCCGTCGACTGGAACGAGATCGACGGGGTCGTGAACCTCGCCGTGGCCGAGGGGACGCTCGCCGAGGCCCGCCTGCGGATCATGGACGGACACGGACGGGTCGTCCGTACCGTACGGAGCAGGTCCAAGCCGCTCGTCGTGGCCGGGGACTACCGGCTCGTCGGCACCCTCCAGGAGGTCGCCGAACCCCAGCCCGGCACCGCCGCCCGTACGCCCGTCACCGGCGATTGGCGCCGCTCGCGCGAGGCGTTCCTGCTCGACGCGGGGCGGGCGCTGGCCGAGGCCAGATCGACCGCCGAGGTCCTGCGGGTCGCCGCCTCGCTCTCCATGCCGGGCTTCTCGCCCGACGGACTCGCGGTCTTCGGCGTCGCCGGCGAGCGGCTGACGATCATCGGCCATCACGGGCACAACGCGGGCGACGAGGGCCCCTTCACCTCCATGTCGGTGGACACCGACTATCCGGCGGCCGAGGTCGTACGGACCGGGCGGGCGATCTATCTGCCGTCGCCGGACGAGTACCTGCGGCGGTTCCCGGTGACCTGGCCGCTCGCGCAACGCTTCGGACGGCAGTCGTGGGCGTACCTCCCGCTCGTCGTGGCCGGGCGCACCATGGGCGCGTGGATGGCCGCCTTCGAGCACCAGGTCGCCTTCACCCCCGACGAGCGGTCCGTGCTCACCACGGTCGCGCGGATGCTCGCCCAGGCCCTCGCCCGGGCCGGCGTCGCCGAGTCCGAGCGCGAGCTGTCGCTCGGGCTGCAGCGCACGATGATGCCGGTGCTCGGCCCGGGGATGCCGGGGCTGCACGTCGCCGCGCGGTACGTCCCCACCGGCGGCGGGCTCCAGGTCGGCGGCGACTGGTACGACATGATCCAGCTCCCCGGCGGCCGTATCGCGCTCGTGATCGGCGACGTCCAGGGCCACGACGTCCGCGCCGCCGGGCTGATGGGGCAGCTCCGGATCGCGCTGCGGGCGTACGCGTCCGAGGGCCACCGTCCGGACGCCGTCCTCTCCCGCGCCTCGCGCTTCCTTTACGGGATCACGGACGGCGACGGGGACGGGGGCGTCGCGGGCGGGGGCCGGGGCGTGGACGGGACCGTGGGGTTCGGGAACGGGGGCCTCGGGACGGGGACCGGGAGCCTGGGACTCGGCACCGGGGGTCTGGGGGTCGGGAACGGGGGCGTGGGGCTCGGTCCGACCGGCATGGGCGGGGAGGCCCCGGACGCGGCCGCGCACGACGGCGGGCCGCGCTTCGCGACCTGCCTCTACATGGAGGTCGACCCGGTCACCGGCGTCGTGGACATCGCCCGGGCCGGGCACCCCGACCCGGCGGTCCGGATGACCGACGGAACGGTCCTCCTGCGCCCCACCGCCGGCGGGCTCCCGCTCGGCATCGACCCGGACACGGACTACCCCACCACGCGGTTCACCCTGGAGCCCGGCGAGACGCTGATGATGTGCACGGACGGGCTCCTGGAGACCGGCGGGCACGACCTGGAGAGCGGCTGGGAACGCATCCGCGCGCTGCTGGAGGGCCACGACGGGGAGTCGGAGTCCCTGGAGGACCTGGCCGACAACCTCGTCGAGGCGGTCCACGGCCCCGGCTCGCACCACACCACCGGGCCGCTCGCCGACCGGCGCGAGGACGACATAGCGGTCCTGCTCCTGTCCCGCCAGGGTCCGGCCGTCCGCGAGGCACCGCGCCGCACGATGATGACGGTCGCCCAGGCGGAGCCGGAACGGATCGCGGCGGCCCGCCAGCACATGCGCCAGCTGCTGCACGACTGGGTGGACGAGGACCAGGTCGACTCGGCGGTCCTGATGGTCTCGGAGATGGTCACCAACGTCCTCATCCACACGGACGGCGACGCCCTCATCGTCGCGGAGGTGACGTGCCACGAGGCCGGCCGCCGGATGCGGGTGGAGGTCTCGGACGGGAGCGACGAGCTGCCGCACAAGCGCCACCCGGGCGAGATGGCGTCGTCGGGGCGCGGCCTGGTCCTGATGGAGATGCTCGCCCACGCGTGGGGCGTGGATCCGCAGGGCGAGGGGAAGTCGATCTGGTTCGAACTGGCCGAGCCGCCGAAGGGGGACCGCGAGGGCGCGGTGTAGGCGCCGCGAGGGCGATGTCCAGGGGGATCGCGAGGATCCGGTGCAGGGGACCGCGAGGGCGCGGCCAGGGGGAGCCGCCCCGCGCACGTACCCGCGCACGTACCGGCGCACCACCGCGCCGGGCGGTCGCGCACGTACCCGCGCACCGCCGCGCCGGGCGGTCGCGCACGTACCCGCGCACCACCGCGCCGGGCGGTCGCGCACGTACCCGCCCCACCGCCGCGCGGGGCGGGGCCCGGCGCGGGAGACTGGTGACGTACGGCCGCCGCCGGGGGGACCACGGAGCTTGTCATGGACACCCACAAGGTTGGCAGCGACACCACCGTCCTGGCCGACAGTCTCGAAATCCCGGGGATCGGCCACATCCCCGTCAACGCCTACGTCGTCACCGCCGGTGAACCCGTCGTCGTCGACACCGGCCTGTCCCTCTCCGACCGGAACTTCGTCAGCACCCTCGGTTCCGTCATGGACCCGGCCGACATCCGCTGGATCTGGCTCACCCACCCCGACCGCGATCACACCGGCGGCATCTTCGACCTTCTCGTGGCAGCGCCGAAGGCCAAGGTCATCACCACCTTCATCGGCGCCGGGATCATGACCACCGAGCGTCCGCTGCCGATGGACCGCGTCTACTTCCTCAACCCCGGCCAGTCCATCGACGTCGGCGACCGCACGCTGCATGCCTTCAAGCCGCCGCTCTTCGACAACCCCGCCACCGTGGGCTTCTACGACGAGAAGACCCGGATCTGCTTCAGCTCCGACTGCTTCGGCGGCCCGATGCCGACCGCGGAACTCGCCGAGAGCGGGCATGCGAACGACCTCAAGCCCGAGGAGCTGCGGCAGGCGCAGCTGCTGTGGGCGGCGGTGGACAGCCCGTGGGTGCACGTCGTGGACCCGGCGAAGTACCGCGCGACCATGCGGCCCCTGCTGGAGACGAACCCGGAGATCGTGCTGTCGACCCATCTGCCGCCCGCGGTGCGGATGACCGACCTGATGGTCGAGACGATCACGATGGCCCCGGACAGCGACCCCTTCGTGGGCCCGGACCAGACCGCGCTGGAGCAGATGCTGGCGTCCTTCGAGCCGGGTGGCGTCGCGGCGGCCACCTGAGGGCGAACCTCACTCGCCGGCCGGGGTCGCGGAGCCCGGAGCCCGCGGGTCCTGCGTCCCGTACCGGTTCCGCAGCTCGCCGATCACCCCGAACGCGGCCGCGGTCACCGGCACGGCCAGCAGCATGCCCAGGATCCCTGCGACGGACGCCCCGGCCGTGATGGCGAGCATGACGACGGCCGGGTGCATCTGTACGGTCCGGCTCTGGATCGCGGGCTGGAGGACGTTGCCCTCGATGACCTGGACGGCCAGCACGACTCCGAGGACCCACAGCGCGATGACGAATCCCCGGTCGGCGAGGGCGACGAGGACGGCGACCGCACCGGACAGGAACGCGCCGAGGTACGGGATGTAGGCCGTGACGAAGACCAGCGCGCCGAGCCCGACGGCGCCCGGCACGCGCAGGATCAGCAGCCCGGCGGTGATGAGGACGGCGTCGACCAGGGCCACGATGGTCGTCCCGCGCATGAAGCCCTCGACGGCCTCGAAGGCGCGGCGCCCCATGGCCTCCAGGGTGTCGCCGGTCGACCCGGGGGCGAGGGAGCGCAGGGCGCCGGCGGCCTTGTCGGAGTCCTTGAGGAAGAAGAAGATCAGCAGCAGCGCGAGGACGGCCATGGCGGCCACCTGGCCGACGACGCTCAGCCCCGAGATCACGCCGGAGGCGGCGGTCCCGCCGAACTTCTCCAGCAGCGCCTTCGCGTTCTTGGCGAGGTCGTCGATCGAGGTGCCGGCCGCGCCCAGGTGGTCGGCGATGTCGAGGGCGGCCTGCCGCAGGGAGGCGATGATCTGGTCGCCGGTCTCGATGAGCGCGACGACGACGATGTAGGTGGCGCCGCCGACGAAGGCGAGGACGGCGAGGACCGTGAGTCCGGCGGCGAGCGCCTTCCGCACCTTCATCCGCAGCAGGCGCCGGTAGAGCGGTCCGAGCAGCGCGGTGCCGAGGATCGCGAGCAGGACGGGGGTGACGGCCGTCTGGAACACCACGCACAGCCAGATCGCGACGGCGGCGACCCCCGCGACGAGCAGCACGACGACGCACCAGGCGGCGACCCGGCGGGCGACCTCGGGGAGGAGGGGGCGGGGGCTCGACGTCTGCACCCGTCCACCGGACCACGGCACCCGGCGTGTCGTCCTGCGCTACGGGACCGGACGAGTGACGCCCCGTCAGAGTCGGTACGCGTACGGATGCGGGTACGAGTTCGAGTTCGAGTTCGAGGACGGGAGCGAGTCCGGATACGGGAACGGGGCCGGATGCGGGAGCGAGTCCGGATACGGGAACGGGGCCGGATGCGGGAGCGAGTCCGGATACGGGAACGGGGCCGGACGCGGGAACGGGGCCGGACGCGCCTCGCCCGACCCCGTGCCGACCGACCCGTGCCGACCGACCCCGCTCCGACCGACCCCGCTCCGGCCGGGCTTCGCTACTCGCCCATCCCGTGGACCGCCGGGATCGTGCCGAGGCGGCCCGCCTGGAAGTCCTCGAACGCCTGGCGCAGCTCGGCCTGGGTGTTCATCACGAACGGGCCGTAGTGGGCCATCGGTTCGCGGATCGGCTGTCCGCCGAGGACGACGACCTCCAGGTCGGGCGTGTGCCCGTCCTGCTTCTCGTCGGCCCGGACGGTCAGCGCGCCGCCCTTGCCGAAGACGGCGGTCTGGCCCATGTGGACGGGCCGGCGCTCCGCGCCCGCGGAGCCGCGTCCGGCCAGGACGTACACGAGCCCGTTGAAGTCCTCGCGCCACGGCAGGGTCACCTCGGCGCCCGGCCGGATCGTCGCGTGGATCATCGTGATCGGGGTGTGCGTGATGCCCGGGCCCGCGTGTCCGTCGAGGTCGCCGGCGATCACGCGGATCAGCGCGCCGCCGTCGGGGGAGGTCAGCAGCTGCACCTGACCGCCGCGGATGTCCTGGTAGCGCGGGGCCATCATCTTGTCGGAGGCCGGAAGGTTCACCCACAGCTGGAGCCCGTGGAAGAGGCCGCCGCTCACGACGAGCGACTCCGGCGGAGCCTCGATGTGGAGCAGTCCGGAGCCGGCGGTCATCCACTGGGTGTCGCCGTTGGTGATGGTGCCGCCACCGCCGTTGGAGTCCTGGTGGTCGAAGGTGCCGTCGATGATGTAGGTGACGGTCTCGAAGCCGCGGTGGGGGTGCCACGGGGTGCCCTTGGGCTCTCCGGGGGCGTACTCCACCTCCCCCATCTGATCCATCATGATGAACGGGTCGAGGTACTGGTAGTTGATCCCGGCGAACGCGCGGCGCACCGGGAAACCCTCGCCCTCGAATCCGGACGGGGCCGTGGTCACGGCGAGCACGGGGCGGCTGACGGCGTCGGCCGGGGCGGCGACGCGCGGCAGGGTGAGCGGGTTCTCGACAGTCACTGCGGGCATGGCGGGACCTCCTTGTGCGACCAGTTTAGTTGAACAATGAACTTCCTGCCACCCGGAACACGGAACGCCCGGGAGGAATTCCTCCCGGGCGCTCTCCCACGTCTCCAGCGTGCGTCAGCCGTACATCCGCCGCATCGCGAAGTCGACCATCTGCTCCACGGCCTTCGCGTCGAAGACCATCCGGTGGTCGCCCTCCATGTCGAGGACGAAGCCGTAGCCGGTCGGGAGCAGGTCGATCACCTCGGCGCCGGTGATCACGAAGTACTTCGACTCCTTGCCCGCGTACCGGCGCAGCTCCTTCAGCGAGGTGAACATCGGGATGACCGGCTGCTGGGTGTTGTGCAGGGCGAGGAAGCCGGGGTTGTCCCCCCGCGGGCAGTAGACCTTCGAGGTCGCGAAGATCTGCTGGAAGTCCTCGGCGGCGAGGGAGCCCGTCGTGAAGGCCCGTACGGCGTCGGCGAGCGACGGCGGCGACGGCTCCGGATACAGGGGAGGCTGCTGCCCGTACCCACCCTGCATGCCACCCGGCATGCCGCCCTGCGCACCACCCGACATCGGCTGCTGCGGCGGCGGGGCGTACTGCTGCTGGGCGCCCTGGTTCTGGTCGTAGCCGTACATGGCCCCCAGCCTAGCGAGCGGGCGGGGGCGCGCAGAGCGGATCCGGTCGGCGAGACGGAGCGCACACCCCGGCCGCCGGCCCCATCCCTCTCCGGGCGGCCGCGGCGGCGCCTCCACCCGTTCGCACCGGCGGGGACCCGCACCCCTGACCGGGGAAGGGCGACAGGCCCGCGGCACATGCCCGAGGCCCCTTTTTCTGCGGCTCGTGTCACAGATGGCCGGAAAGGGGTTGCTCTTATTACCGGTGGGTAGCATCATCGTAGAGAAGCGTGGGCTACTCACCGGTAGTACGAGCACGCACGCATACCAGGACATCCGCCTCCCCGATCCTTACGGAGCCGTCACCATGGGGCACTACAAGTCGAATCTCCGCGACATCGAGTTCAACCTCTTCGAGGTGCTCGGGCGCGACAAGGTGTACGGCACCGGTCCGTTCGAGGAGATGGACGTCGAGACCGCCAAGAGCGTCCTGGAGGAGCTGACCCGCCTCTCCGAGAACGAGCTGGCCGAGTCCTTCGCCGACGCCGACCGCAACCCGCCGGTCTTCGACCCCGAGACGAACACCGCCCCGGTCCCCGCCAGCTTCAAGAAGTCCTACAAGGCCTTCATGGACTCCGAGTACTGGCGCCTCGGCCTGCCCGAGGAGATCGGCGGCACCACCTCCCCGCGCTCCCTGATCTGGGCCTACGCGGAGCTGATCCTCGGCGCGAACCCCGCCGTGTGGATGTACTCCTCCGGCCCGGCCTTCGCCGGCATCCTCTTCAACGAGGGCAACGAGGCGCAGAAGAAGGTCGCGCAGATCGCCGTCGAGCGCCAGTGGGGCTCCACCATGGTCCTCACCGAGCCGGACGCCGGTTCGGACGTCGGCGCCGGCCGCACCAAGGCGATCCAGCAGGAGGACGGCTCCTGGCACATCGAGGGCGTGAAGCGCTTCATCACCTCCGGTGAGCACGACATGGAGGAGAACATCCTCCACTACGTCCTCGCCCGCCCCGAGGGTGCCGGCCCCGGCACCAAGGGCCTCTCCCTCTTCCTCGTGCCGAAGTACCACTTCGACTGGGAGACCGGCGAGCTGGGCGAGCGCAACGGCGTCTACGCCACCAACGTCGAGCACAAGATGGGCCTCAAGGCCTCGAACACCTGCGAGATGACCTTCGGCGACCAGCACCCCGCCAAGGGCTGGCTGATCGGCGACAAGCACGACGGCATCCGCCAGATGTTCCTCATCATCGAGTTCGCCCGCATGATGGTCGGCACGAAGGCGATCTCCACCCTCTCCACGGGCTACCTCAACGCCCTGGAGTACGCCAAGGAGCGCGTCCAGGGCACCGACCTGGCGAACTTCATGGACAAGGCGGCGCCCAAGGTCACCATCACGCACCACCCCGACGTCCGCCGCTCGCTCATGACGCAGAAGGCGTACGCCGAGGGCATGCGCTCCCTCGTCCTCTACACGGCCGCCGTCCAGGACGCGATCCAGCTCAAGGAGGCCGCCGGCGAGGACGCGAAGGCCGAGATCGGCCTGAACGACCTGCTGCTGCCGATCGTGAAGGGCTACGGCTCCGAGAAGGGCTACGAGCAGCTCGCCCAGTCGCTCCAGACCTTCGGCGGCTCCGGCTTCCTGCAGGAGTACCCGATCGAGCAGTACATCCGGGACGCCAAGATCGACACCCTCTACGAGGGCACCACGGCCATCCAGGGCCAGGACTTCTTCTTCCGCAAGATCGTCCGCGACCAGGGCGCGTCCCTGAACGCGCTCGCCGAGGAGATCAAGAAGTTCCTCGCGGTCGGCACCGGCGGCGAGGAGCTGGCCGGCGCCCGCGACGCGCTCGCCAAGGCGGCCGTGGACCTGGAGGGCATCGTCGGCACGATGCTCACCGACCTCACCGCCACCGGCGAGGACGTCAAGAACATCTACAAGGTCGGGCTCAACACCACCCGCCTGCTGATGGCCTCCGGTGACGTCGTCGTCGGCTACCTGCTCCTCAAGGGCGCGGCCGTCGCCGCCGAGAAGCTGGCCGCCGGCGCCTCCGCCAAGGACCAGTCCTTCTACACCGGCAAGATCGCGGCCGCGAAGTTCTTCGCCGCCAACGTCCTGCCGGGCGTCGGCGCCGAGCGCGCCCTCGCCGAGGCCGTCGACGGCTCGCTGATGGACCTGGACGAGGCCGCGTTCTAGTACGCGCCCCCGTCCACTGACGAACGGCTCGCTCCCGGGGAGGGGAGTGGGCCGTTCCGTCTTTCGGGGCGGCGTTCCCGCATACCGACGCGGTCGTAAGGTGAACCCCATGACGAGCTCCGCCCGCTTCGACCGCGGCCACACCGACGACCTCATGACCTTCCTGGCGGCGTCCCCGTCGCCGTACCACGCCGTGGCGAACGCCGCCGAGCGACTCGAGAAGGCAGGCTTCCGGCAGGTCCAGGAGACCGCGGCCTGGGACGCCTCCGCAGGCGGGAAGTACGTGATCCGCGGCGGCGCGCTCATCGCCTGGTACGTGCCCGAGGGCGCCGAGGCCCACACCCCGTACCGGATCGTCGGCGCCCACACCGACTCCCCCAACCTGCGGGTCAAGCCGCAGCCCGACATGGGTGCCCAGGGCTGGCGCCAGGTGGCCGTCGAGACGTACGGCGGGACGCTGCTCAACACCTGGCTCGACCGCGACCTCGGCCTGGCCGGCCGTCTCACCCTCCGCGACGGCAGCCACCACCTCGTGAACGTGGACCGCGCCGTGCTGCGCGTCCCGCAGCTCGCCATCCACCTCGACCGCCAGGTCAACGACGGCCTGAAGCTCGACCGGCAGCGCCACATGCAGCCCATCTGGGGCCTCGGCGAGGTCCACGAGGGCGACCTGATCTCCTTCGTGGCCCAGGAAGCCGGAGTCGACGCCGAGGACGTGGCCGGCTGGGACCTGATGGTCCACTCCGTCGAAGCGCCGTCCTACCTCGGCCGCGACCGCGAACTCGTCGCCGGCCCCCGCATGGACAACCTGATCTCCGTCCACGCGGGCGTGGCCGCGCTCGCCGCCGCCTCCACGCACCCCGACCTCGCGTACATCCCGGTCCTCGCCGCCTTCGACCACGAGGAGAACGGCTCCGAGTCCGACACCGGCGCACAGGGCCCGCTGCTGGGCTCGGTCCTCGAACGCTCCGTCTTCGCGCGCGGCGGCGCCTACGAGGACAAGGCCCGCGCCTTCGCCGGCACGGTCTGCCTCTCCTCCGACACCGGCCACGCCGTCCACCCCAACTACGCCGAGCGCCACGACCCGACGCACCACCCGCGCGCCAACGGCGGCCCGATCCTCAAGGTGAACGTCAACCAGCGCTACGCCACCGACGGCAGCGGCCGCGCCGTGTTCGCGGCGGCCTGCGAGAAGGCCGGCGTGCCGTGGCAGTCGTTCGTGTCCAACAACGAGATGCCGTGCGGCACGACGATCGGCCCCATCACCGCCGCCCGCCACGGCATCACGACCGTCGACATCGGCGTCGCGATCCTCTCCATGCACAGCGCCCGCGAACTGTGCGGCGCGAAGGACCCGTACCTGCTCGCGAACGCACTCCTGGCGTTCCTGGAGGGATAGTCGCCCAAGACCCGGGTACGCGATCCTGACCACCCCACTAGGAGGCGGGATTCATGGGCCTGGGCGGCTGCATCATCCTCATAACCGTGGGCGCGATCCTCACGTTCGCCACGGACTGGGAACTCGACGGAATCAACCTCGACCTGGTCGGACTGATCATGATGGCGGTCGGTCTCATCGGCCTGGCCACGTTCACCAGCATCGCCCGGCGCCGGCGGGTCGTCGTACCACCGACGGCTCCCACGGTCGTGGACGAGAGCCGGCGCGACGGCGGCTACTGACCGCACCCGCCCGGCCGGGGCGTACGGCGACGCCGGGGCCGAGGCCGGCGGCATCGGGGCGTACGGCTGCGGCGTCGGGGCACATGGCACCGGCATCGGGGCGCATGGCTACGGCGTCGGGCGACGAAACATCCGGGAAAGGCCGCTGCTGACACCGTCGGCCTCATGGATCGTCATGAGGGCCCTCCCCGGGGGAAGTTCATCGCCGGTCTCGCCACGGCCGTGCTGATCGGCACGACCGTGGCGGGTTACGGCATCGCCAGGTACGACGAACACCCGCCCTGGGGCCGGGACATCGCCTACGAGGGCGGCTATCTCCAGGCCGTGCGGATCCGCAAGGCCGACATCGACGGGGAACGGACCCGAGCCCTCCTCACCGGCGAGTGCGCCGCGATGGAGCGCTGGGGAATGGGCGGCGACCGCGCCGTCCACGACCCCGCGGCATGGGTGCGGGGCTGCCTGGACGGGGCGGCCGGGCACCCTTCCAGGAACCAGGGGTTCGTGCGCTAGGGGTGTCCGGCCCCGTGCGCCGGACACCACCGGGTCCACCGCGCCGAAGCGGCGGCCGGAGGGCGGCCGCCGTCCACGCCGCGAGCCCGGCGCCATCCGGAAGGGACGGCCTAGGCGTCCATCCCGGCCAGGATGAGCGGAAGGCGCCGGACGCCCTCCGCCGTCACCTTCACGGGCACGCCCCAGTCCTGCTGGTGCACATGGCAGGCCGGGTACTCGTTGGCCGGGTCGTCGTCGCAGGACGCCGCCATCGCCGACACGTGCAGCACGCCCTCCGTGACCTCCGGGTCGAGGTCCAGCTCCCGGAAGAGGTCCGTACCGGTGCCCCCGCCGGCGAGCAGCAGCTCGGGCGGGGTCGAGGAGACGAGGAGCCGGGTGGAGGGGCCGTAGCGCTCGTCCAGCTTCTGCCCGGTCGGCGCCTGGAAGACGACGTCGAGCCGGAGCCGGCCGGGCGCCACCTCGGTGGCCTCGCGCTGCGTCCGGTGGGCGACGGCCTCGACCTGGACGGCCTCCTCGGGCAACCGCAGCCGCGTCAGCCGGTGCCGCGCGGACTCGACGACGACGATCTCGTCCCCGACGAGCACGGCGTCACTCGGCTCGCGCAGATCCGTCGCGAGGGTCGTCACCTCGCCCGACGCCGGGTCGAAGCGGCGCAGGGCGTGGTTGTACGTGTCGCTGACGGCGACGGACCCGTCGGGCAGGGCGGTCACGCCCAACGGGTGCTGCAGCAGCGCCTGGCCGGCGGCGCCGTCGCGGTGGCCGAAGTCGAAGAGGCCGGTGCCGACGGCGGTGTGGACGACGCCGTCGACGTCGATCCAGCGCAGAGCGCTGGTCTCGGAGTCGGCGATCCACAGCCGGTCCTCGGTGGCGGCGAGCCCGGAGGGCTGCGCGAACCACGCCTCGGCGGCCGGCCCGTCGACGAGCCCCTCGTTGGTCGTACCGGCGGCGACCCCGACGGTCCGCGTGGCCGGGTCGTAGGTCCACAGCTGGTGGACACCGGCCATGGCGATCCAGACCTTCCCCTGCCACCAGGCGACGTCCCACGGCGAGGAGAGGTCGACCTCCAGGGCGGGCCCCGAGGTGGGCGACCCCTGCCACCACTGCTTCCCGGTGCCGGCGAGCAGCTCGATCGTGCCGCTCACGGGGTCGAAGGCGCGCAGCGCGTGGTTCACGGTGTCGGCGACGACGACCCTGCCGTCGGGGAGGACGGCGAGTCCCTGCGGCTCACGGAACTCCCCGTCCCCGATCCGCCGCACCACGGTCTCCCCGTCGGGCGCCAGCTCGACGAGCTGGTGGCGGGTGGTGTCGGAGACCAGGAAGTTCCCGGAGGGCAGCAGGACGGCCTTGCCGGGGAAGCGCAGATCGGTCGCGACGGGCTCCGGCGGCACGTACGGACCGTCCCCGCGCCGCAGCGTCCCCTTGGCCTCGTGCTCGGCCTCCAGCTCCTCGACGAGCGTCCGGATCGCGTTGGCGTGCCCCTCACCCGCGTGCTGGGCGACGACGTACCCCTCGGGGTCGATGACGACGAGCGTCGGCCAGGCGCGTACGGCGTACTGCTTCCAGGTCGCGAGCTCGGGGTCGTCGAGGACGGGGTGGTGCACCTCGTACCGCTCGACGGCGTCGACGACGGCCTGGTGCTCGGCCTCGTGGACGAACTTGGGGGAGTGGACGCCGATGATCACGAGCGTGTCGCGGTGCTTCTCCTCGAGCTCACGGAGCTCGTCGAGGACGTGCAGGCAGTTGATGCAGCAGAACGTCCAGAAATCCAGGATCACTACGCGACCCCGGAGGTCGGCGAGGGTCAGTTCCTTCCCGCCGGTGTTGATCCATCCGCCCTTGCCGATCAGCTCAGGGGCACGGACACGGGCACGGCGGGGCGCGGGGGTGGGCGCCGGGGCGGCATCGTTCATGGTTCAAGCTTGCCATCCGGGTGTGAAGACCGGATGACACGCTCACGCCTGTCCCGCCCCTGCGTGAACCGGGGGCCGACAGGGAAGCCGTGATGTCATGAAATACCTCGTACGGGACAAAATCTTCGCCATCGGCGACGACTACTGGATCGAGGACGAGAGCGGGCGGCATGCCTTCCTCGTCGACGGCAAGGCCCTCCGGCTGCGCGACACCCTGGAGCTGAAGGACCCGCTCGGGCAGGTCCTGGTCACCCTGCGGCAGAAGATGTTCAGCCTGCGGGACGCGATGACGATCGAGCGGGACGAGCGCCCGCTCGCGACGATCCGCAGGAAGCGGCTCTCGCTGCTCCGCAACCACTTCCGGGTCACGCTGGTCGAGGGCACCGAGCTCGACGTCAGCGGCAGGATCCTGGACCGGGAGTTCACCGTCGAGTACGACGGTGAACTCCTCGCCCACATCTCCCGGCAGTGGTTCCGGGTCCGGGACACCTACGCCGTGAACGTCGTCCGCGAGGACGCCGACGTGGCGCTGCTGATCGCGGTCGCGGTGTGCGTGATCCGGATGGCGGAGCGGGAGCGGGAGGACTGACCCGCCCGCTGGGTCACGCACGGCGGGTCGGTCAGGCGCGGCGGACCAGTCACACGGCGGGGCGGTCAGGCGAGGCAGGCCCGGTCACGCACGGCGGGTCCGTCAGGCGAGACAGACCCGGTCACGCACGGCGGGTCCGTCGGGCGAGACAGACCCGGTCACGCACGGCGGGTCCGTCGGGCGAGGCAGACCCGGTCACGCACGGCGGGTCCGTCGGGCGAGACAGACCCGGTCACGCACGGCGGGTCCGTCGGGCCGGTCCGGGCCGGGCGACGGATCCGGACCTGTCAGGCCGGGTCCCGTCCCGTCGGCGGGGCCGGTCAGCGGGGCCCCTCCGGTCGGTACGGCCGGCCGCGTCAGGCCCGCGCCGGCTTCGCCACTCCCAGCACCCGGTCCTTCAGCGCCGGGAACTGTTCCCGTGTCTCCGTCACCTTCGCCGGGTCGAGCTCCACCCGCAGCGTCTCCTCGCCCGGCCCCGCCTCCGCGAGGACCTCGCCCCACGGGTCCACCACGATCGAGTGCCCGGCCTGCTCCACGCCCGCGTGGGTGCCCGCCGTGCCGCAGGCCAGCATGTACGCCTGGTTCTCCACCGCCCGCGCCTGCGCGAGCAGCGTCCAGTGGGCGCGGCGGCGGGCCGGCCAGCCCGCCGGGACGACGAAGGCCCGCGCGCCGGCGTCCACCAGGCCGCGGAACAGCTCCGGGAAGCGGAGGTCGTAGCACGTGCCCACGCCCACCGTCAGTTCCGGCAGCGCGACCGTCACCAGTTCGTCCCCCGCCGCCATCATCACGGCCTCGCCCTTGTCGAAGCCGAAACGGTGGATCTTGCGATAGCTCGCGGCGAGCTCACCCTCCGGGGTGAAGACGAGCGACGTGTTGAAGAGCGCCCCTCCGGCCGCCTCCACGATCGATCCCGCGTGCAGCCAGACCGACGCGTCCCGCGCCGCCGCCGCCATCGCCCGGTAGGTCGGACCGTTCAGCGGCTCGGACTCCGCCGCGAAGGACTCGTAGGCGAACGCCCCCATCGGCCACAGCTCCGGCAGGACGACGAGGTCCGCGGCCCCGCGCTCCTGCCGTACGAGACCGGCCACTCTCGCCCGGCGAGATTCGACCGTTTCCTCCGGGTCTACTGCGATCTGGATCAGCGAGGCGCGCACACTACCACCGTCCTGGCATTCGAGCCGTCAACACGGGCCTACGATCGTCACACGAAAGCACTGCCGGGGTGCCTTCGGGCAGCGTAACTTAGCGTCCGAGCCTCCCACGCAGTCTTGTTTTCAGCCCGCGCACCGCAGAACCGCCGAGGGGTCCCGTGACCGTCCATCCCAGCCTTCAGACCTACGCCGATGCCTGGACCCACTCCATCGAAGCGATATCCGAGTTGGTTCAGCCGCTCGTGGAAGGCGAATGGAACCGCGCCACACCGTGCCCGGGCTGGTCGGTGCGCGACATCGTGTCCCATGTGATCGGCATGGAGTGCGAGATGCTCGGGGACCCGCGCCCCATCCACTCGCTGCCCCGCGATCTCTACCACGTGCGCAGTGAGTTCGCCCGCTACATGGAGATGCAGGTCGATGTGCGGCGGCACCACACCGGCCCCGAGATGACCTCGGAGCTGGAGTACATCCTCATCCGCCGCGCCCGCCAGCTGCGCAACGAGAACCGGCAGCCCGACCATCTGATCCGCGCGCCGCTCGGCGCCGAGCAGACGCTGGAGCTGGGCTACCGGATGCGCGCGTTCGACGTCTGGGTGCACGAGCAGGACCTGCGCACCACGCTCGGCCGGCCGGGCAACCTGGACTCCCCCGCGGCGCACGTCACCCGTGACGTGCTCCTGGAGGCGCTGCCGAAGGTCGTCGCCAAGGACGCGGGCGCGCCGACGAGTTCTGCGGTCGTCTTCGACGTGCACGGTCCGGTCGAGTTCCTGCGGACGGTACGGGTGGACGCCGACGGCCACGGGACGGTCGACGGGTCGCCGTCGCTGGGTCCGCTCGCGACGCTCGCACTGGACTGGGAGACGTACGTCCGCCTGGCATGCGGCCGGGTCCGGCCGGCCGATGTGGCCGACCGGATGAAGATCGAGGGCGACCTCGACCTGGCGGGGGCGATCCTGGACAACTTCGTGGTGACGCCGAGGTAGTTCCCGAGCATCGCGAGACGGGCCGCGGCGGACGACCCGTACGGCTCGGGGCGACCGCGGCTCGGGACGGCCGCGCCGGGGAGCGGGTGCGGCTCGGAGCGGGCGCGGCTCGGGACGACCGCGGCTCGGAGCGACTGACGCTCGGGGCGACTGCCGCTCGGAGCGGGTGCGCCGTCCGGGGCGCCGACCGCTATGCCGGGACGTGTACCGCCTCGACGCGGCTGGCGACGAGGCGTTCCTTCTCCCTGCGGGCGGATCGGGCCTTCAGCCGCAGGATCTGGACGACGCCCAGCGCCTCCAGCACGAAGACGGAGGAGAACGCGATCCGGTAGTTGTCGCCGGTCGCGTCCAGCAGGACGCCGACCGCGAGCAGAGTCGTCATCGAGGCGATGAAACCGCCCATGTTGACGATTCCCGAGGCCGTCCCCTGACGCTCCGGCGGGTTCGCCGGGCGGGCGAAGTCGAAGCCGATCATCGACGCGGGACCGCAGGCGCCGAGCACCGTGCAGAGGGTGATCAGCAGCCACATCGGCGCCGCGTCGCCCGGGTACGCGAGGGTGGCGGCCCACAGCAGCGCGGTGGACGCGACCGTGCCGAGGGCGAGCGGGGCCCTCGCCGCGTGATGCCGGGCGATGATCTGCCCGTACGCCAGCCCCACCACCATGTTGGAGAGCACGACGAGCGTCAGCAGCTCGCCGGCGACGCCCCGGGACAGCCCCTGGTCCTCGACCAGGAACGGCAGACCCCACAGCAGCAGGAACACCATGGCGGGGAACTGGGTGGTGAAGTGCACCCACATGCCGAGCCGGGTGCCGGGCTCCCGCCACGACTCGGCGATCTGGCGGCGGACGAACGCGGCGCCGGTGTGCCCGGCGGGCGGCGGCTCATGGCCCTCGGGATGGTCCTTGAGGAAGAGCAGCAGCAGGACGAGGACGACGACGCCCGCGATCGAGCTGCCGACGAACGTCGTCGTCCAGCCCATTCCGTGCAGGGTGCGGGAGATGACGATGGTGGAGACGAGGTTGCCCGCCATGCCGAACAGCGCGGCGACCTGGCCGATGAGCGGGCCGCGCCGGGCGGGGAACCAGCGGCTGCCGAGCCTCAGCACGCTGATGAACGTCATGGCGTCGCCGCAGCCGAGCAGGGCGCGGGAGGCCAGTGCCATGCCGTACGAGGGGGAGAGCGCGAAGCCCAGCTGTCCGATGGTGAAGAGGACGACGCCGAGCGTCAGGACCTTCTTGGTGCCGAGCCGGTCGACCATGAGGCCGACGGGTATCTGCATCCCGGCGTAGACGAGCAGCTGGAGGATGGAGAAGGTGGAGAGCGCGGAGGCGTTGACGTCGAAACGGTCGGCGGCGTCGAGCCCGGCGACGCCGAGCGACGTGCGGAAGATGACGGCGACGAAGTAGACGGCGACGCCGACACCCCACACCAGGACGGCCCGCCTGCCGCCGGGAGGGTCACCGGGCAGGGTGACGGCCGGCCGGAAGCCCCTTCCGCTCACCGGTCCTCACCCCGGACCAGGACCTTGACCCAGCTCAGGTGCTGCCGGACGCAGTGGGCCGCGCCCTCGACGTCACCCTCGCGGATCCGCTCCAGGATCTCGGCGTGCTCGGTGATGTTCTTGGTGATGCGGTCGGGCTGGGACTGCATCACGGCCACGCCCATCCGCAGCTGGCGGTCGCGCAGCTGGTCGTAGAGGCGGGAGAGGATCTGGTTGCCGGCGTGCTTGACGATCTCGGCGTGGAAGCAGCGGTCGGTGACGGCGACCTCGGCGAGGTCACCGGCCTCGGCGCGCCGCTTCTGCTCCTCCAGGAGCTCTTCGAGCCGTTCGATCAGCGCGGCCGGCGCGGGCACGGCGCGGCGGACGGCGAACTCCTCGACGAGCAGCCTGGTCTCGACGACGTCGGCGATCTCCTGGGCGGAGACGGCGAGGACCAGGGCGCCCTTCTTGGGGTAGAGCTTGAGCAGTCCTTCCATCTCCAGCTTGAGCAGCGCTTCACGCACCGGGGTGCGTGAGACCCCTACGGCCTGGGCGAGTTCGCCCTCCGTGAGGAGCGTGCCTCCCTCGTACCGACGCTCGAGAACGGCCTGCTTGACGTGCATGTAGACACGGTCGGCTGCTGGGGGTGCGGATGCCATGCGCACAGCTTAGATACAACAGGGGTACAACAGGCAGCCCCGTCCGCGATACGGACGGGGCGGGGCCCCTAGTGGGCGGGGTCGGCGTCGTAGACCTGGCGGGCCCGGTCGACCTCGTCGAGGTTGTCGGCGGCCCATTCGGCCAGGTGGGCGAAGAGCGGGGCGAGGCTGCGGCCGAGTTCACTGATCTCGTACTCGACCCGCGGAGGCACCTCCGGGTGGTACGTACGGACGACCAGGCCGTCGCGCTCCAGCTGGCGCAGCCGCTGGGTCAGCACCTTCGGCGTGATCCCGCCGATCGCGCGCTCCAGCTGCACGAACCGTTGCCGGCCACGGGCGTTGAGGGTCCACAGGATCGGCGTGGTCCATCGGCTGAAGACGATGTCCACCACGGGCGCGACCGGGCAGGCGAGCTCCGGGTCGGTGTCCGCCGGCGCGCTCGGCATCGTCTCGGCAGCCATGCGTACCCCCAGGCATAGTCACTTTCCTCTAGGTACCCACTATACCGAGGCTGTTAGCGTCCCCGATGTCAACCAAGAGGAACGACAGGGGAGTTCACGATGATGGTGGTGACGGGGGCGACGGGTAACGTCGGCCGATCGCTCGTACGACTGCTCGCTTCGGCCAGCGAGGACGTGACGGCGACCTCCCGGGGGATCTCGGAGGCGGACGTACCGCCGGGCGTCCGGCACGTGCGGTCGGATCTGATCGAGGCGGAGAGCCTGCGGCCCGTCTTCGACGGCGCCGACGCGCTGTTCCTGCAGAGCGGTGGCCCCAGCGCGCATCGGCTGGACCCGTATGCCGTCCTCGACGCGGCGAAGGCCGGCTCCATCGGCCGGGTGGTCCTGCTGTCCTCCCAGGGCGTCGCCACCCGGCCGGGCTCCGCCTCGCACGGGGACACGGGACGCGCCATCGAGGACGCCGTTCGGGAATCGGGCCTGGAGTGGACGATCCTGCGCCCCGGCGGCTTCGCCTCCAACGCCTTCGCCTGGGTCGAGTCGGTCCGCGCCCGTAGGGAGGTCGCCGCGCCCTTCGCCGACACCGGCCTGCCGGTCATCGACCCGGACGACATCGCCGAGGTCGGCGCCGTGGCGCTGCGGAAGGACGGTCACGGAGGGGAGATCTACGAGCTGACGGGTCCCGCCCTCAGTACGCCCCGGGAGCGGGCCGAGGCGATCTCCGCCGCGCTGGGCGAGCCGGTCCGGTTCGTGGAGCAGACCCGGGAGGAGGCCCGGGCCCAGATGCTGCGCTTCATGCCCGAGCCCGTGGTCGAGACGACGCTGGCCATCCTCGGCGAGCCCAACCCTGCCGAGCAGCGCGTCAGCCCGCGGGTCGAGCAGGTCCTGGGGCGCGCGCCCCGCACCTTCGCCGACTGGGCGCGGCGCTACGTCGCCGCGTTCCGGTAGGCCGCCCGAGGAGGCGAAACGCCCGACCGGGGAGCCCGGTCGGGCGTTTCACGTGAAACAACGCGGTGCGCTCAGTCCGTTACGCCCAGGTGATGAGTCGCTTCGGCTGCTCCAGGATCGCGGCGACATCCGCCAGGAACTTGGAGCCGAGCTCGCCGTCGACCAGACGGTGGTCGAACGACAGGGCCAGCGTGGTGACCTGACGCGGCTTCACCTTGCCCTTGTGGACCCAGGGCTGGAGCTTGATCGCGCCGACCGCGAGGATCGCGGACTCGCCCGGGTTGAGGATGGGCGTACCGGTGTCGACGCCGAAGACGCCGACGTTGGTGATGGTGAACGTGCCGCCCTGCATCGCCGCCGGGGTGGTCTTGCCCTCGCGGGCGGTGGCGACCAGCTCGCTCAGGGACGTCGACAGCTCCGGGAGGGTCTGGGCGTGCGCGTCCTTGATGTTCGGCACGATCAGACCGCGCGGGGTGGCCGCGGCGATGCCCAGGTTGACGTAGTGCTTGAGCACGATCTCCTGGTTCGCCTCGTCCCAGGCCGCGTTGATGTCCGGGTTCCGCTTGGTGGCGACCAGGACGGCCTTGGCGATGAGGAGGAGCGGGTTGACCCGCAGGCCGGCCATGTCCTTGTCGGACTTGAGCTCCTCGACCAGCTTCATCGTGCGCGTGATGTCGAAGGTGATGAACTCGGTGACGTGCGGCGCGGTGAAGGCCGAGCCGACCATCGCCGCCGCCGTGGCCTTCCGCACACCCTTGATGGGGATACGGGTCTCCCGGGCATCCGCCGACACGGCCGGGGCCGGGACGGCGGCGGGTGCCGCGGCGGGCGCGGGCGCCGCGGCCACGGGGGCCGGGGCCTCGGCCGCCGGAGCGGCGGCCGCGTGGACGTCGTCCCGGGTGATGATCCCGTCCGGGCCGGTCGGGGTCACCGTCGCGAGGTCGACGCCGAGGTCCTTGGCGAGCTTGCGCACCGGCGGCTTGGCGAGCGGCCGGGTGGCGGTGGCGACACCGCCGTGCCCGTTGAGCTCGCCCTGGACCGCGGCAGCGGCCTGCTCGGGCACCGAACCGGAGCCCTTGCGCGCGCGGCGCTTGGTGGAGGTCGCGGCGACGCCGTAGCCGACGAGGACCGGCTGGCGGCCCTGCGGCTCGGCCTCCTCGGCGGCGGGCGCCGGAGCGGCCGCGGCGGGGGCCGGAGCGGCGGGCGCGGCCGGTGCCGGGGCGTCCCCGCCCACGTTCACCGAGATGATCACCTGGCCGACGTCGACCGTCGTCCCCTCGGGGTAGAGCAGCTCGTGGACCACTCCGTCGAAGGGGCTCGGCAGCTCGACGGCCGCCTTCGCCGTCTCGACCTCGCAGACGACCTGCCCGTCGGCGACCGTGTCGCCGGGCTGGACGTACCACTTGAGGATCTCGGCCTCGGTGAGGCCCTCGCCCACGTCGGGCATCTTGAATTCGCGGATCGTCACGATGCTCTCCTCAGTACGCCAGCGAGCGGTCGACGGCGTCGAGCACGCGGTCCAGGCCCGGCAGGTACTCCTCCTCCAGGCGCGCCGGCGGATACGGCGCGTGGTAGCCGCCGACCCGCAGGACGGGGGCCTCCAGGTGGTAGAAGCAGCGCTCGGTGATGCGGGCGGCGATCTCCGCGCCGGAGCCGAAGAACACCGGGGCCTCGTGGACCACGACCAGGCGGCGGGTCTTCTCGACCGAGGTCTGGATGGTGTCGAAGTCGAGCGGGGAGATCGAGCGCACGTCCACGACCTCGATCGACTTGCCCTCCTCGGCGGCGGCCGCGGCCACCTCCAGGCAGGTCTTCACCATCGGGCCGTACGCGGCGAGCGTGAGGTCGCTGCCCTCGCGGGCCACGCGTGCCTTGTGCAGCTCGCCCGGGATGGCCTCGGTGTCGACGTCGCCCTTGTCCCAGTAGCGGCGCTTGGGCTCGAAGAAGACGACCGGGTCGTCGCTCTGGATCGCCTGCTGGAGCATCCAGTAGGCGTCGGAGGAGTTCGCCGGGGTGACCACCTTGAGGCCCGCGACGTGCGCGAAGAGCGACTCGGGGGACTCGGAGTGGTGCTCGACGGCGCCGATGCCACCGCCGTAGGGGATGCGGATGACGATCGGCATCTTCACCGTGCCGAGCGAACGGGCCCGCATCTTCGCCAGCTGGGACACGATCTGGTCGTACGCCGGGAAGACGAAGCCGTCGAACTGGATCTCCACGACGGGCCGGTAGCCGCGCAGCGCGAGACCGATCGCGGTGCCGACGATGCCGGACTCGGCCAGCGGGGTGTCGATCACCCGGTCCTCGCCGAAGTCCTTCTGCAGTCCGTCGGTGATCCGGAAGACACCGCCGAGCTTACCGACGTCCAGGCCCATGACGAGGACCTTGGGGTCGGTCTCCAGGGCCTTGCGCAGCGACTCGTTGAGCGCCTTCGCAAGGGGAAGCTTCTGAACAGCCATGATTACTCGGCCTCTCCGCCCTCGAAGGACGCCTGGTAGGCGGCGAACTGCGCGCGCTCCTCGTCGACGAGCGCGTGCCCGTCCGCGTACACGTTGTCGAAGATCGCCATGTGCTCGGGGACGGGCATGGCGCGGACGACCTCGCGGACGTGCTTGCCGAGCGCCTCGCTCTCGGTCTCCAGCTCCTCGAAGAAGGCCGCGTCGGCGTGACCCTCGTTCTCCATGTACGTCTTCAGACGCTGGATCGGGTCCTTGGCCTCCCACTCCTCGCGCTCCGCGTCCCGGCGGTAGCGGGTCGGGTCGTCGGAGGTGGTGTGGGCGGCCATCCGGTAGGTGTACGCCTCGATGAGCGTCGGGCCCTCGCCGCGGCGGGCGCGCTCCAGGGCGTCACGGGTGACCGCCAGGCAGGCCAGGACGTCGTTGCCGTCGACCCGGACGCCGGGGAAGCCGAAGCCGCGGGCGCGCTGGTAGAGCGGGACGCGGGTCTGCTTCTCGATGGGCTCGGAGATGGCCCACTGGTTGTTCTGGCAGAAGAACACGACCGGGGCGTTGTAGACCGCGGAGAAGACGAACGACTCGTTGACGTCGCCCTGGCTGGAGGCGCCGTCGCCGAAGTACGCGATCACGGCGGAGTCCGCGCCGTCCCTGGTGATGCCCATGGCGTAGCCCGTGGCGTGCAGGGTCTGCGAGCCGAGGACGATCGTGTACAGGTGGAAATTATTGGTGTTGGGGTCCCAGCCACCGTTGTTCACGCCTCGGAACATGCCGAGCAGGTTGGTGGGGTCGACTCCACGACACCAGGCGACGGCGTGCTCACGGTAGGTGGGGAACACGTAGTCGTCGTCGCGCAGGGCGCGGCCTGAGCCGATCTGGGCGGCCTCCTGGCCGAGCAGCGAGGCCCACAGGCCCAGCTCGCCCTGGCGCTGCAGGGCGGTGGCCTCGGCATCGAAGCGGCGGCTGAGGACCATGTCCCGGTAGAGGCCGCGCAGCTCGTCCGCGCTCAGGTCGATGTCGTACTCGGGGTGCTGGACTCGCTCCCCTTCGGGCGTCAGCAGCTGAACGAGCTCGGGCTCGGTGGCCTGGCTCTTCTTGACGCTAGCGGTGCGCTTGGTGCCGCTGCTGCGTCGCGTCGTCTTGCGCGCGGCAGTGCTTTCCACGGTCACGTGCGTGCTCCTCCGTCGGTCCGGCCCCCGGGGTTGCCGGGTAGGCCAGTGCGGCTCGCCTTGTCCGTGCCCGCGCACGGGGTGGGTGCGACTGGCCGGGGTCGGGCGTGACAGGTGCCCCGGCGAGCGCCCTGTCATAGGCACGTTACCCAGTGCGTCGCATTCCTGCGAAACCCCATTTGACCTGCGATTTTGCTTGGATTTCCAAGTAAATCGAGAAATGCGGGAACACAGCTGGTCAGCGCACTGCCAACAGCCTCGCAGGCCGCCGGAACACCGGCACGTTATCCCGGCCACCCCGGGCGCGGGAAGAGCCAATATGTGAGACTGGCTCCGTGCGCGAAGATGGAAAAATCCGGGTATTTCTGTTGGACGACCACGAAGTCGTCCGGCGCGGCGTCCACGAGCTGCTCTCCGTGGAGGACGACATCGACGTGGTCGGCGAGGCCGGTACGGCCGCGGATGCGCTGGTCAGGATCCCTGCGACAAGGCCCGACGTGGCCGTGCTCGACGTCCGGCTGCCGGACGGCAGCGGCGTGGAGGTCTGCCGCGAGGTCCGTTCGCAGAACGAGGACATCAAGTGTCTGATGCTCACCTCGTACGCCGACGACGAGGCGCTCTTCGACGCGATCATGGCCGGGGCCTCGGGATATGTCCTCAAGGCGATCCGCGGCAATGAACTGCTGTCGGCCGTCCGGGACGTCGCGGCCGGCAAATCCCTGCTCGATCCGATCGCGACCGCCCGCGTCCTGGAACGGCTACGCGACGGAAACAATCCGAAGGGTGACGAAAGGCTCGCCAATCTGACGGACCAGGAACGCAAGATCCTGGACCTGATCGGTGAGGGGCTGACCAACCGGGTCATCGGCGAGCGGCTCCATCTGGCGGAGAAGACCATCAAGAACTACGTCTCCAGCCTGCTGTCGAAGCTCGGCATGGAACGACGCTCGCAGGCCGCCGCGTACGTGGCCAGGCTGCAGGCGGAGCGCCACTGACACCCTCCCGCCGCCCCGGGCCGCCCGGACGGACCGTCCCGGACCGGCGGTGGGATTCGGGACCTACGTCCCGGCCCGGCCGGGGCGGGGGCCCCTGGTCCCGCACGGTGGCGGTGGCAGAGAGTGGAAGCCATGTCCACCGAGGAGATCCGCGCCATCGAGCTGCTGAACCGCGTGTCGTACGGGCGCGTGGCGACGAGCATGCGCGCGATGCCGTTCGTCGCCCCCGCCCGGCACATCGTGGACGACGGCGGCGTCCTGCTCCGGATGCACCGCGGCCTCGGCTACCACCGGGCCTGCGCCGGCAGCGTCGTCGCCTACGGCGCCGACAACTTCGGCTCAGGCGATGAGAACCTCTGGTCCGTGCAGTTCACCGGCACCGCCGAGGTCGTCGAGCCGACCGAGGAGCAGCTGGCGGCCTTCGGCTCCGCCCCGAAGATCGTGGACGGCGAGCCCTTCGACCCGGTCTTCATGCGGATAGAGCCCCAGTTCGTGACCGTGCACCAACTGGACTACACCCTGGAGCGACAACTCCACCACGCAGCGTGATCTAACATATGGGGAGTGCCGCGCTCATCTGAAACGCTCGCTCCGCCCGTCGGCGCCCTGCTGCGCCGCTACCACGAGGCCGGTGAGCCGCTCTCCTGCGAACCCGTCACCCAGGGCCTCCTCAACCGCGGCTACCGGCTCGCCACCACCCGCGGCGCCTACTTCCTCAAGCAGCACCTCGACGCCCCGACGGCCGACCGGGACACCATCAGCCGCCAGCACCGCGCCACCCAGCGCCTGCACGCCCTCGGGCTGCCCGTCGCCCCGCCGCTCGCCGACTCCGCCGGCCGCACCGTCGCCGTCATCGGCGGCCGCTGCTACGCCCTGCACCCCTGGATCGACGGCCGCCACCGCGACGGCGCCCAGCTGTCCGCCGGGGGATCGAGGCGCCTGGGCGCGCTGCTCGGGCACGTCCACACCTGTCTGGAGCGGGTGATGGAGTCTCCCCCGCCCGGCGCGGAGCACGAGAGCGCACGCCCCGAGGAGACCCTCCGGCTCATCGACGAGCTGCTCCGGCTCTCCCGCTCCGGCCGCGCCCGCACCGGCTTCGACGCGCTCGCCGAACACCGTCTGCTGGAACGCCGGGTGCTCCTCGCCGAGCACGCCCACCGCCGTCCCCCGGCCGCCGCGGCGGCCGGCTGGGTGCACGGCGACTTCCACCCGCTGAACCTGCTCTACCGAGGCGCCGAGCCGGCCGCGATCGTCGACTGGGACCGCCTGGGCGTCCAGCCGCGCGCCGAGGAGGCCGTCAGGGCCGCCGCCATCTTCTTCGTACGGCCGGAGGGCGAACTGGACCTGGAGAAGGTGCGGGCGTACGCCAGGGCCTACCGGCGGGCCGCCGGCGCCGACGCGGCCGAACTGGCGTCGGCGGTGCACCGGGTGTGGTGGGAGCGGCTCAACGACTTCTGGATACTGCGCTGGCGCTACCAGCTCCACGACCGAAGGGCCGACCCGCAGTTTCCTGCGGCGTCGGCCCTGGCGGTGTGGTGGACCCGCGAGTACGAGGCGGTACGCGACGCGTTCACGGGGTGAGTCCCACCGGACGGATCAGGTGCCCGCGGTCGTACCGAGTGTCGCGCCCTGCGACGTGCCCGTGTTGGTGCTGCCCTGCGTCGTACCCGTGTTGGTGCTGCCCTGCGTCGTACCCGAGTTGGTGCTGCCGTCCGTGGTGCCCTCGGTGGTCCCCTCGGTGGTGCCTTCCGTGGTGCCCTCGGTGGTGCCCTCCGTCGTGCCCTCGGTGTCCGTTCCCCCGTCGGTGGTGTCCGTGGGCGGGGCCGACGGCTCGCCCGTCGGCGTGGACGGCGTCGACGGCTTGTACGAGGGGCGGTAGGACGGCGTCCAGGGCTGCTGGTCGCCGCCCGTGGAGGTGTCGGGCTCCTGCGTCTCCTGCGACGGCGTCTCCTCGGACGGCGTCGACGGTTCCTGGGAGGTGGACGGCGAGTCGGTGACGGCCGGCGGCTTGTTCGTCCCGCCACCCTTCTCACCGGCCTTGTCGAGCGCGTACACGACACCCGCCACGATCGCGATCATCGCGAGCGCCACGAACAGCAGCACCTTGCCCCGGCCGCCCTTGCGGCCGCCCTGCGGGCCGTAGCCGTCCTGCCCGTAGCCGCCGTGACCGCCGTGACCGCCGTGACCGTCGTATCCGCCGTCCTCCGGGTTCATCGGCGGCAGGATCGGGCCCTGCGAGGTCTCGTGGTGCATCGGGTGGCCCATCGCGGTCGTCGCCGCGACGCCGCCGACCGGCGTGTGGCCGCCCTCGTGCACCTCCACCGGCCCCGTGTTCCACGTGCCGGTGTGCCCGCCCGCCTGCTGGAGCATCTGCAGGCCGTACTGGATCAGACCGCGCATCTCCTCGGCGCTCTGGAACCGGTCGTCCGGGTCCTTCGCGAGCGAGCGCATCACCAGTCCGTCGAGCTCCGGAGGCGCCCCGTGGGTGACCTCGGACGGCGGGACCGGTGCGTCCTGGACGTGCTGGTAGACCACCGACAACGGTGTCTCGCCGGTGAAGGGGGGCCGCAGCGCAAGGAGTTCGTAGAGCAGACAGCCCGTCGCGTAGAGGTCGGACCGGTGGTCCACGGCCTTGCCGAGCGCCTGTTCGGGGGAGAGGTACTGCGGCGTTCCCATGACCATGCCGGTCTGGGTCATCGTCGACTGCGCGCCGTGCAGGGCGCGCGCGATGCCGAAGTCCATGACCTTCACGGCGCCGCTGTGCGTGATGATGACGTTCGCCGGCTTGATGTCCCGGTGCACGATGCCGTGCTGGTGCGAGTACGCGAGCGCCTCGAGCACGCCGGAGACGATGATCAGGGCCTGCTCGGGACCGGGCGCCTCGGCGCTGATCAGCAGGTCGCGAATGGTGCGGCCCTCGACCAGCTCCATCACGATGTACGGCACGGAGTGGTCGCCGACGACGTCCTCGCCGGAGTCGTACACCGCGACGATCGCGTGGTGGTTCAGGCCGGCCACCGATTGCGCCTCACGGGTGAAGCGGGCCTTGGAGACCGGGTCCTCGGCGAGGTCGGAGCGGAGCAGCTTCACGGCGACGGTACGGCCCAGACGGACGTCCTCGGCGGCGAACACCTCGGCCATGCCGCCTCGTCCGAGACGGTGCGTCAGCCGGTACCGTCCGTCGCCGACCACTCCGCCGACGCCCCAGGACTCGGCGGCGGCGCCCGACAGGCCGCCGCCGCCTGCTTCGGATTCGGGTGCCATCAGTCCTCGCCGTCGTATGTCTTACCGTGCAGTGCCGTACCGCCGTCACGCTACAGGCTCCGTCCGGCACCACGGTTCGAGATGGACCGGTCATCCAACCCTCTCGGCGTACGCCTGTGCAAATTCCACGCAGTTCCTGTAACGCTTGCGAGACGCTTCTTACGCGGAGGGTCACGGAACGGGCACCCGGCTTGACGTGTCGTTGCCCTGGGGCAGACTTGGCCAGGAAATTCCGATCAGCGCCGCCACGCGCGCGTAGGGGGAGCACGAATGAGCCAGGACGGCGCACAGGGCCGCTATGCGGGCGGTTCGGTCGCGAACGGCCGCTATCAGCTTCGCGACCTGCTCGGCGAGGGCGGGATGGCTTCCGTCTACCTGGCGTACGACAGCGCGCTCGACCGGCAGGTGGCCATCAAGACCCTGCACTCCGAACTCGGCCGGGAACAGTCGTTCCGCGAGCGGTTCCGGCGCGAGGCGCAGGCGGTCGCGAAGCTGTCGCACACCAACATCGTCTCGGTCTTCGACACCGGCGAGGACACCCTCGACGGCGCCGTCATGCCGTACATCGTCATGGAGTACGTCGAGGGCCAGCCGCTCGGCTCGGTCCTCGCCTCCGACGTACGGCAGTTCGGCGCGATGCCGGCCGACAAGGCGCTGAAGGTGACGGCCGACGTGCTGGCCGCGCTGGAGACCAGCCACGAGATGGGCCTGGTCCACCGCGACATCAAGCCCGGAAACGTGATGATGACCAAGCGCGGCGTGGTCAAGGTCATGGACTTCGGCATCGCCCGCGCGATGCAGTCCGGTGTCACGTCGATGACGCAGACCGGCATGGTCGTCGGTACGCCGCAGTACCTCTCCCCCGAGCAGGCGCTCGGCCGCGGTGTGGACGCGCGCTCCGATCTTTATTCGGTCGGCATCATGCTCTTCCAGCTGCTGACGGGCCGTCTCCCGTTCGACGCGGACTCGCCGCTCGCCATCGCGTACGCGCACGTCCAGGAGGAGCCGGTCGCGCCGTCCTCCATCAACCGCGCGGTGACGCCGGCGATGGACGCGCTCGTCGCCCGCGCACTGAAGAAGAACCCGAACGAGCGCTTCCCGAGCGCGGCGGCGATGCAGGACGAGTGCCTGCGGGTGCTGTCGGCGGGCCAGACCGGCGCTCCGGTGATCGTCGCCGGTGGTCCGGTCAGCAGCGGTTCGGGCGTGGGCTCGGCGGTCTTCCCGCCGGTCGGCCAGACCCCGCCGCCCTCGCTGCACGGCGTGCAGCAGCCGTACCAGCCTCCGACGCCGCAGCCGGGCCCGTACGGCCCGCCGACCCCGGCTCCCTCCTACGGCTACCCGCAGCAGGCCCCGACCCCCGCCCCGGCGTACCAGACGCCGGCTCCCGGGCCCTACACGATGGTGCCCCAGCAGTCCTCGGCGACCTCGAACGGTGGCTCCGGCTCGCGGCGGAACATGCCGGTCCTCGTGGGGGCGATCGTCGTCGCGCTGGTGGCCATCGGCGGTGTGATCACGGCGATCAACCTCAACAAGGACGACTCCGGGAAGGAAGGCGGCGACAACACGAACCAGGGTCAGTCGCAGGCCCCGGGGTACAAGGGACCGGACCTCTCGAAGGCGATCGAGACCAAGAAGTGCACGGAGCCGACCGAGTCGAGCGACGACCCGGACAAGTTCGAGGTCCCGAACTTCACGTACAAGAACATCCAGTCGGTGAAGGCGTGCATCCAAGCCGCCGGCTGGCAGATCAAGACGCAGACCCCGGTGGACGAGAACACCTACGGCGACGGCACCGTCCTGGAGCAGTACCCGCCGATCGGTGAGGACGTCACCAAGGACGGCGCCGAGTTCACCCTCAAGGTCTCGACGGGCAACCCGCCGCAGTAACGGCGACCCTCGCGGCAGCGGCGGCCCCTTGCGGTAGCGGCTGCCCCTCGCGGCAGCGGCTACCGCCGTAGGAACGGAGCCCTCCGTCGGCATCGGCGGCCGCCGTGGTGAGGGCTGCCCTCCGTCGACGTGGGCGGCGCTCCGTGGTGACGGCGGCCCTCTGTCGACGTGGGCGGCCCCGCCGTGCCGGGCGCCTTCCGGGCGCCCGGGCAGGACCTCCTGAGCGGCGCTCTCACCCCCTCCTCCCGTCCGGGATGCCGGATGTGTCCCGACATGTGACGCTGAGTTGGAACTCGGCGGCTCGGTACGGGAGGGGGTCCCCCGGTGACTCCACGACTCCGCGGTACGCGGACACGGGCCATCGGCCCGATGGTCATGTGCTGGCTGATGGTGGGTGCCGCACCGGTCGCGTTCGGGGCGGAGAGGGGCCCCACGGCGGACCCGAGACCCCCGGCGTCGACGACCGCCCCCTCCACGCCGACCGCGCCGGGCCCGAGGCCGAGCTCGCCGACCCCGTCGGCCACGCAGACCCGACCGCCCTCCCCCTCCCCCTCCCCCTCCTCGACCCCCGCGCCCCGGCCGAGGCCCTCCGCCACGAGCGGCGCCTCCGGCCCTCCCGGTCCGCCCGCGGTGGCCACCTCATGGCGGCCCTGGCCCTCCGAAGCCGGCGAACCCGCCCCGGCCGGCTCCCTGGCGGGGCGCCCCGCCGCGGAGGGGCGCGAGCGCCCCGGCCGCCCGGTCGAACCCCGGGAATCGACCGCCGCCCCCGAGCCGGACGGCCCCGCGCGTACCAAAACGGCAACAGCCGACGAGCCTCCCGAGGCGGAGGGCGAGGCGGACGAGGGCCTCGAAGCGGTACCGGAGACGGACTCCACGGCCGACACGCCCCCACCCGCGTCCGCGCCCGCCGTCGCCCCGCGGCTCGACTCCCGGACCACCGCCACCTCCGCTGACCGGCAGATTCCCGTCCTCACCCTCGGTGCGGGGCTCGCGATGATGGGGCTCGGCATCGGCTTCCTCGGGGTGCGGATGCGGCGCCGCTGAACGGTCCGGCCCCCGGCTCGTCCCCCTTGAGTCGGACCCGGAGGTTCCGACTCAGGTCCCTTGTCCGCGCGGGCATACCCGGTATACATACTGAGTATGTCGATCCGCCACGGGCTTCTCGCCCTCCTCGAACGCGGGCCTCGCTACGGTTCGCAGCTCCGTACGGAGTTCGAGTCCCGCACAGGCTCCACCTGGCCCCTCAACGTCGGCCAGGTCTACACGACCCTCAACCGTCTCGAACGGGACGGCATGGTCGCGCAGGGCGGCCAGGACGACGCCGGCCACGCGCTCTACGCCATCACCGACATCGGTCGCGAAGAGCTCAGGACGTGGTTCGAGAAGCCCGTGGACCGCACCAGCCCGGCCCGTGACGAGCTCGCCATCAAGCTCGCCATGGCCGTCGGGGCGCCCGGAGTCGACATCCGTGCCGTCATCCAGTCCCAGCGCCACCACACCGTGAAGGCGATGCAGGACTACACCCGGCTCAAGGCCCAGGCGCTCGCCGCCCTCGAAAGCGGCGAGTCCCGGGAACGCGACGACGTGGCCTGGCTCCTCGTCCTGGAGCAGCTGATCTTCCAGACCGAGGCCGAGGCCCGCTGGCTGGACCACTGCGAGGCCCGGCTGATCCGGCTCTCGGCGGCCGGCGTCGCCACCACCGGCTCCTCCGCCCCGCCCGCCTCCGGGACCGGCGCGGGTGAGGCACGACCGCCCGACTCCGCCGGCACCACCACCCAGGGCAGTCGCTCGGCGCCGCTGCGCTGACCCGCGGCCCGCACACCGCACACGTACCACCACCTCAACCGCTCCGTACGCGACCACGCTCCGTACGACACCGCACGCGGCCGCACATGACGACCCGTCACGCGCCCGCACCGCGGCGTACGTCCAAGGGGGACCCCTCCATGTCCACACAGCAGCCCGTGCTGCAACTGCAGAACCTGACCCGTGTCCACGGCTCCGGCGAGACCGAGGTCCACGCCCTGCGCGGCATCGACCTCGATGTCTTCCCCGGGGAACTCGTCGCCGTCATGGGCCCGTCCGGCTCCGGCAAGTCCACCCTGCTCACCATCGCGGGCGGCCTGGACACCCCCACCTCCGGCCGGGTGATCGTCGAGAACACCGACATCACCACCGCGGGCCGCAAGGCCCTCGCGGCCCTGCGCCGCCGCAGCATCGGGTACGTCTTCCAGGACTACAACCTGATCCCCGCCCTCACGGCCGCCGAGAACGTCGCGCTGCCCCGCGAACTCGACGGCACCTCCGCGCGCAAGGCGCGCGGCGAGGCCCTCGCCGCGCTGGAGGAGATGGACCTGGGGCACCTCGCCGACCGCTTCCCCGACGAGATGTCCGGTGGCCAGCAGCAGCGGGTGGCCATCGCCCGCGCCCTGGTCGGCGACCGCCGTCTCGTCCTGGCCGACGAGCCCACCGGCGCCCTGGACTCCGAGACGGGAGAGTCCGTCCTCGCCCTGCTCCGCTCGCGCTGCGACGCCGGCGCCGCGGGCGTGCTCGTCACCCATGAGCCGCGGTTCGCCGCCTGGGCCGACCGCGTCGTCTTCCTGCGCGACGGCGCCGTCGTCGACCAGACCGTACGCAGCGACGCCGACTCGCTCCTCTCCGGCCAGGCGGCCGAGCGGTGAACAACTGGTTCCACTCCTGGCGCGCCGCGATCCGCATAGCCCGCCGAGACGCCTGGCGCTACAAGGGCCGCAGCTTCCTGGTCCTCGCCATGATCGCCCTGCCCATCCTGGGCGTGAGCGCCGCCGACCTGACCCTGCGCAGCTCCCAGCTGTCCACCGAGGAGAGCCTGGACCGGACGATCGGCGCCGCCGACGCGCGGTTCACCGACGCCGCCGTAGCCGGTGTGCCGATCCTCCAGTCGCCGGACGGCGAGATGCACACACCGGCGAAGGACTACGGGGACAAGGTCTGGCCCAGCGGCACCACCGAGGTCACCAAGACCTTCCCCGCCGGGTCGACCCACCTGACGGACAGCTCCGGAAACGCGAAGCTCACCACCGTCCACGGACTGCTCCAGACCGAGGTCCGGGAGCTGAAGGCCGCCGACCCGATCGCCCGGGGCATCATGACCCTCCAGGAGGGACGCTTCCCGGAGAAGGCGGACGAGTTCGCCGCGACCACGCACTTCCTGGAGACCAGCGGCCTGTCGATCGGTTCGACCCTGTCCGCCCGCGGCTACGACCGGGTCTACCGGATCGTCGGCTCCTACGAGCTCCCCAACGATCTGAAGGCCGACCAGGTCAACGCCCTGCCCGGCGCCTTCCTCGCCCCGTACGCGAAGGTGGCCGAGAAGGCCGGCATGTCCCGGGCCGGCGTCGACACCACGTACCTCGTGAAGACCCCCGGTGGTTTCACGTGGAACAGCGTGCAGCAGATCAACACCAAGGGTGTCGCCGTCGTCTCGCGCGCCGTGCTCCTCGCCCCGCCCGCGGACTCCGAGGTCCCGCTGTACCAGAGGGAGGGCTGGGGCAACTACAACTCCAGCACGGGCGCCCAGGCCGCCGAACTCGCGGCACTCGGCACGGTCGTCGGCCTCGCGATGCTGGAGATCTGCCTACTGGCCGGACCCGCGTTCGCCGTCGGCGCGCGCCGCTCGCGCCGTCAGCTGGGGCTCGTCGGCGCCAACGGCGGCGACCGGCGTCACATCCGGGCCATCGTCCTCGGCGGCGGTCTCGTCATCGGTGCCGCCGCCGCCGTGATCGGCACGGTCCTCGCGCTGATTCTGACCTTCGCCCTCCAGCCGGTCCTCGAGGACGCGTTCGGGCAGCGGTTCGGCAGTTTCGACGTACGCCCCATGGAACTGCTCGCCATCGCGCTGCTCGCCGTTCTCACCGGTGTCCTGGCCGCGATCGTCCCGGCCGTGACCGCCTCCCGGCAGACCGTCCTGGCCTCCCTCACCGGCCGTCGCGGTGTCCGCCGCGGCAGCCGGGTACTGCCGCTGGTCGGCCTGGGCGCCCTGCTCCTGGGCGCGGCGATCGCGCTCTACGGATCGGTGGTCTCCGACCAGTTCGTCATCGTCGCGGGCGGCAGCGCCATCGCCGAGCTGGGCGTGGTCGCCATGACCCCCGCCCTCGTGGGTCTCTTCGGCCGCACCGGTCGCTGGCTCCCCCTGTCGCCGCGTCTCGCCCTGCGTGACGCCGTGCGCAACCGGGGGCGTACGGCGCCCGCCGTCGCCGCCGTCCTCGCCGCCGTCGCCGGAACCGTCGCCGTCTCCACCTACACGGCCAGCTCCGACGCGCAGAATCGGGCCGAGTACCGGGCGAGCCTGCCGCACGGCGCGGTCTCCGCCCTCGTCACGGAGGACGGCGGCCGGGACGTCCCCGCGGTCCGCGACGCCGTCCAGCGCCATCTGCCCATCGACACCCGCGCCGACGTCGAACGCGTGCAGGTCGGCAAGGCCGGCTGCCCGCCGTACGCCGACTCCCCGGGCTGCGGCAGGTACGAGGTCCTCGTCCCCAAGGCCAACGAGTGCCCGCTGTGGAGCTCGGACAACGGCGAGGACCCCGCGGCGAAGTTCTCCAAGGAACAGCGCCGCAAGCTCGCCGAGGACTGGCGCTGCAAGCCGAACGGTGACGGCGGCATCTACGTCGACGGCGGGCTGATGATCGGCGACGCCACCGTCCTGAAGGTCCTCGGAATCAAGGACGCGGGCGCCGAGAAGGCACTGGCCGAGGGCAAGATCGTTGCCTTCTCCAAGCCCCTGGTCACTCAGGGCGGCAAGATCGACGTCAAGCTGATCGCCGACTCGATGAAGGCGCGCGAGGCCGAGGAGGCGGGCAAGCCCGTCCCGGGCGAGATCACGTCCCTCCCCGCCCACCTGGTGCCCGACGGGACGAAGTCGTACGGCGTCCAGGCGCTCCTCACCCCCGCCGCCGCCAAGGCCGCCGGCCTCACCACGGTGCCGCTGGGCTCGCTGTTCTCCACCGACACGATGCCGACCAGCGAGCAGCGCCAGAAGCTCGACGGCGAGATCGCCAAGATCGGCAGCGATGTCGAACTGCACCTGGAGGAAGGTTTCGTCGGCAAGAACAGCATCGTGCTCCTCTCGCTGGCCGTCTTCGCCGGTCTCGTCACCATCGGCGCCGCCGGTATCGCGACCGGTCTCGCGCAGGCCGACGCGGAGGCCGACCTCAAGACGCTCTCCGCCGTCGGAGCACCCCCGCGGGTGCGCCGCACCCTGAGCGGCTTCCAGTGCGGGGTGGTCGCCGCGATGGGCGTGATCCTCGGATCGGCGGCCGGAGTGCTGCCGGCGATGGGCCTGCGGCTCACGGAGGGGCGCGCACGCGAGCGCTTCTACCAGGAGAGCCTCGACCAGGGCTGGGGCGCGATGGAAGCGCCCCCGTACGTGCCGATCGTCGTCCCCTGGGAGACGCTGCTGGCGCTGCTGGTGATCGTGCCGCTCGGCGCCGCGCTCCTGGCGGCCCTGGTGACGCGCTCGCGCGGGGCCCTGGCCCGCCGCGCCGCGACCTGACCCGACCGGACCGTTGTCGTCCTGTGCCCCCGGAGGAGGGTGGATCACCCTCCTCCGGGGGCACACCGTGTGGTGAGGCACGTGTGCGAGAGAATGGCGGCATGGAGATGCCGAGGAATGAACGGTCGCAGGAGAGCCCCCAGGTCCTCATCGTGGGACAGGACGGAATGGCGCTCGGCGGCACTCAGGGTGACGACGAATCCCGCGAGGTCCCGGTGACGGAAATGGTCGAGCAGCCTGCGAAGGTCATGCGCATCGGCAGCATGATCAAGCAGCTCCTGGAGGAAGTACGCGCGGCACCTCTCGACGAGGCCAGCCGCGTCAGGCTCAAGGACATTCACGCCAGCTCCGTGAAGGAGCTGGAGGACGGGCTCGCGCCCGAACTGGTCGAGGAACTGGAGCGCCTCTCCCTGCCGTTCACGGACGAGGCGATTCCCTCGGAAGCGGAACTGCGCATCGCGCAGGCCCAGTTGGTGGGCTGGCTGGAGGGCCTGTTCCACGGCATCCAGACGGCGCTGTTCGCCCAGCAGATGGCGGCCCGCGCCCAGTTGGAGCAGATGCGTCGGGCGCTTCCGCCCGGTGCGCCGCACGACGAGGACGACCAGGACCACGGACACGCGGTCCGCTCGGGACCGTATCTGTAGGACTGCGGGACGTCCCGGCGGGACGTTCGACGCGCAGGCGTGAGAAGGGCCCGGCACACGACGTGTGCCGGGCCCTTCCGTGTACGGGGGTCCGGTGGTTCGGAGGTCCGGGGGTCCGGGGGGGGCGGGGGTTCGGGGGTTCGGGGGTCCGGAGGTCCGGTGGTTGCTCGTACGGGGCGGTCAGGTCGCTCCTGGGGAGGCCCCGGCCCGCGAGGTCTCGCGGGGGGCGGTGGTCAGGCCCGCGGGGTCTCGCGGGGGGGGGGCGGTCGTCAGGCCCGCGGGGCCAGCAGCAGGACCTTGCCCACGTGCGTACCCGAGTCCAGCGCCCGGTGGGCCTCGGAGGCGTCGGCCATCGCCACCGTACGGTCGACCACGGGGCGTACCGTCCCCGCGCCGATCAGCGGCCAGACGTGCTCGCGCACCGCGGCGACGATGGCCGCCTTCTCGTGCAGCGGGCGGGCACGCAGCGTGGTCGCCGTGATCGCCGCGCGCTTGGAGAGCAGCGCGCCGAGGTTCAGCTCGCCCTTCACACCGCCCTGCATCCCGATGACGGCCAGACGGCCGTTGACCGCGAGGGCCTTCACATTGCGCTCCAGGTACTTCGCTCCGACGATGTCGAGGATGACGTCCGCCCCGGCACCGTCGGTCGCCTTCCGCAGCTCTTCGACGAAGTCCTGCTCGCGGTAGTCGATCAGGATGTCCGCACCCAGCTCGGCGCAGCGCGCCAGCTTCTCCGGGCCGCCGGCGGTGACGGCGACCCGTGCGCCGATCGCCTTCGCCAGCTGGATCGCCATCGTGCCGATGCCGCTGGCGCCCCCGTGCACGAGGAGCGTCTCGCCGGGCCGCAGGTGGGCGATCATGAAGACGTTCGACCAGACGGTGCTGGTCACCTCGGGCAGCGCCGCCGCCGTGACCAGGTCCACCCCGTCCGGGACGGGAAGCAGCTGGCCGACGGGCACGGCGACCTTCTCCGCGTAGCCGCCGCCCACCAGCAGCGCGCACACCTCGTCGCCGACGGACCAGCCGGACACCCCCGGCCCGAGTGCCGTGATCCGCCCGGAGCATTCGAGACCGGGGTACGGGGACGTGCCCGGCGGCGGGTCGTAGAAGCCCTGGCGCTGGAGCAGATCGGCGCGGTTGACGGCGCTCGCCACCACCTCGACGAGGACCTCGCCCTCACCGGGCACGGGATCGGGCACCTCGGCCCAGACGAGAGCCTCGGGGCCGCCGGGTTCCGGAATCGTGATCGCATGCATGGCGGCGAGGCTACTCGGGAGGCGTCGACAACGGAGTGACGGGCGCCGCCGCCCGGACGATCGTGATCACACGGTCCGTCAACTGCAGGGGGCTGGCGGCGGGATCGTCGTATCCGAGCAGCCGGTGCCCACGCAGCACGCTCACCACGAGGTCATCGGTCTCCCGTACGTTCTTGCCCACCTCGGCCTTTATCACCGGCCGTTCGACCAGATCGAGGCCCGAACCCTGCTGGATCAGGTCCTCCATCACCGTGCCCGCGCTGGGGCTGAGCACGGAGAGTCCGAGCAGTCGGCCGGCCGCACTGGCGCTGGTGATCACCGCGTCCGCTCCGGACTGACGCAGCAGCGGCGCGTTCTCCTCCTCGCGGACCGCGGCGACGATCTTCGCGCCCTTGTTGAGCTGCCTGGCGGTGAGCGCCACCAGGACGGCGGTGTCGTCCCGCTGGGTGGCGATGACGATCTGACGGGCCTTCTGGACCTCGGCGCGGAGCAGGACGTCGCTCCGGGTGGCGTCGCCGACCACACCGACGAACCCGTCGCCGTTCGCCGTCTCGATCACCTTGGTCGAGGGGTCGACGATGACGATCTGTTCCTTCCGCAGTCCCGTCGCGCAGAGCGTCTGGATCGCGGAGCGTCCCTTGGTGCCGAAGCCGACGACGACGGTGTGTTCTCGCAAGGTGGACCTCCAGCGATTCAGTCGCCACTCCTCCCGGGTCCGTTCGGTGAGGACCTCAAGGGTGGTGCCGACCAGGATGATCAGAAACATGACGCGCAGGGGCGTGATCACCAGGATGTTGATGAGCCGCGCCGAGTCGCTGTACGGGACGATGTCGCCGTATCCCGTGGTGGAGAGGGTGACGGTCGCGTAGTAGGCGCAGTCGAGGAAGTCCAGGGTGCTGTCGGAGTTGTCGTTGTAGCCGTCACGGTCGGCATAGACGATCAAGGTCGTGAGGGCCAGCACGCCAAGAGCCATCAGCAACCTCTTGGTCACCTGCCGCAGGGGCTTCTCGACGACGCGCCGGGGCATCCGGATCCGGGACGGAGACGTCTTCTCCTCCGCGTTCCGGGCCATGACGTCACGGCTGGGAAGTTTCACGTGAAACACGCTCCTTGAGACGCGCCATGGCCTGGTTCCTGTCCCGGGGCCACCGGCCAGGGGAGGTCGAGGATTTCCAGTGCGTCCCCCGGCCGCGCGCCTCCGGGCGGCACGACGGCCATCCCGTCCGCGGCGGCGATGCCCCTGAGCATCGCCGGGCCGTTGTAGTGCAGCGGCACGACCTCGTCACCCCGATGGACGACCGGGACGAGCCTGGTGTCGTACGGATGGCCCTGGACCTCGTCCCGTACGGAGACGCGGTAGGGCGGTTGGACCGGGGCGCCCGCGAGGGCGCCCAGCAGCGGAGCGGCCAGCGTGAGCAGCCCGGAGACGGCAGCGAGGGGGTTGCCCGGCAGGCCGACCAGGTGCCGGTCTCCGTCGAGGCGGGCGAGCAGCATCGGGTGGCCGGGGCGGACCTTCACCCCGTCGACGAGGAGGACGGCTCCGGCCTTGGCGAGAACCGGGTGGACGTGGTCGACGGGCCCCGCGGCCGTGCCCCCGGTGGTGATCACGAGCTCGGCCTCGGAACCGCTGACGGCGGCATGGAGGGCGTCGGCGTCGTCACCGATCCTTCGGGTGGCGAGCACGTCGGCGCCGAGCGCGTTCAGCCAGGGGCCGAGCATGGGGCCGAGGGCGTCACGGATCAGCCCGTCGTGGGGGAGTCCGGCGGTCAGCAGCTCGTCACCGAGGACGAGGACCTCCACACGGGGGCGGGACAGCGTCGCCAGCTCGTCGTAGCCTGCCGCGGCGGCGAGACCGAGGACGGCGGGGGTCACCGCGGTCCCGACCGGCAGCAGCCGGTCACCGGAGCGGCACTCCTGTCCGCGGGGGCGGATGTCCTGACCGGGCAGGACCTCGCGCCGGGCATGCAGATGGCCGCCCGCGTCCGTGCGGGAGTGTTCGCTGCGGATGACCGCGGTGGCCTCGGGCGGGACACGGGCACCGGTGGCGATCCGCACCGCCGTGCCGTCCGCGAGCGGCGCGTGGGGGGCGTGGCCCGCGAGTACCGCGCCCTGCTCGTGGATCTTCCACGGGCCGGGGCCCGCGACCGCCCAGCCGTCCATGGCCGAGGTGTCGAAGGACGGCAGGTCGGTGAGGGCACGCAGCGGCTCGGCGAGGACCTGGCCGAGCGCCTGCGCGAGGGGTGTACGGCGGGGTTCCCGGCCGGTCCCGCCCGCGGCCCCGGCGCGCGCGGCGACCGCCCGGGCGGCGGTCCAGGCGGTGGCGCGGTGCGCCTCGGCGGGGTGCGATGCGGTGTGCGCGTCGGCACGGTGCGACTCGGCTCGGGAGGGGTCCGTACGGGAGGGGTCCGTACGGGAGGGTTCGGCTCGGGCGGAATCGGCGCCGGAGGGCTCCGGGCCGGAGGCCGGGCCGGAAGCCGCGCCAGAAGTCGGACCGGAGGTCGAACCGGAGGTCGAACCGGAAGCCGGGCCGGAGCGGGGGGCGCCGGTACCGGGGGCGCCGTTACGGGGCTCATGGGAGGCCGACGCCGGGGCGCCGGTACCGGGCCCGGTGGCCCCGGGGGTGGGCGACGCGGCGTGGGCGGGCCGGTACGGGACGGCGCGCGGCGGGGACACGAGGGCGATGGCCTCGTCGACTCCGTCGCTCTCGTGCTCCGGGGCGGTGGCGGCCTGCGGGTCGGTCCCGGGCTCGGCCGCACGCTCCTGCTGGGTCATCCGGCTTCGCCCTGCTCCCCTTCGCCCCGCTCCGCTTCGGCGGCCCAGCGGTTGGCGAGGGCGGCGGCCTTGCGGGCGGCCTCGGCGACCGCCTCGGGGCCTCCGTCGCCTCCGGCCGCCTGCGCCGCCGCGTACCCGACCAGGAAGGTGGTCAGGGGTGCGGCAGGGCGCGCCACCCCGTGAGCGGCGTCCCGGGCCAGATCGAGCAGCACGCCGGTGTCGACGTCGATCTCGATGCCCAGCTCGTCCTTGACTGCGGTGATCCATTCATCCAGCACGTTCCCATGCTCCCTGATGCGTGCCCGGGCCGTGGCGATGTCCTCCCAGGTGTCGCAGTCGAAGGAGGCGAGGGGCTCCGCGGTGACCCGGACGATGTGGAGGTCCCGCATGAGCAGACGCAACGGGAGCCCGGCGAGGGTGCCGTGCGCGGCGGCGATGAGAGCCAGCTCACGCCGGAGCGCGTCGGTGCGGTAGGCGGCCACGAGCGGCTGGTCCCGGCCGTCGGCGTCGACGAGCAGCGCGGCCCCGGCGTCGGGCGCCGCGGACAGGGCGGCCAGGAGCCGCCGGCCGGTGCCCTCGTCGAGGAACGGCAGGTCGGCGGAGAGCACGAGCGCCGTGCCGGCCTGCACCTCGCGCATCGCGGCGTCGAGCGCTGCCAGCGGTCCCCCGCCGGGGGGATCCTCCCTGGCCCACACCACGGGGCGCACCGTCGCCCGGCGACCGCCGACGACCACGGTGCGCGCGGCGCCCCGGCATCCCGCGAGGACCCGGTCGAGGAGCGCCCGGCCCCCGACCCGTACCGCGGGCTTGTCCACCCCGCCGAGCCGTTTCGCGGCGCCCCCCGCGAGCACGATGGCGTCATACACGGTCGTCATCCCAGCAGTATGATCCGCGCCCGCCCGGTGAGAGCCCGAAGATCGCCGCCTGTCTCACCTGGGGAGACGGACGGCGATCCGGGTGTTCGGCGCGATCTCCCGCGCCACGTCCCCCGTCGGCGGGGACGGGAGCGTCAGACCGTGCGGAGCAGGACCGCGGGGCGTTCGACGCAGTCGGCGACGTAGCGCAGGAAGCCACCCGCGGTGCCGCCGTCGCAGACCCGGTGGTCGAAGGTCAGCGACAGCTGGACGACCTGGCGGACGGCCAACTGTCCCTCGTGGACCCACGGCTTGGGGATGATGCGGCCCACCCCGAGCATCGCCGCCTCCGGGTGGTTGATGATCGGCGTCGAGCCGTCGACCCCGAACACCCCGTAGTTGTTCAGGGTGAACGTCCCACCGGTCAGGTCCGCCGGCGTCAGCGTCCCCTGCCGAGCGGACTCGGTCAGCCGCGCGAACTCCTCCGTCAGCGACTCCGCCGTCCGCGTGCCCGCGTCCCGGACCACCGGGACGACCAGCCCGCGCGGGGTCTGCGCCGCGAACCCGAGGTGCACCGACGGCAGCCGGACGATCTCCCGGGCCTCGGTGTCCACCGTGGAGTTGAGCTCCGGGAAGCGGGCGAGGGCGTGGGTGCAGATCCGGGCGAGCAGCGCGAGCAGCGAGATCTTCGACCCGCCCGCCGCGTTCATCGCCGCCCGCGCCGCCATGAGCTCGGTGGCGTCGGCGTCGACCCAGCAGGTCGCGTCCGGGATCTCCGTACGGCTGCGCGAGAGCTTGTCGGCCACGGCTCCGCGGACCCCGCGCAGCGGGACCCTCTCGCCGCCCTCGACCGGGGACGTCCCCGTCGTGCTCCGCCCGCCGACGGCGGCCGGCGCCGGGGCGGCGGCCGGAGCAGCCGTCAGGCGCTCGGCCACGGCCGACTCGACGTCCGCCCGGAGAATCAGCCCGGCCGGACCGGAGCCGCGCACCTCGCGCAGATCGAGCCCCTTGTCCCGGGCCAGCTTCCGCACGAGCGGGGAGATCACCGGCACGGGTCCCTCGGGAAGCGCGGGCTTCACGGGCGCCTCCACCCGCGCGGCGCGGGCCGCCGGGGCGGAGTCCCTGCGGACGCGGCGCCGCCTCGCCGCCGGCCCGGCCGTGCCGTAGCCGACGAGCACATTGCCGGAGTACTCCGAGGACTCGGCGTCCTCGGCCGCAGCCTTCGGCTGCGCCGACGCCGCCGCGGGAGCCTCCGCGCCGCCCACGGCGACCGTCAGCAGCGGGGCGCCGACAGGCAGTTCGGTGCCCTCTTCGCCGAAGCGGGCGGTCACCACACCGCCGTAGGGGCACGGCACCTCGACCATCGCCTTGGCGGTCTCGACCTCGACGACCGGCTGGTCGATGGCGACGACGTCGCCGACGTTCACCAGCCAGCGGACGATCTCCGCCTCGGTCAGGCCCTCGCCGAGGTCCGGCAGCTTGAACTCGAGCACCTGGGCCATCAGCTCCCCGCCTCCCACTGCAGCCGCGCCACCGCGTCGAGCACGCGGTCCACGCCCGGCAGATGGTGCCGCTCCAGCATCGGCGGCGGGTAGGGGATGTCGAAGCCGGCGACCCGCAGCACGGGCGCCTCCAGGTGGTGGAAGCAGCGCTCGGTCACGCGGGCGGCGATCTCCCCGCCCGGCCCGCCGAACCCTGCCGACTCGTGCACGACGACCGCCCGTCCGGTGCGCCGCACCGACGCGCTGACGGTCTCGTCGTCGAAGGGGACCAGCGAGCGCAGGTCGATGACCTCCAGGTCCCAGCCCTCGGCCTGGGCGGCCTCGGCGGCCTCCAGGCAGACCGGCAGGGACGGCCCGTACGTGATCAGCGTGGCGCTGGTGCCGCGGCGCCGCACGACGGCCTTGCCGATCGGCTCCACCTGCGTGGGCGCCTCGGGCGACCAGTCGGACTTCGACCAGTAGAGCCGCTTGGGCTCCAGGAAGACGACCGGGTCGTCGGAGGCGATCGCCGCACGCAGCAGCCCGTAGGCGTCCTCGACGGTGGCCGGGGTGACGACATGGAGACCCGGGGTCGCCATGTAGTACGCCTCCGAGGAGTCGCTGTGGTGCTCGACGCCGCCGATCCCGCCGCCGTACGGCACCCGGATCACCATCGGCATCGGCATCGCACCGCGCGTGCGGTTCCGCATCCGCGAGACATGGCTGATCAGCTGCTCGAACGCCGGGTAGGCGAAGGCGTCGAACTGCATCTCCACGACCGGCCGCAGCCCGTACATCGCCATGCCGACGGCCGTGCCCAGGATGCCGGCCTCGGCCAGCGGGGTGTCCGTGCAGCGGTCCTCGCCGAACTCCTTCGCGAGGCCGTCGGTCACCCGGAAGACACCGCCGAGCGTGCCGACGTCCTCGCCCATGACGTGCACGGTCGGGTCCTCGGCCATCGCGTCCCGCATCGCCCGCTGCAGCGCCTGCGCCATCGTGGCCGGCTTCGCGGGCTTGGCGGGCTTGGCCGCCACCTGGGTCGTCATCACGCCTCGCTCTCGGCGTCGAGCTCGGCACGCAGCTGCGCGGCCTGCTCACGCAGCTGGCTGGTCTGCTCGGCGTAGACGTGCGCGAACAGGTCCATCGGGTCGAGCACCGGCTCGGCGTTCATCCGCTCGCGCAGCGCCGCCGCCATCGTCTCCGCGGCCTCGGCCGCGGCCCGCTTGCCGTCCTCGTCGAGCATCCCGCGCTCCGTCAGCTCCCGCTCCAGGAGCAGGATCGGGTCGTGTGCCCGCCACGCCTCGACCTCGCTGTCACCGCGGTACCGGGTGGCGTCGTCGGCGTTGGTGTGGGCCTCGATGCGGTACGTGACCGCCTCGATCAGGGTCGGTCCGCCACCGCGGCGCGCGCGTGCCACGGCCTCGGTGAGCACCTGGTGGACGGCGACGGCGTCGTTGCCGTCGACGAGCCGACCGGGCATGCCGTATCCGACGGCCTTGTGGGCCAGGGAGGGGGCTGCGGTCTGCTTGGCGAGCGGCACGGAGATCGCGAAGCCGTTGTTCTGCACCAGGAAGACCACGGGGGCCTGCCAGACGGCCGCGAAGTTCAGCGCCTCGTGGAAGTCGCCCTCGCTGGTGCCGCCGTCGCCGACCATGGCGAGCGCGACCACGTCGTCGCCCTTGAGCCGGGCGGCGTGGGCCAGGCCCACCGCGTGCGGGAGCTGGGTGGCCAGCGGCGTGGACAGTGGCGCGATGCGGTGCTCGCGGGGGTCGTATCCGGTGTGCCAGTCGCCGCGCAGCAGCGTCAGCGCCTGGACCGGGTCAAGGCCGCGGGCGACGGCCGCGAGGGTGTCGCGGTACGAGGGGAAGAGCCAGTCCCGGTCCTCCAGGGCCAGCGCGGCCGCGACCTCGCAGGCCTCCTGGCCGGTCGTCGACGGGTAGACGGCGAGCCGGCCCTGCTTGGTGAGGGCGGTGGCCTGCGCGTTGTACCGCCGGCCGCGCACCAGCTCGGCGTAGAGCCGCCGCAGCAGCTCGGGGTCGGCGGCGGCCACCGCGTCCGTACCGAGCACACGGAACGGCTCGGCGTCGGGCAGCAGGGGGGCCGGGTCGGTGCGCGGCTTCCACGCCGGGGGCGGGGTGGGCCGGTAGACAGAAGTGACACCGGGCGGCTCTTGGACTGTCGAACTGCGCTGTTGCAACGAGTCCACCTCCTCGTGGGAGCGGGCATAAGACCCGAAGGCGGGTGGCGCGAGTGGCGCGCCTCACCTACCGATTGTTCGGTCGTGGAGGCATTTTGGCTACAGGCACCCTCAGCCTGTGGACAATCGGTTCTCCACAGCCTGGGATAGGAGCATGTCGTCCATGGGAGAGAGGCGGGGGGACATGGCGGATGAACAAATGGCCGAGACCTGGGAGCGGGAGCTCGCCCAGCCGCCGGGCACGGCGCCCGGCGGGGCGCCCCAGGGGCCCCAGGGCCCTCCGGCGCGCCCGCTGGACTCCATCGACCGCGACATCCTGCGCATCCTCCAGACGGACGGTCGCGCCTCGATACGCTCCGTGGCCGAGCGGGTCCATGTGTCCAGGGCCAACGCCTACGCGCGGATCAACCGGCTGATCGACGACGGGGTGATCCGCGGCTTCAGCGCCCGCGTCAACCACGAGCGCGCGGGCCAGGGCGCCTCCGCCTACATCACCCTCAAGATCGTCCAGAACTCCTGGCGCACGGTGCGCGAGCAGCTCCAGGCCCTGCCCGGCGCCGCGCACATCGCGCTGGTCAGCGGGGACTTCGACGTCCTGCTCCTGGTCCACACCCCCGACAACCGGACCCTGCGCGAGCTGGTGCTGACCAAACTCCAGTCGATCCCCGAGGTGCTCTCCACCCGGACGCTGCTGGTCTTCGAGGAGACGGACCTCGACCCCGACCACTGAGAGAGCCCCGCACGGGGCCCCTCGGGGCCGTACGGGGCTCTTGGGGGCCCACGCAGGTCGTGGGGCCGTGTGGGGCTCTGGGGGGGCTTACGGGGTCACGGGGTCATGGGGCCGTACGGGGCTCTGAGCGCCCGCCAAAGGAGCTCTGCGCCCGCCACGGGGGCCCGGGTGGCCCGGGTGGCCCCGGTGGCCCCGGGTGGGCCTTCGTGAAGCTCTCGGGGCCCTGGAGGGCTTCAGCGGGCCGTGCGCAGCCCGTCGAACGCGAGGTGCACGACGGTGTCGGCGAGCTGCTCGCGCACCGCGTCGGCGCCCGGCAGCGGCCGGTACCACTCCACCAGCGAGTTGATCATGCCGAAGAGCAGTCGGGTGGCCAGCTTGATGTCCACGTCGGCCCGCAGGTCGCCGTCGGCCGCCGCCGCCTTCAGCAGCTCGGCCACCCTCTGGTCGAACTCCCGCCGTCGCTCCATCGCCCACCGCTCCGTGTCGGTGTTGCCCCGGACCCGCAGCAGCAGCGTCACGTAGGGGAGCTCCGCCATCAGCACCTCGACGGTGCGCCGGGTGACGTACTCGACCCGCTCGATGGCCCGGCCGCGCCCCGCGCCCGGCTCGTCGAGGATCGCGAAGAGCCCGTCGATGGCCCGGCTGACGGCCCGCCGCAGCAGCTCCTCCTTGCCCGTGACGTGGTGGTATATCGAGGACTTGGAGATCCCCGCGGCCTTGGAGAGGTGCTCCATGGACGTGCCGTCGTAGCCGCGCTCGTTGAAGACGCGCACGGCGACGGAGAGCAGCGTCTCAGGGGTGTACGTGTCGCGCTTCGCCGTGGTCATGCCGTCGCCTCCTGTGCGGCCGCGTCCGCCTCGGCGGCGGCCCGTTCGGCCGCGGCCCGGCGGCGCAGCGCCTGCGAGGGGGCGTAGCGGCCCGTCGGGTACTCCTCGTGCAGGTTCGACAGCGTCTCGAGGACCCAGTCGGCGCCCAGTTCCTCGCCCCACGCGAGCGGTCCGCGCGGGTAGTTCACGCCGAGCCGCATGGCGGTGTCGATGTCGGCGGCGTCGGCCACCGCGCGCGCGGTGGCGTCGAGGGCGAAGTCGGCGAGCATCGCGACCGTGCGGGCGACGATCATGCCGGGGATGTCGCGGATGACGCTGACCTTCTTGCCCACCGCCTGGAAGAGGCCGATCGCCTCCTGGAGACCACTCGCGTCCACCGTGGCCGAGGGCGCGAGCGCGATCCGCTCGCAGGTGGAGAAGTCCAGCGCCAGGTCGAAGTGGACGACCGGCATCTCGGCGTCGTCGGCCGAGGTCCCGTCGGCGAGGAACAGCCGGATGCCGCTCGGCAGCTCGATCCAGCCCGGGTAGCCGGCGACGGCGTCGTCCCCGAACTCGACCTCGATCGCGGCCTTCTCGAACAGCTCCACCAGGGCCCGCGCCTGGTACAGGTCGCCCTGGACCGTCACGGAGGCGGGCGGGGCGGCCGGGGGCGCGGTGTGCGGCTCGGGTGCCGTCGCGCCGTCCCCGTACGGGTACCAGCCCTGGCCCGACTTGCGGCCGAGCCGCGCCGACTCGACGAGGCGCCGCTGGGCGAGGGACGGCGTGAACTTCGGGTCCTGGAAGAAGGAGTCCCACACGGACCGGGTGACGGCCTCGTTGACGTCCTGGCCGATGAGGTCGGTCAGCTCGAAGGGGCCCATCCGGAATCCGCCGCACTCGCGCAGCACCGCGTCGATCGTGGCGGGGTCGGCCGCGCCCTCCTCGTGGACGCGCAGTGCCTCCGCGTAGAAGGGGCGGGCTATCCGGTTGACGATGAAGCCAGGGGTGTCGGCGCAGCGGACCGGTGTCTTGCCCCAGCTCTTCACGGTCCCGTACGCGCGCGTGGCGGCGGTCGCGTCGGTGGCGAAGCCGCTGACGACCTCGACGAGCGGGAGCAGCGGGGCGGGGTTGAAGAAGTGCAGCCCGACGAAGCGGCCGGGCAGCCGCAGCCCTCCCGCGATCGCGGTGACGGAGAGGGAGGAGGTGTTGGTGGCGAGCAGGGTGTCGTCGCCGACGATCTCCTCGAGCTCGGCGAAGAGCTGCTGCTTGACCGGGAGGCGCTCGACGATCGCCTCGACGACGAGCGCGGCGTCGGCCAGTTCGGCCGGCTCGGCCGCGGCGTGCAGCCGGGCGACGGCCGCGTCGCGCTCGGTCCGCTCCATGCGGCCCTTCTCGACGAGGCGGTCCAGGCGGGCGGCGAGGGCGGTGACGGCCTCCGCGGCGCGGCCGGGGGCGCTGTCGTAGAGCCGGACGGGATGGCCGGCGACCAGGGCGACCTGCGCGATTCCCTGGCCCATGGTCCCCGTGCCGACGACGGCGACGGTCCGGCTCCGGTCGATGGCGTCGGTGCCGGGCGCGGGCACGGAAACCGGCCCGGAATCCGGGACGGCGTCCGGCGCGGAATCGCTCACATTGGCGGTCATGCGACTGATCCTCCCCGATGGGTTGTCCACAGCTTCGACAGACCCCCTTGTCCCGACCGATCGTTCGGTTACTCTAACTCTGTCCGTCCCTTCCTGCCCAGCTCGACGAGGAGTTGGTCCTGCCATGGCCGCCGCTCAGCTGACCACCGACGCTCTGGCCGAGAAGCACCGGTCCACACTCGACCAGGCTCTCGACACCATCCGCACCCGTGCCTACTGGTCGCCCCACCCCGAGCACCCGAAGGCGTACGGCGAGAACGGCTCGCTGGACGCCGCCGCCGGTCTCGACGCGTACAAGGCACTGCTCGACACCCGCTTCGAGCTGGACCAGCCCGGCACCGACGGCTGGACCGGTGGCGAGATCTCGCCTTACGGCCCGGCGCTCGGAGTGGAGTACCCGCACGCCGACATCGACGTCCTGCTGCCCGCGATGCGCGCCGGCATGGGCGCCTGGCGTGACGCGGGACCCGAGGCCCGCGCCCTGGTCTGCGTCGAGATCCTCGCCCGGATCTCCGCCCGCACCCACGAGTTCGCCCACGCGGTGATGCACACCAGCGGCCAGGCCTTCATGATGGCGTTCCAGGCCGGCGGCCCGCACGCCCAGGACCGCGGCCTGGAGGCGGTGGCGTACGCGTACGCCGAGCAGACCCGCACCCCCGGCGACGCCGCCCACTGGTCCAAGCCCCAGGGCAAGCGGGACCCGCTGGAGCTGACCAAGCAGTTCACGCCGGTCGCCCGCGGCATCGCGCTGATGATCGGCTGCAACACCTTCCCGACGTGGAACGGCTACCCCGGCCTCTTCGCCTCCCTGGCCACGGGCAACGCGGTGCTGGTCAAGCCCCACCCCCGGGCCGTCCTCCCGCTGGCGCTCACCGTCCGCGTGGCCCGCGAGGTCCTCGCCGAGGCCGGCTTCGACCCGAACCTGGTCGCGCTGGCCGTCGAGCGGCCCGGCGAGGGCATCGCCAAGACCCTGGCCGTCCGCCCCGAGATCCGGATCATCGACTACACCGGCTCGACCGCCTTCGGCGACTGGCTGGAGGCCAACGCGCGCCAGGCGCAGGTCTACACGGAGAAGGCGGGCGTCAACACGGTCGTCGTCGACTCCACCGACGACTACAAGGGGATGCTCTCCAACCTGGCCTTCTCCCTGTCCCTGTACAGCGGCCAGATGTGCACGACCCCGCAGAACCTGCTGATCCCCCGCGACGGCATCACCACCGACGCGGGCACCAAGTCGTACGACGAGGTGGTCGCCGATCTCGCCTCGGCCGTGGGCGGTCTGCTCGGCGACGACGCCCGGGCGAACGCGCTGCTCGGCGCGCTGGTCAACCCGGACGTGAAGGCGCGCCTCGAGGCGGCGGCCGGCCTGGGCGAGGTGGCGCTGGCCTCCCGCGAGGTCGCGAACCCGGACTTCCCGGGCGCCGTCGTCCGTACGCCGGTCATCGTGAAGCTGGACGGCACCAAGCCCGACGCGGACGCCGCGTACCTCTCCGAGTGCTTCGGCCCGGTGTCCTTCGCCGTCGCCGTCGACTCGACCGCCGACGCCCTCGAACTGCTGCGGCGCACGGTCCGCGAGAAGGGCGCGATGACGGTCGGGGCGTACACCACCTCGGCCGACACCGAGCGGGCCGTCGAGGAGGTCTGTCTGGAGGAGTCCGCCCAGCTCTCGCTGAACCTGACGGGCGGGGTCTACGTCAACCAGACGGCGGCGTTCTCCGACTTCCACGGCTCCGGCGGCAACCCGGCCGCGAACGCGGCCCTGTGCGACGCGGCCTTCGTCGCCAACCGCTTCCGGGTGGTGGAGGTCCGCCGCCAGGCGTGACCCACGGTCTCGCGGAGGCCCTACGGGGTCTCCGCGAGCCCCACCGGGCCGTCGATCTCGGCGTACCGCTGCACCCACGCGTGCATCGCGATCGCCGCCGCGGCGCCCGCGTTGATCGACCGGGTCGAACCGAACTGGGCGATCGAGCAGACCTTCTCCACATGGTTCCGGGCCTCCTCGGTGAGGCCCGGTCCCTCCTGCCCGAAGAGCAGGACACAGCGGCGCGGCAGCACGGTCCGCTCCAGCGGAACCGCCCCCGGCAGATTGTCGATCCCGATGATCGGCAGCCCCTCGGCCGCGGCCCACGCCGTCAGCGATTCGGTGTCCGGGTGGTGGCGCACATGCTGGTAGCGGTCCGTGACCATCGCCCCGCGCCGGTTCCAGCGGCGGCGGCCCACGATGTGGATCTCCTTGGCCAGGAAGGCGTTCGCGGTCCGCACCACCGACCCGATGTTGAAGTCGTGGCCCCAGTTCTCCACCGCGACGTGGAAGTCGTGCCGACGGGTGTCCAGGTCGGCGACGACCGCCTCGCGCGTCCAGTACCGGTACCGGTCGACGACGTTGCGCCGGTCCCCGCCCGCCAGCAGCTCGGGGTCGTAGCGCTCGCCGTCCGGCCAGGGCAGCGGATGCGGCCCGACACCGACCTCGGGGGCGTACCCCTCGTCGTACTGGATCGGCTCGGACTGCTCTGCGGTGCTCACCCCACGAGGGTACGGGCGGCGGGTTCCTCACCCGAACGGCGCTGGTCGGGCACCTTGGCACGGCCACGCGACAGCAGCCGGTCCCGGCCCCGTCCCACCCGCGCGCCCAGCCAGACCAGGAACGCCGTCGGCAGGAACACCGCGTCCGCGGAGATCATCGCGAGCGAGAACAGCGGCAGCCCGAGCAGCACCGCGATCCCGGCGTGCTCCAGGATCATCGCCACCAGCAGGACGTTCTTGACCTTGCGGTTGAAGAGGGCGAAGGGGAAGGCGACCTGGATCAGCACGGTCCCGTAGGTCAGCACCATCACCATGACGCCGCTGGCGCCCAGGAAGTCGGAGAGCGCGGGCCACGGCGTGAAGTAGTCCAGTTGGAGCGGGTAGTACAGCGCGGTGCCGTCCTGCCAGCGCGAGCCCTGGATCTTGTACCAGCCGGCCGTGGCGTAGATGAGGCAGACCTCGGCCATGATCACGACGAGTGTCGCGTTGTGGGCGAGGTTGGCGAGGACGTCGAGGAGGGTGCGCGGCTCGCCCGGGGCGTAGCGGCATGCCACCCACCACAGCGCCTGCGCCAGCCACAGCACCCACATCAGCACCAGCAGCCAGGTGGATCCGGTGGCGTCGAGGAAGGAGGTGGCGACGAGCAGGAAGCCGCCGAGGACCACCCACAGCAGCGGTCCGACGACGTCGCGGCGGGGCGGCAGACCGTCGGCCGCGTCACGGGCCGCGCGGGCCGCCCGGCGGGCGTCCAGGGACCAGACCTGTCCGCAGCGGGTCAGGACGAGGTAGATCGCGGCGAGGTGGATGACGTTGTCGCCGCCGTCGCCCACGAAGACGGAGCGATTCTGCAGGGACAGCACGCCGACCATGAAGACCACCGACATGGCGCGGGTACGCCAGCCGACCAGCATCAGCGCGGCGGAGAGCACGGCGATCACGTAGACGAACTCGAACCAGAGCCCGCCGTCCGACCACATCAGCACGGTGAACGCGCTGTTGTCGGCGATCAGCTGCCGGCCCATCTCCCACGACCAGGGGCTGCCGGGGCCGTACAGCTCATGGCGGTGGGGCAGCTCGCGCAGCAGGAACAGCAGCCAGGTGAGCGAGAAGCCGATCCGGATGATCGCGCTCTGGTACGGCCCGAGGGCGACGGCGGTGACCCGCTGGATGGCGCGTGCGAGCCGCCGGTCGACGGGCTCGGGGCCCGGGCCGGGTACGGCGTGGACACCCGGGGCGGCCTTGGCAGCAGGGGCGTCCGGGGCGGTGTGGGCAGCAGGGGCGGCGTGGGCGCCCGGGGCGGGGTGGGCGCCCGGGGCGGGGTGGGCGCCGGGGAGCTGGTTCTCCGCGGCCTGGTCGTGGGGCGGCTGGTTCACCGGGCCGCCTCCGTGCGGTCGTCCTTGGCGCCGCCGGGCAGATCGGCGGGGGTCACCCTCCACCACGGGTACTCCCGGTGGACGGGGTCGGTGGAGATCTTCTCGTTGCTCCACGACGGTGCCGGGACGGGGCGCACGGTGGAGCGGAGCTGGATCCGCTCCACCGTGCCGTCGAGGCGCTGCTCGTCGAGGCGGAGCATGACGATCCGGCGGATGTAGTTCTCGGAGAGCCGGCCGCGCATCCCCTGGGCCCGGTGGTCCTCGGTGTGGGTGTTCAGGTAGAAGTCCCAGGCCCGGCGGAGCTCGTTCTGTTCCGTGTGGCTGGGGAGGAGGCTGCCGCGGATGGCCTCGGTGTCCCGCGCCGTCAGGTCGATCCAGTCGGTGGTGCGCCGCGAGCCGTCGGCGCCGGCGATCTCCGCGCGGACCTGGACGGCGTTGTTCTGCTGGAGCGGGTTGGGCGCGAAGAGCTTCCAGTTCTGCTCGAACTCGGGATATATCCAGTCGTCGACGACCGCTCCGTGCTGCTTGGTGAGCGTGTTCGACGGCGCTACGTGGAGGAACACCATCGCGAGATGGGCCAGGGCGAACACGCCGACGCCGGCCAGCGCGACGGCCGCGACGACCTGGTACGGAAGCGAGAGCGAGGCGATCCCGGGGCCTGTGCGGGGCTCCGGTCCGGTGGCTGGGCGCGCCTCACGCGCGCCCGTGTCGTCGTACGCGTCCATCCGGCCCCGATCCCCGATTCGTCCACCGCGGTTATCCACAGGGTTGACACCATACGGGCCGCCGACCGACCATTGAAGTCATTCAACCGAACGATCGGTCGGTAGGGGGTCCGATGACCACAGGGACGTCAGCGACAGCGGTGACCGCGGGCGCGCAGGACACACAGTCCGCGCGGGACGCGGCCACGGCGGCGACCCAGGCCGCCTACGAGGCGGTGTTCGACGCCGCCGTCGCCGCCGACGAGCGCATCGAGCCACGCGACTGGATGCCCGACGCCTACCGGGCGTCACTCGTCCGCCAGATCGCGCAGCACGCGCACTCCGAGATCATCGGAATGCAGCCCGAGGCCAACTGGATCACCCGCGCGCCCTCGCTGCGCCGCAAGGCCATCCTCATGGCCAAGGTCCAGGACGAGGCCGGCCACGGCCTGTACCTCTACAGCGCGGCGGAGACCCTCGGCACCAGCCGCGACGAGCTCCTCGACAAGCTCCACTCCGGCCGCCAGAAGTACTCCTCGATCTTCAACTACCCCACGCTGACCTGGGCCGACGTCGGCGCGATCGGCTGGCTCGTGGACGGCGCCGCCATCACCAACCAGGTCCCCCTCTGCCGCTGCTCCTACGGCCCGTACGCCCGCGCGATGGTCCGCGTCTGCAAGGAGGAGTCCTTCCACCAGCGCCAGGGCTACGAAGCCCTGCTCGCCCTCTCCCGCGGCACCGAGGCCCAGCACGCCATGGCCCAGGACGCGGTGGACCGCTGGTGGTGGCCCTCCCTGATGATGTTCGGCCCCCCGGACGACGAGTCGGCGCACTCCGCCCAGTCCATGGCCTGGAAGATCAAGCGCCACTCCAACGACGAGCTGCGCCAGCGCTTCGTCGACATCGCCGTCCCGCAGGCCGAAGCCCTCGGACTCACCCTCCCCGACCCGGACCTGAAGTGGAACGAGGAGCGCGGGCACTACGACTTCGGCGCCATCGACTGGACCGAGTTCTGGGACGTCCTCAAGGGCAACGGCCCCTGCAACGAACAGCGACTCGACAAGCGCCGCCAGGCCCACGAGGACGGCGCCTGGGTCAGGGAAGCCGCCGCGGCATACGCCGACAAGCACACACAGCAGCAGAAGCACGGGGAGGCAGGCGCATGACCACCGACGGATGGCCCCTGTGGGAGGTGTTCGTGCGCTCGCGCCGCGGCCTTTCCCACACCCACGCGGGCAGCCTCCACGCGCCCGACGCCGAAATGGCCCTGCGCAACGCCCGCGACCTCTACACCCGGCGCAACGAAGGCGTCTCGATCTGGGTGGTCCCCTCCGCCGCGATCACCGCCTCCTCCCCCGACGAGAAGGACCCCTTCTTCGAACCGTCGGCGGACAAGCCCTACCGCCACCCGACCTTCTACGAGATCCCCGAGGGAGTGAAGCACCTGTGACCACGAGGACCACCCCGACCACGGCCGCGGCACTCGCCCTCGGAGACGACGCCCTCGTCCTCTCCCACCGCCTGGGGGAGTGGGCCGGCAGCGCCCCCGTCCTGGAGGAGGAGGTCGCCCTCGCCAACATCGCGCTCGACCTGCTCGGCCAGGCACGGATCCTGCTCTCCCTCGTCGGCGACGAGGACGAACTCGCCTACCTCCGCGAAGAACGAGCCTTCCGCAACACCCAGCTGGTCGAACAGCCCAACGGCGACTTCGCCCACACCATCGCCCGGCAGCTCTACTTCTCCACCTACCAGCGGCTCCTCTACGCACAGCTGGCGGCCGGCGACGGCCCCCTGAGCGGACTCGCGGCCAAGGCCGTCAAGGAAGTCGCCTACCACCAGGACCACGCCGAGCACTGGACCCTGCGCCTCGGCGACGGCACCCCCGAGAGCCACGACCGGATGCAGCGGGCCTGCGACGCTCTCTGGCGCTACACCGGCGAGCTGTTCCAGCCCGTCGACGGCCTCGACGTCGACCACGAGACGCTGCAGAGCGCCTGGCTCGCCTCCGTCACCGCCGTCCTCGAAAAGGCCACCCTCACCGTCCCCGACGGCCCCCGCACCGGTGCCTGGGCCGCCGGAGCGGGCCGGCAGGGCCTGCACACCGAGTCCTTCGGACGGATGCTCGCCGAGATGCAGCACCTGCACCGCAGCCACCCGGGGGCGACATGGTGACCATGACGGACCTGGAGCAGGAACTGAGCCGGATCGCCGGCGCCGTCCCCGACCCCGAGCTGCCCGTCCTCACCCTCGGCGAACTCGGCGTCCTGCGCGGCGTCCAGGTCCTCGGCCCGGGCCGCGTCGAGGTCGAGCTCACCCCCACGTACACCGGCTGCCCCGCCATCGAAGCGATGACCAGCGACATCGAGCACGCGCTGCACGAGCACGGCGTCCCCGAGGTCACCGTCGTCACCGTCCTCGCACCCGCCTGGTCGACCGACGACATCAGCGACGAAGGACGGCGCAAACTCGCCGAGTTCGGCATCGCCCCACCTCGACCCCAAGGCCCCGCCGACGGGCCCGTCGCCCTCACCCTGGCGATCCGCTGCCCGAACTGCGGCTCCACCGACACCGAACTGCTCAGCCGGTTCTCCTCCACCGCCTGCAAGGCGCTGCGCCGCTGCACGGCCTGCCTCGAACCGTTCGACCACTTCAAGGAGTTGTAGATGCAGTCCTCACGCCCCGGACGGGCCGGGTTCCATCCGCTCCGGGTGAGCGAGGTCGAGCAGCTCACGGACGACTCGGTGGCCGTCACCTTCGCAGTCCCGCCCGAGCTGCGCGAGGCCTACCGCCACACCCCCGGCCAGCACCTCGCCCTGCGCCGCACCTCCCAGGACGGCCAGGAGATCCGCCGCACCTACTCGATCTGCGCCGCCGCCACCCCCGAAGGCCAGGACCCCGTCCTGCGCGTCGGCATCCGACTCGTCGACGGCGGCGAGTTCTCCACCTACGCCCTCAAGGAACTGTCCGTCGGCGACACCGTCGAGGTCATGGAACCGATGGGCCGATTCACCCTCGCCCCCCGGCCCGGCCGCTTCGCCGCCGTCGTCGGCGGCAGCGGCATCACCCCGGTCCTGTCGATGGCCGCCACCCTCCTCGCGGCCGAACCGGACGCCCGGTTCTGCCTCGTACGGAGCGACCGCACCGCCTCCTCCACGATGTTCCTCGACGAGGTCGCCGACCTGAAGGACCGCTACCCCGACCGCTTCCAGCTCATCACCGTGCTCTCCCGCGAGGAGCAGCAGGCGGGCCTCCCCTCCGGACGCCTCGACAAGGAACGCCTCACCACCCTGCTCCCCGCGCTCCTGCCCGTCACCGACATCGACGGCTGGTTCCTGTGCGGCCCCTTCGGCCTCGTCCAGAGCGCCGAGCACGCCCTGCGCGGACTCGGCGTCGACCGCACCCGGATCCACCAGGAGATCTTCCACGTCGACGACGGCTCGGCACCCGCGCCGGCACCCCGCGCCGACGCACCCGTCCACGCCACCCTCACCGCCACCCTGCACGGCCGCTCCGGCAACTGGCCCGTACAGGAAGGCGAAACGCTCCTCGACACCGTCCTTCGCGCCCGCGCCGACGCCCCCTACGCCTGCAAGGGCGGAGTCTGCGGCACCTGCCGCGCCTTCGTCGTCGACGGCGAGGTCCGCATGGACCGCAACTTCGCCCTGGAACCGGAAGAGACCGAGGCCGGATACGTCCTGGCCTGCCAGTCCCACCCCGCCACCGCGGAAGTGGAACTCGACTTCGACCGCTGAAGCCCCCGCGGCCATTCCCTTCACCTAGAACCTGTTCTATCTTGACGATCCGTCAGATCGCCAATGGGAGGGCATGGCCGTGGACTTCACCTTCACCGAAGAACAGCAGGCGGCCGTCGAAGCGGCCAAAGCGGTCTTCTCCGGCGTCACACCCGACGCCGTACCGAGCCCCGCGCTCACCCCCCACGCCGTCGCCGAGGACTTCGACCGACCCCTCTGGTCCCGCCTCGCCGCCTCCGACCTCCTCGGCCTCGTCCTCGCCCCCGAACACGGCGGCGCCGGCCTCGACACCACCGCCCTCTGCCTCGTCCTGCGCGAATCCGCCCGCGTCCTCGCCCGCGTCCCCCTCCTGGAGACCAGCGCGGTCGCCATGACCATCCAGCGCTACGCCACCGACGACACAGCGGCCGCGCTCCTTCCCCGCGTCGCCCGCGGCGAACTCGTCCTCACCGCCGCCACGAACGGCCGCACCGGCCACGACCCCGCCGAACTCGCCGTCACCGCCCACCACGACGGCACCGACTGGATCCTCGACGGCCTCCAGAGCGCAGTCCCCTGGGCCCACGGCGCCGACCGCATCGCCGTCCCCGCCCACACCGCCGACGGACACACCGTCCTCGCGCTGCTCCCCCGCACCCACGACGGCCTCACCCTGGCCGAGCAGTACTCCACGAACGGCGAACTCCTCGCCGAACTCCACCTCGACTCCGTACGCCTCGACAGCGCCGACGTCATCGACACCGAGGACGCCTGGGAATGGCTACGCGGAGTCCTCGCCACCGGAACCTGCGCCCTCGCCCTCGGCCTCGGCGAGAACGTCCTCACCATGACGAGCCAGTACACCGGCAAACGCGAACAGTTCGGCCACCCCGTGGCCACCTTCCAGGCCGTCGCCGTCCAGGCCGCCGACCGCTACATCGACCTGCGCGCCATGGAAGTCACCCTCTGGCAGGCCGCCTGGCGCATCAGCACCGGAGCCGGCGGACCACTGCCCGCCGCCGCGGACATCGCCGTCGCCAAGATCTGGGCATCCGAAGGCGTCCGCCGCGTCGTCCAGACCGCCCAACACCTCCACGGAGGCTTCGGCGCCGACACCGACTACCCCCTGCACCGCTACCACGCTTGGGCCAAACAGCTCGAACTCGCCCTCGGCCCCGCCGCCGCCCACGAGGAAGCCCTCGGCGACCTCCTGGCCGCCCACCCCCTCGGCTGAACCGACCCCTACAGGACGAAGCCCGGGCCGCCGTCGTTCCCCACGACCGGCCGCCCGGCACCGTCCCAGGCGAGCATCCCGCCGTCGACGTTCACCGCGTCGATCCCCTGCTGCACCAGATACTGCGTGACCTGCGCCGAACGGCCACCGACCCGGCACATCACATACGCGCGACGGCCGTCCGCCACCGCCTCGGTCACCTCACCGAACCGCGCCACGAAGTCACTCATCGGCACATGCAGCGCGTCCACGACATGACCCGCCGCCCACTCGTCGTCCTCCCGGACATCCAGCACCAGGGCATCGGCCGGCACGGAGGCCGCTTCCACCGAGGGCAGCGGGGCGAAGTTCATGGGACGGGCCTTCTCTCGTTCAGAACCAAGGTCGGACAAAAACCTACTGCACCAGCGCGGCCAGCTCCGCCTCACGCTCGGAGACCTGCGCCAGCAGCTGCTCGGCGATCTCCTCCAACAACTGGTCCGGGTCGTCCGGCGCCATCCGCAGCATCGCGCCGATCGCGCTCTCCTCCAGCTCCCGCGCCACCAGCGTCAACAGCTCCTTGCGCTGCGTCAGCCACTCAAGGCGGGCATACAGCTCCTCGCTCTCGCTGAGCCGCTCCTCCTCCGGCACCGGACCCGCGGCCCACTCGGCGGACAGCTCACGCAGCAGCGCCACGTCGCCACGCGCGTACGCGGCGTTCACGCGCGTGATGAACGCCTCGCGCCGCTTGCGCTCGTCCTCGTCGCGCGCCAGATCCGGGTGGGCCTGCCGAGCCAGCTCGCGATACTGCTTCCGGGCCTCCTCGCTGGGCCGGACCCGCTTGGGCGGCTGCACCGGCTGCTCGGTCAGCATCGCGGCGGCCTCGGGGGAGAGCCCGTCGGAGTCGATCCAGTCGTGGAAGAGCTCCTCGACGCCGGGCATCGGCATCACGACGGCCCGCGCCTCCTGCGCCCGCCGCAGATCCTCAGGATCCCCGGTCTTCGCCGCCCGCGCCTCGGCGATCTGCGCGTCCAGCTCGTCGAGACGGGTGTACATCGGGCCGAGCCGCTGGTGATGCAGCCGGGAGAAGTTGTCCACCTCGACCCGGAACGTCTCGACCGCGATCTCGAACTCGATCAGCGCCTGCTCGGCCACCCGCACGGCCTTCTCCAGCCGCGCCTCGGGCCGCTCCGCGCCGGCGTCAGCACCCGGGCTCGCGCCCGGCTCCACGTCCTGGTCCACGCCTACGTCCTCGCTCCGGTCCGTCACCCCACCAGCCTACGATCCCTTCGGGGGCCCCTCCCCCTCCCTCCCCCCGCCCCGCCCCCGTCCCCCTGTCGGCGACGTCGGCCCGTGGGCGGGCAGGCGTCGGCCGTCACACTCCGAGCTCGGCCGCTATCCGGCCGTTGTTCACCGCTGTGACCAGGTCGGTGTGGTCCGCCGTGGTGCGGTCGGCGTACGCGACGGCGAAGGCCGCGATCGCCTCGTCGAGCTCCTCGTTCTTTCCGCAGTAGCCGGCTATCAGGCGCGGGTCGGCGCTGTGCGCGTGCGCGCGGGCCAGCAGCGCGCCGGTCATGCGGCCGTAGTCGTCGACCTGGTCGGGTGCGAGGGCGGCCGGGTCGACGCTGCCCTTGCGGTTGCGGAACTGGCGCACCTGGAAGGGGCGCCCCTGCACGGTGGTCCAGCCGAGCAGGATGTCGCTCACGACCTGCATCCGCTTCTGGCCGAGGACCACACGCCGTCCTTCGTGGCTCTCGTCCGGGACGGCGAAGCCGACGGCCGGCAGGTGGGGGAGCAGGGCCGAGGGCCGGGCTTCCTTCACCTGCAGGACCAGGGGCTCTCCCCGGTGGTCGAGGAGCAGCACGACGTAGGAGCGGGTGCCGACGCTGCCGGTTCCGACGACACGGAAGGCGACGTCGTGGACGGCGTACCGGGCGAGCAGCGGCAGCCGGTCCTCGGAGACGGTGGCCAGGTAGTCGCCGAGGGAGGCGGCGACCGCCTCCGCTTCCTGGTCCGGTACGCGGCGCAGTACCGGTGGTGCGTCGACGAAGCGCCGGCCTCCGCCGTCGGCGTCGGTCACGGACTCGGTCGACTTGGCGGCGAAGCGTGCGCTGGTGTTGTTCCGGGCCTTCTCCGAGACCCGTTCGAGGGTGCCGAGCAGGTCGCGGGCGTCGGTGTGGGAGACGAGTTCCTCGTCGGCGATCGCGTTCCAGGCGTCGAGTGCGGGGAGCTTGGCGAGCAGGCGCATCGTGCGGCGGTAGGCGCCGACGGTGTCGAAGGCGGCGGCCCGGCAGGTGTCTTCGCTCGCTCCCGCTTCCCGTCCGGCGAGCACGAGGGAGGTGGCGAGGCGCTTGAGGTCCCACTCCCAGGGGCCGACGACGGTTTCGTCGAAGTCGTTGAGGTCGATGACGAGGCGGCCGCGGGCGTCGCCGTAGAGGCCGAAGTTGGCCGCGTGCGCGTCGCCGCATATCTGGGCGGCGATGCCGGTGACGGGGGAGCCGACGAGGTCGTGGGCCATGAGTCCGGCGGAGCCGCGCAGGAAAGCGAAGGGGCTGGCGGCCATTCGGCCGACCCGTATCGGTGCGAGTTCCTTGACGCGGTCGCGGCTGGATTCCTCGACGGCGCGGACGGCGTCGGGCCGGTCGTCGGTGAGGTCGAGCGTGCTGTGGGTGGAGCGTGGGACGCGGTCGCGCAGGAACTTGCCCTGCTCCTTGGGGGTGTTGGTCGCCCCTGCGGCTGCCCGCTGTGCGAAGCCGGGCACGTGCGGGACGCGTCCGCTGTCCGTGCCTCGCTGTTCCGGTACGACCGCCCGGATCTCGCCCATGAGACGTCCTCCCCCGACTTGGTGTGGCGCTGTTCAACATCAACCGGGCATGACGGTACCGCCGGGTCAGGTGGCCCGTCTTCCCCTGTGGACAACGCTCTGTGGACAACGGTCGGTGGACAACGGTCGGTGGACAACGGTCGGTGGACGACGTGCCGTCGACGACACCCTGGGGAGGACGGACCGTGGACGGCGAGCGGTGAGCACGGGCGTGGGAAGCGAGCCCTGGCCCACGAGCCGTGGACGCCGAGGGAGGCTCAGACCCCGACGGTCTCCTCCAGCTCCTCCTCCGCCGTGCGTTCCTCCTCGGTCGTCGGCGTCTTCGCGCCGCCCTCGGCGATGCCGTGCGCCGTGGCGGCTTCGGCGGCCCGGTCCGGTTCGGCGGCGGTTCGTCGGCGTGCCTCGGCGAGCGCCGCGACGGTCATGAGGGCGACTCCGGCGAGGAGCCACAGGGCGAGGACGAGGAGGTGTCCGCCGAGCGCGTGGCCGTCGAAGTAGACGTGGCTGCGGACGCCCTCGACGAAGCCGGCGCCGTTCCAGAAGGCGTGCAGGGCGGCGAAGAGGCCGGGCTGGAGTTCGGGGCGGTAGATGCCGCCGGAGCTGGTGAAGTTGAGCATGACGAACAGCACCATCACCCCGAGGGTGGTCCAGCGGCGCAGGAAGGTGTGGAGGCCCACGCCGATCAGCAGGATCCCGGCCGAGTAGAGCCATGACATCGCCCAGACTCCGCCGAGTCCGTGGTCGACGAGGTGGAACATCGGTCCGGCGAAGGCGGTGCCGATGAGGCTGACGGCGAGCGATGTTCCGGCGGCGAGCAGGGCGCGGATCCGCAGGGGGAGGACGGCGCCCGCGCCGCCGATGACGGCGACGGAGGCGTACGAGCCGATGCTGAGGGCGACGAGCAGGAAGAAGACGCCCTGTCCGGTGGGGTCGCCGTCGGAGACGGGGGCGACGTCGGTGACTTCGAGGGGCGCGTCCTGTCCCGCGGCGACCTTGGTGAAGACCTTCTCGACGGCCATGGCGCTGGTGTCCGAGGAGGCGGTGGCGACGAGGAGTTCGGGGTGGGGGCCGGGGATGTAGGCCCCGTAGGAGGTCTGCTCGCGCAGTGCGGTGACGGCGGTCTGCCGGTCGGCGACGGTACGGACGTCGAGGGCGCCGGCGCCCTTGTCGTGGAGGGTCTGGGCGAGGACCTGGGTGGTGGTGCCGGAGCCGACGACGTCGACGCGCAGGTCGTGGGGCTGGGGGGAGTGGAAGGCGCCGAGGTAGGCGAGTCCCATGCCGACGCACATGAGGAGCGGCGTGAGCAGGTGCCCGAGCACGTGCCGCAGCGCACCGGCCGGTGCAGCCCCTGCCGAAGGCACACGGCCCGGTGCAGCTCCCGCCGAAGGCGCGCCGCCCGGTGCAGCCCCCGCCGAACGCGCTCCCGCCGGTGCCCCTCCCTCCGAGGGCGCTCCCGCCGGTACCACCGCCGCCGCCGCCGATGCCGATCCCACGGTCCGTGCGGACACGGGCACTCACCTCCATGGTTGGCTTTTACAACTAAAGAACCGTTGTACTATACAACTGAACCGTCGTCGAGCAACCCGGCACCCGAGGCAAGGAGCGCACCATGACCGACGCCCCGCGTGAGACATCGGTCGACACCATCCAGCGGGAGCTGACGGCGTTCGCCCGCCGGGCCCGCGCCGCGGCGGCCCGGCTCCATCCCGAGCTCCCGCTCGTCTCGTACACGCTGCTCGCCCACATCGTCGACCGGCACGGCTGCCGCGCCACCGACCTCGCCGCCCACTACCTGCTGGACAAGTCGACGGTCAGCCGCCAGGTCGGCGGTCTGGAGAAGCTCGGCCTGGTCGAGCGGCGACCGGACCCGGAGGATCACCGGGTCCAGGTGCTGCATCCCACGGAAGCGGGCACCCGTGTCCTCGCCTCCACCCAGGCGAGCCGACGGGCCGCCTACCAGGAACGCCTCAAGGACTGGTCGGCCGAGGACCTCGCCCGATTCGCCGCGTACCTGCTCCGCTACAACGCGGCCGGGCCCCTCGCCCTCCCCGACGGCCCCACCGCCGGCCAGGACAGCCCGAGCCCCCGCCCCGACAGCCCTGCGGACGACGCCACCACCCCGAACCCCTGAGGCTCGCGCCGGCCCCCTGAAGCCCCCTCCGCGCCCCCGAGCGCCCTTCTGCGCCCCTCTGCGCCCCCGCCCGCCTAGAGTCCCGCGTCGCGCGCCAGCAGGGCGGCCTGCACCCGGTTCTCGCAGCCCAGCTTGGCGAGGATCCTGCTGACGTACGTCTTCACGGTGGCCTCGCTCATGTGGAGGCGCCGCCCGGCGTCCGCGTTGGACAGCCCCTCACCGAGCAGGGCGAGCACGTCGCGTTCCTTCTCGCTCAGCGCCGCCACCCTCGTGCGCGCCTGCTCGGCGCGGGCCACCTCCCGCCCCGAGGCCAGCTGTTCCACCACGTGCCGGGTGGCGGCGGGCGAGAGATAGGCGTCCCCCGCCGCCGCGGCCCGTACCGCCCGGATCAGCTCCGCCGGTGCCGTGTCCTTCAGCAGGAACCCCGCGCCGCCGTGCTCCAGGGCCCGCAGGACGTTGTCCCGTTCGCCGAAGGTCGTGAGCACGATCACCTTGGTCGAGGGCGCCGCCCGACGCAGTTCGGGGAGTGCGGAGAGCCCGTCGAGGACCGGCATCTGGATGTCGAGGAGGACGACGTCGGCGGTGTGGGCCCGTGCCTGCTCGACCGCCTCCCGCCCGTTCGCAGCCTCCGCCACCACCTGGATGTCCTGGTCCGAGGTGAGGATCATCCGGATCCCGGCCCTGATCAGCGGCTCGTCATCGGCGATCACGACCCTGATGCGCTGCCCTGTCACAGCTACTCCCCAACGGCTACCGATTCGGGCGGGTCAGCGTTAGCGCTTGACCTCGTACGACTTCTTCTCGATCAGCTTGCCGTCCTTGAAGCAGAACCGGAAAACCGGCTCCGCCGGGCTGTCCACGACCTCCGAGGACATCAGCACCAGGCACGTCGACCCCTCGGGCTCCGCTGGCCCCTTGCCGTGCAGACCGGCGGTGGCGATGGTGTCGCCGGACGGGAGCTTGTCGCGGACCTCCTTCTCGGCCGCACCGACCTCGACCGCGTCGTACTCGCCCGGGTCGATCATGCCCTTCTCCATCGCACCGACCAGGAAGTAGATGCCGAAGCCGCCCGCCACCAGCAGCAGCACCAGGGCCGCGAACGCGATCCCGCACCCCACCGCGACCCCGCGACCCGTGCTCCTGCCCCCGCGCATCGCCATCGCCAGCTCCCGTTCCGTGAACGTCCGGTCGGCCGGTCCGATCGTGACCGGACCAAGGTCGCCGACCAGGGGCCGCGTCGACTGCTGCCGGAAGTCGTCGGCCACATCGACCAAAGGCGCTGCCTCGACCACCCCGTAGGGGAGGACGCCGGCGACTCTGAACCCGCCGCCGTCGGCCGGGCCCGCGTGCACCATGCCGCCGACGAGCCGGGCCCGCTCGTACAGCCCCGTCAGCCCCTGCCCGCCGCTCACGACGTCCCGCGGCGGGTCGGCGACCGGTCCGTTGCCGATCTCGACGACGAAGGAGTCCGGCTCGTACCGCACCTCGACGTCGATCGGGGCGCCCGGCGCGTACTTGTAGGCGTTGGTGAGCGCCTCCTGGACGATCCTGTACGCGGCGTGGTCGGCGGCCGGCGGGAGGGGCTGGTACTCCCCGAGCCGCCGTAGCTCCACCGCGTTGCCCGCGGCGCGTGCCGCCTCCACGAGTCCCTCGATGCCGGCGGTCCCCCGTGCCGCCCGCCCGGACTCGTCGGTCGCCCGTACCGGCGCGCTGGGCGACTCGACCGGCGCCTCGACGCCGTCGCTCAGGATGCCGACGACCTCGCGCAGTTCGTGCATGGCGGTCACCGACGCGTTGCGCAGGACACCGACGGCCTCGCGCTGCCGGTCGGTCAGCTCCCGGTCGACCTCCAGGGCGCCGGTGTGGACGGAGATGAGGGCGAGTTGGTGCCCGAGGCTGTCGTGCATGTCCTGGGCGATGCGCTGCCGCTCGCGGAGCCGGGCCGACGAGGCCACCATCGCGCGTTCCCTCAGCAGCTGGGCGTTGCGCTCCTGGAGGGCGTGGAGCAGGCTCCGCCGCTGGGTCCAGTACCGGTTGGCGAGGCCCGGTGCCAGCGTCGTCCCCAGGTAGTACAGCGTCGACATGAAGACGACGGTCAGGGTCCGGTGGAGGTCCCATATGTCGAGCAGGGACGTGGTGATGTTCAGGACGTACGCGACGGTGAAGGCGATCAGCGCGCGGCCGGCGCCGGCGATGTACCGGCCGGAGGACCAGCCGACGAGGATGAGCAGCACCAGGAAGCCCGGCAGGAGGGGGGCGAGGCCGCCGGTGAGGATGAGCGTCGTGGAGGGCAGCCGGCGGCGCAGCAACGACAGGACCGCGGCGCCCAGCCCCACCGCGGCGAGCCGCCATCCTTCCTCTCCGGCGAGTTCCTCGGTGCCGGCGGCCAGCAGCGCCATGACGACGGCGAGCACCACCTCGCCGGCGGTCCTGCGCCGCGACCACATTCCGGGCGTCGCGAACCATGTCCAGCCGGCGCGGATCCCGTCCCTGCTCTTCGAAGTCGCGTCCACGCTCGCACCCTAGGCAGCGCCGTCCCGGCGTCGCGGCTCTCTTTCGTCGCTCCCCGACGCGACGAACGTCTCACCGGCCCGGCACCTCGGCCACCGGCCCGGCACCTCGGTCACCCGCCCGGCACCTCGGCCACCGGCCCGGCAGCCGGCATCCAGCGCGGAAACCGCGAAAACGCGGAAGCCCCGTAGGTCGAGACCTACGGGGCTTCCGTCTGGTGCGCGAGGGGGGAGTTGAACCCCCACGCCCTTGCGGGCACTGGAACCTGAATCCAGCGCGTCTGCCTATTCCGCCACCCGCGCATTGGGTGTGCTCCGGGCTCCCTCACCTTTTCGGTGTGTTCGCCTGGCGACATCTGAAGATTAGCACGTCGCAGACCGTGGATTCACATCCGTTTGTTTGACCCCCTCCTCGAACGAACAGGGACAGACGGAGACCGGACGGAGGCCCGGACCGAGACGCGGACCGGGACAGGCGGCGGCGCGGATGACGGGACGGATCACGGCACCGACGACGGCACGGACCGCGAGACCGGTGCCCGATCGAATGCCGGGACGGATGTACGCGTCCACAGAGAGAGGAGGGACACTCGGCGTGAAGAAGGAGCCGACGGGTAACGGGAGGAACGGGGCGGACCACCCCCACCGCCCCGCCCGGTCCCCCTGCTCGCTCGCCGGGTGCGGGACACTGTCCACAGGCCGCCTCTACGATCCGTGGGGAAGGTCTGTGAGAGGTGACACTCGTCCACAGGGCAGAGAAGGGGAACCAGCCGATTTCCCGACGCGTGGATACGATCAGTAAGCAGTACCAGGACGACAACGACGGAGGAGGTGCCCCATGGGAGTCCTGAAGCGTTTCGAACAGCGGCTCGAAGGTCTGGTCAACGGCACCTTCGCCAAGGTCTTCAAGTCCGAGGTCCAGCCCGTCGAGATCGCGGGTGCTCTCCAGCGCGAGTGCGACAACAACGCCACGATCTGGAACCGCGAGCGGACCGTCGTCCCCAACGACTTCATCGTCGAGCTGAGCACGCCGGACTACGAGCGCCTCAGCCCGTACTCGGGCCAGCTCGGCGACGAGCTCGCCGGCCTGGTCAGGGACTACGCGAAGCAGCAGCGCTACACCTTCATGGGCCCGATCAAGGTCCATCTGGAGAAGGCCGACGACCTCGACACCGGTCTGTACCGGGTGCGCAGCCGCACTCTCGCGTCGAGTTCGTCACAGCATGCCGCCCCGCAGGCCCCGGCCTCCGGCCCCGCGCAGGGTCGCGCTCCGGGTGGCTACGGCTACCCGCCGGCCGGCGCTCCGCCGATGCCCGCGGCCCCGCCGCCGGGCGCCGGTGCTCAGCGCCCCGGCCAGGCTCCCGCCGGCCGTCCCACCGCCGGTGGCCCCGGCCCCATGCCCTCCTCCGGCGCCCAGGTGCGCCGGTGGATCGAGATCAACGGCACCCGCCATCAGATCTCCCGCCCGACTCTGGTCCTTGGCCGCAGCACCGACGCGGACGTGAGGATCGACGATCCCGGCGTCTCCCGCCGGCACTGCGAGATCCGGACCGGAACGCCCTCGACGATCCAGGATCTCGGATCCACCAACGGCATCGTGGTGGACGGGCAGCACACCACCCGCGCTACGCTCCGCGACGGCTCGCGGATCGTCGTGGGCAGCACCACCATCGTTTACCGGCAAGCCGAAGGGTGAAGCGGGGGCAATGTCAGAGCTGACCCTGACGGTCATGCGGTTGGGTTTCCTGGCCGTTCTGTGGCTGTTCGTGATCGTGGCCGTCCAGGTCATCCGCAGCGACCTGTTCGGCACGCGTGTCACGCAGCGCGGTTCGCGCCGCCAGGACACCCGTCCGCAGCAGAACCAGCGCCAGCAGGCGGCCGCGCCGCCCCAGCAACGCGGCCAGCAGAACACGGGCGGCGGGCGGCAGCGCCGCGGCGCCCCGACCAAACTCGTCGTCTCCGAGGGCACCCTCACCGGCACGACGGTCGCCCTGCAGGGGCAGACCATCACGCTGGGGCGGGCGCACGATTCGACGATCGTGCTGGACGACGACTACGCGTCCAGCCGCCATGCCAGGATCTACCCGGACCGGGACGGCCAGTGGATCGTCGAGGATCTCGGGTCCACCAACGGCACGTATCTCGACCGGACCCGCCTCACCACCGCCACGCCGATTCCGCTGGGCGCGCCGATCCGCATCGGCAAGACCGTCATCGAGCTGCGGAAGTAGTACGACAATGAGCGAGCGGAGCGAGCGGGCCGACGCGGCCCCCACGGAGGGCCGCGCGGCGGACCGTGGGGTCCCGGCCGTGTCCCGGCACGGGCTCCCGACCGGAGGGTGGGCAGTGTGGCTCGAGACCGGCTGTACCCCGAGGCGACGTCGACGGGGCAGGTGCGCATGAGCCTGTCACTGCGCTTCGCCGCCGGGTCGCACAAGGGCATGATCCGCGAGGGCAACGAGGACTCCGGCTACGCCGGTCCCCGGCTGCTCGCCATCGCCGACGGCATGGGCGGCCAGGCCGCCGGTGAGGTCGCCTCCTCCGAGGTGATCTCGACGCTGGTCACGCTCGACGACGACGTCCCCAGTTCGGACATCCTCACCTCGCTCGGTGCGGCGGTGCAGCGTGCCAACGAACAGCTGCGGATGATGGTCGAGGAGGACCCCCAGCTGGAGGGCATGGGCACCACGCTCACCGCCCTGCTGTGGACGGGTCAGCGCCTCGGTCTGGTGCACGTCGGCGACTCCCGGGCGTACCTGCTGCGCGACGGGGTGCTCACGCAGATCACGCAGGACCACACCTGGGTGCAGCGCCTCGTCGACGAGGGCCGGATCACCGAGGAGGAGGCCACGACCCATCCGCAGCGTTCGCTGCTGATGCGGGCGCTGGGCAGCGGCGACCACGTCGAGCCCGACCTGTCGATCCGTGAGGTCCGGGCCGGCGACCGCTATCTGATCTGTTCCGACGGGCTGTCCGGGGTCGTCTCCCACCAGACGATGGAGGACACCCTCGCCAGCTACCAGGGCCCGCAGGAGACCGTGCAGGAGCTGATCCAGCTCGCGCTGCGCGGCGGTGGCCCCGACAACATCACGGTGATCGTCGCCGACGTCCTCGACGTCGACGGCGGGGACACCCTCGCCGGTCAGCTCAGCGACACCCCGGTGATCGTCGGCGCGGTCGCCGAGAACCAGGTGCAGCCGTCGGACGGCGGGGCGATGCAGACGCCGGCCGGCCGTGCCTCCGGGCTCGGCCGCCACGCACCGCACCAGCAGCCCCCGGCGGGCGGCTTCGGCCCGCCCGGCAGCGGCGACGACCACGGGTACGGCGGGATGCCGCCGCAGGGCTCGTTCGGGTCGTACAGCGACGAGGACTTCACCAAGCAGCGCGGCGGCCGCAAGTGGCTGAAGCGGAGCTTCTTCCTGATCCTGGCGCTGGCCGTGCTCGGCAGCGGTGCGTACGGCGGTTACCGCTGGACGCAGACGCAGTACTACGTCGGCTCCAACGAGGAGCACGTGGCGCTGTACCGGGGCATCAGCCAGGATCTGGCCTGGGTCTCGCTGTCGGAGGTGGAGAAGGACCACCCCGAGATCGAACTCAAGTACCTGCCGGCGTACCAGCGCAAGCAGGTCGAGGACACGATCGCCGGCGGCAGCCTCGGCAAGGCGCAGACGAAGATCGCGGAGCTGTCGGCGCAGGCGTCGGCCTGCAAGAAGGCCGAGCAGCGCCGTGAGGCCGCCGACAAGGCCGCGGACCAGGCGAGCAAGCCGCCCGCCGACGGTTCCACCCCCGACTCCAAGCCCACCACAGCCGCTCCCTCCCCGGGCCCCACCCTCACGGAGGACGAGCAGAAGCTGGCCTCGAACTGCGGCAAGCAGTAAGCACCCGTAGGGGGCCTTTCACCACCATGAGCGTTGTCACCAACACGACCACCATCGGCGCGATCGAGGCGCCGAGCCGCCGCAACACCGAGCTGGCGCTGCTGGCGTTCGCCGTCGCCATCCCGGTCTTCGCGTACCTGAACGTGGGTCTGGCGATCGACGGCAAGGTGCCCGCCGGCATGCTCGGGTACGGGCTCGGCCTCGGGCTGCTCGCGGGCGTCGCGCACCTCGTGGTGCGCAAGTTCGCGCCGTACGCGGACCCGCTGCTGCTGCCGCTGGCGACCCTGCTGAACGGGATGGGCCTGGTGCTGATCTGGCGGCTGGACCAGTCGCCGCGCATCATCAACCGGTACAAGACGTTCACCCCGGACGCCCCGAGCCAGATGCTGTACTCGGCGATCGCGGTCGCGATGTTCGTGGGCGTGCTGCTGCTTCTGAAGGACCACCGGGTCCTTCAGCGCTACACGTACATCTCGATGGTGGCGGCGCTCGTCCTGCTGCTGCTGCCGCTGGTGCCGGGCCTGGGTGCCGATGTCTTCGGCGCCAAGATCTGGATCAGCGTCGCCGGCTTCTCGATCCAGCCCGGCGAGTTCGCCAAGATCATCCTGGCGGTCTTCTTCTCCGGCTATCTGATGGTGAAACGGGACGCGCTGGCGCTGGCCAGCCGCCGGTTCATGGGGCTCTACCTGCCGCGCGGCCGTGACCTCGGCCCGATCCTCACGATCTGGGCCGTCAGCCTGCTCATCCTGGTCTTCGAGAACGACCTCGGTACGTCGCTGCTGTTCTTCGGCATGTTCGTGATCATGCTGTACGTGGCGACGGAGCGGACCAGCTGGGTCGTCATGGGTCTGCTGATGTCCACCGCGGGCGCGGTCGTCGTCGGTTCCACCGCGGGGCACGTCAAGTCCCGTGTGGCCGCCTGGCTCGACCCGTTCGAGTGCCTGAAGACGGCACCCGAGAACTCCAACATGGCCGCCGCCTGTGACCAGATGACGCAGGTGCTGATGTCCTTCGGTTCCGGCGGCATCCTCGGTACCGGTCTCGGCCAGGGCAACTCGGACCTGATCGGCTTCGCCGCCAACTCCGACTTCATCTTCGCCACCGTCGGCGAGGAGCTCGGCCTGGCCGGCGTCATGGTCTTCCTGCTGCTGTACGGCCTGATCATCGAGCGGGGTGTCCGCACCGCCCTCGCGGCCCGCGACCCCTTCGGCAAGCTGCTCGCGATGGGCCTCTCCGGCGCCTTCGCGCTCCAGGTGTTCGTCGTCGCCGGCGGTGTGATGGGCCTCATCCCGCTGACCGGTATGACCATGCCGTTCCTCGCGTACGGCGGTTCGTCCGTGATCGCCAACTGGGCCCTGATCGGCATCCTGATCCGGATCAGCGACACCGCGCGCCGCCCGGCGCCCGCCCCCGCCCCGTCCCCCGACGCCGAGATGACCCAGGTGGTCCGTCCGTGAACAAGCCCCTGCGCCGGGTCGCGATCTTCTGCGGCCTGCTGGTCCTCGCCCTGCTGCTCCGCGACAACTGGCTCCAGTACGTCCGCGCCGACGAGCTGAACGCGCACCCGAAGAACCGGCGCGTCACGATCGAGCGGTACGCGAACGAGCGCGGCAACATCATCGTGGACGGCAAGCCGATCACGGGCTCGGTCGACTCCCAGGACCCGTACTACCGGTTCAAGCGGACCTACGTCGACGGCCCGATGTGGGCGCCGGTGACCGGGTACGCCTCGCAGGCGTACGACGCCAACCAGATCGAGAAGATCGAGGACGGCATCCTCACCGGCAACGACGACCGGCTCTTCTTCGACCGCACGCTGTCGATGTTCACGGGCGACAAGAAGAAGGGCGGCAACGTCGTCACGACGCTGAGCGGCGCCGCCCAGAAGGCCGCCTTCAAGGGGCTCGGCGGGAACACGGGCGCGGTCGTGGCCATCGAGCCGAGCACCGGCAAGATCCTCGCGCTCGCGTCGACCCCGTCGTACGACCCCGGATCCTTCGCCGGCTACTCCAGCAAGGACGAGAAGGCGTGGGTCGCGCTGGAGAAGGACAAGAACAAGCCGAAGCAGAACCGCGCCCTGCGCGAGATCTACCCGCCCGGCTCCGTCTTCAAGGTCGTCACGGCGGCCGCGGCGCTGGAGAACGGCAAGGTCACCGACATCAACGCGGCGACGGACACGCCCGAGCCGTACATCCTGCCGCTGTCGCGCATTCCGATGAAGAACCACGCCAGCGGCTGCGAGAACGCCAGCCTGAACAAGGCGCTGGAGGTCTCCTGCAACTCGGTCTTCGCCAAGCTCGGTGACGAGGTCGGGGTGGAGAAGATGACCGAGATGGCGGAGAAGTTCGGTTTCAACGCCGAGCAGTTCACCCCGGTCCGCTCGGCCGCCTCCGTCTTCGACAAGGAGGCCGACCGCGGCGGAAACGCGCAGGCCTCGATCGGTCAGTTCAACACCGCGACGACTCCCCTCCAGATGGCCATGGTGACGGCCGCGATCGCCAACGACGGCAAGCTGATGAAGCCGTACATGGTCGACAAGCTGGTGGCTCCGAACCTCGACGTGATCAAGCAGAACGAGCCGGAGGAGATGAGCCGCCCGGTCTCGCCGCAGACCGCGCAGCTGGTCCAGCAGATGATGGAGAACGTCGTCTCGAACGGCACCGGCGGCAAGGCCGACCTCAACATGAACGGCGTGAGTGTCGGCGGCAAGACGGGTACGGCGCAGCACGGTCCGAAGAACGAGGCCCGTCCCTACGCGTGGTTCATCTCATACGCCAAGACCGCCCAGGGCTCTCCGGTCGCCGTCGCGGTTATCGTCGAGGACTCGGCGGGCACGAACCGCGAGGACATCAGCGGTGGCGGCCTCGCCGCCCCGATCGCCCGGGACGTGATGAAGGCGGTTCTGAAGAACAGGAGCTGACATTCGGGCGGGCGCCGGCCAGGTACCGGTCAGGTATCAGGTGCCGGTCGGGGGGCGGATCGCCTTCCGGTGGCCGGTAGCCTTTGCGCGAACAGCACACCGCCGGACCACACACGGGTGCGGTCGGGACAGACGGAGAGGGCTGGATCAGTTATGGAAGAGCCGCGTCGCCTCGGCGGCCGGTACGAGCTGGGCTCGGTGCTCGGCCGTGGTGGCATGGCGGAGGTCTACCTCGCCCACGACACCCGGCTCGGCCGCACCGTCGCCGTGAAGACGCTGCGGGCCGACCTCGCCCGTGACCCGTCCTTCCAGGCCCGGTTCCGCCGTGAGGCCCAGTCGGCCGCCTCGCTCAACCACCCGGCGATCGTCGCGGTCTACGACACCGGCGAGGACTACGTCGACGGGGTCTCCATCCCGTACATCGTGATGGAGTACGTCGACGGCTCGACCCTGCGTGAGCTGCTTCACTCCGGGCGCAAGCTGCTGCCCGAGCGCACGCTCGAGATGACCGTCGGCATCCTCCAGGCGCTGGAGTACTCGCACCGCGCCGGCATCGTGCACCGTGACATCAAGCCGGCGAACGTCATGCTGACGCGCACCGGTCAGGTCAAGGTCATGGACTTCGGCATCGCGCGCGCCATGGGCGACGCGGGCATGACCATGACGCAGACCGCGGCGGTCATCGGCACGGCGCAGTACCTCTCCCCCGAGCAGGCCAAGGGCGAGCAGGTCGACGCCCGCTCCGACCTGTACTCCACCGGCTGCCTGCTGTACGAGCTGCTGACCGTCCGGCCGCCGTTCGTCGGCGACTCCCCGGTCGCGGTCGCGTACCAGCACGTGCGCGAGGAGCCGCAGCCGCCCAGCAACTTCGACCCCGAGATCTCGCCGTCGATGGACGCCATCGTCCTGAAGGCGCTGGTCAAGGACCCCGACTACCGCTACCAGTCCGCGGACGAGATGCGCGCCGACATCGAGGCCTGCCTCGACGGGCAGCCGGTCGCCGCGGCCGCGGCGATGGGCGCGGCCGGGTACGGCGGCGGCTACGGCGACGGATACGGCGGCGGCTACGCCTCGGGCGACCAGCCGACGACGGCGCTGCGCCAGGCCGACCCGGCCGGCCAGACCTCGATGCTTCCGCCGATGAACCCGGACGACGGCGGTTACGGCTACGACGACCGCCCGGACCGCCGCCGCCAGAAGAAGTCGAACACCTCGACGATCCTTCTGGTGCTCGCGGGCATCCTGGTGCTGGTGGGCGCGATCCTGATCGGCCAGTCGATCTTCGACGGCAAGGAGGGCACCGACAAGGTGACCGTGCCGCAGCTGGTCGGCCACACGATCGAGGAAGCCAACGGCTTGGCGACCAACGCCCAGGTGAAGGTCGCCCAGTCGGGTTCGGAGCGGTGCGAGCAGCCCAAGGGCAGGATCTGCAGCCAGATTCCGGCGGCCGACGGAACGACGAAGATGGACGTCGGACAGACGATCCAGGTGGTCGTCTCCGAGGGCGCGCCGCAGATCGAGGTCCCGGACGTGACGGAGAAGTCCCAGGAGACCGCGGAGCAGTCGCTCAAGGACAAGGGCTTCAAGGTCAAGATCGACTTCGAGGAGTCCGACGAGGAGGCCGGCCGCGTCCTGAAGCAGGACCCGACGGGCGGTTCCAAGGCGGAGAAGAACTCCGAGGTCACGATCACGGTGGCGAAGAAGAAGCAGACGCCGCTTCCGGACGTCGTCGGACGGGACGTGAACGTCGCCATCCAGCAGCTCAACGCGCTCGGGTTCACCAACATCGCCCAGCAGCAGGAGGACTCCTCCCAGCCGGCGGGCACGGTCACCGGTCAGACGCCCGACGGGCAGACGCAGCAGCCCAAGGACGTCCAGATCACGCTGAAGGTCTCCAAGGGCCCGCAGCAGACGCAGCAGCCCGTTCCGAGCCTCTTCGGTCTGACCCTGGACCAGGCCCGTGCCCAGCTGTCCGCGGCCGGCTACCAGCTCGGCAACGTGGACGGCCAGAACGATCCCAACGCGAGGATCAAGGAGCAGGACGTCCAGGCGGGCACGGTGGGCCAGCCCAACCAGGCGATCAACGTGAAGACGTTCGGCAACAACGGCGGCATCTTCGACTAGCGGTCGCCCGCGACATCGCGACGGGAAGGGCCCCGGCATCCTCGTGGATGCCGGGGCCCTTCCCGTCGTCTGCGTGCCCTGCCCGTGGTGTGGTCTGTTGTGCCCTGCCCGTCGTCCGTCAGGCCCTGCCCGTCGTCCCTCAGGCCCTGCCCGTCGTCCCTCAGGCCCTGCCGTCGTCCGTCGGCCCTGGGCCGCTCAGCGCAGCTCCGCCGGCGGGGTGCGGGCGTTGTCGACCTTCTCGGTGCGCTCCAGCTCGCCCCACACGATGTAGCGGTAGTCCGAGGTGTACATCGGCGTACAGGTCGTCAGCGTGATGTAGCGGCCCGGCTTCGTGACGCCCGACTCCTTCGGGATCTGCTGGAGGACGTCCACGTTGTACTTCGTCGTCTCCGGCAGGGTCTTGTAGACCTTGTAGACGAACCAGGTGTCCTTGGACTCGAAGACGATCGAGTCGCCGTTCTTCAGCTTGTGGATGTTGTGGAACTTCGCCCCGTGCCCGTCCCGGTGCGCGGCCAGCGTGAAGTTGCCCTGCTTGTCCTGGGGGAGGGCCGACTTGATCGGGTCGAGGTAGTAGCCGGCGACACCGTTGTTCAGGGTCTCGGGCGCGGTGCCCTTCTTGACGAGTATCTCGTCGTCGCCCATGGCCGGGACGTGCAGGAAGCCGATGCCGCCCTTGGTGTCCAGCGCGCCCGGTCCCTGCGCCGCCCACTGGTCGCGGACCTGGTCGCCGTCGCGGCCGGCGGCGCGGTCGGCGAGGACGTTGGTCCACCACAGCGAGTAGACGACGAAGAGTCCGAGCACCAGGCCCGCGGTGATGAGGAGTTCACCGAAGACACTGATGACTCCGGCGATCCGGTTGCGCGCACGTGCCACTGCGTCGTCCCGTCTGAGGTGTGGGTCGTGAGGTCGAGGGTCTCAGCCTACGAGCGCGTCCGGCTTTCCCTTGCTCCGCGGGCGTTCCTCGACCATCTTGCCCCACACGATCATGCGGTACGTGCTGGTGAATTCGGGCGTACAGGTCGTCAGGGTGATGTAGCGCCCCGGCCCCGTGAAGCCCGACTGCTTCGGCACCGGGTCGATGACCGACACATTCGACGGCGCCGTCTGCGGCAGGATGCTCGCCATCTCGTACGTGTAGTACGCGTCCTGGGTCTCGACGACGATCGGGTCGCCGGGCTTCAACTGGTTGATGTAGCGGAACGGTTCGCCGTGCGTGTTGCGGTGTCCGGCGACGGCGAAGTTGCCCTGCTTGGCACTGGGCATCGCCGTCTTGAGGGTGCCCTCCGCGTAGTGGCCCACCATGCCGCGGTCCAGGACCTTGGGCTTGCTGATGCCCTCGGCGACCGGGACGACGACGTCCAGCTTGGGGATGTACATGATGGCGAAGCCCTGGCCCGGCTCGAACTCGCCCGGCGCCCGGCCCTTGGCCCAGGAGTCCTCTATCTGCCCCTTGGCCTGGTTCGCCTGCTGGCCGGCGCGGACGTTCGTCCACCACAGCTGGTAGGTGACGAAGAGCAGCATGACCACGCCGAAGGTGATGAACAGCTCGCCCACGACCCGGCTCGCGACGACCCCGACGCTCTCCTTCTGTGCCTTGGCCGCCCGGCGGGCCTCGACGCGCGAGAGCGGGGCGGCGGGGGCCTCGGAGGACGTCTCCGAGGGCTCCGGGGGCGTCGCTCCCCGGCGACCGCGTCCCTTGGCGGCCTTGCGGCGCTCGGCCCTGCCGGGGCCCGGGAGGGGCGCCGCTGGGGTCTCGACGGTCCGCAGGGCCATCGTCCCGGCGTCCGGCTCGTCCTGGTCGTCATGGGGCTCGTACGGCGCCTCGTAGGACGTGTCGGGCGTGGGCTCGGGCGACGGCGCGACGGAGGGTTCCGGTATCGGCTCGTACGAGGGCGTCTCGTAGGCGGTCGTCCCGTACCCGGCGGCGTCGTAGGCGGACGGGTCGTACCCGGGCGTCTCGTAGCCGGACGGGTCGTACGCGGGCGTGTCATAGCCGGGCGTCTCGTACGTGGGCGTCTGGTACGCCTCGTAGCCGGGCGTCCCGTATTCCTGCGTGGTCTGGTACGCCGTGCCGTCGTACGGAGCCGTCGGCGTCGGCTCCCCCGGCCCCGGCTCGACCGGCGGGTTCGTCGCCCGGAACCACGGCGACCCCTCGGTCACGCGACGGCCTTGCCCACCACCGGCGCGAGCCCCGCCGACCGGCCCACCGCCCCCTTGTCGCCGCACTGCTCCAGCCAGTTGGCGAGCATCAGGTGGCCGTGCTCGGTGAGCACCGACTCGGGGTGGAACTGCACGCCCTCGACCGCGAGATCGCGGTGGCGCAGCCCCATGATGATGCCGTCGTCCGTGCGTGCCGTGACCTCCAGCTCGTCCGGCAGCGCCGCGGGCTCGGCGGCCAGCGAGTGGTAGCGCGTCGCGGTGAACGGTGAGGGGAGGCCCGCGAAGACGCCCTTGCCCTCGTGCGTGACGAGGGAGGTCTTGCCGTGCAGCAGCTCGGGGGCCCGGTCGACGACACCGCCGTACGCCACCGCCATCGACTGCATCCCGAGGCAGACGCCGAAGACGGGCACGCCGGTGTTCGCGCAGTGGCGGACCATGTCGATGCAGACACCGGCCTGTTCGGGCGCGCCGGGGCCGGGCGAGAGCAGGACGCCGTCGAAGCCGTCCTGCGCGTGGCCGAGTTCGACCTCGTCGTTGCGCAGCACCTCGCACTCGGCGCCGAGCTGGTAGAGGTACTGAACGAGGTTGAAGACGAAGCTGTCGTAGTTGTCGACGACGAGAATCCGCGCGCTCACTGGCCGTCCACCGTCACATCGTTGAACGGAAGCAGCGGCTCCGCCCAGGGGAACACGTACTGGAAGAGGGCGTAGACGACCCCGAGGACGAGTACCAGCGAGATGATCGCCCTGATCCACGCGTTGCCCGGCAGATGCCGCCAGATCCAGCCGTACATGACGTCCACTGCCCCTTCCGTTCGTTACGGGCACCAGAGTACGGGGGATCGGGGCTGTCAGGGGTCAGCCGGCCAAAGCCCGTGGCTTGCCCTGCGTCACAGGCTGGGTGGCGTCCAGGTGCGCCCAGGCGATCAGGCGGTGGCTGCTGCCCCACTCGGGCTCGCAGGTGGTGAGGGTGAGATAGCGGCCCGGTCCGTCGAATCCGGACTTCCGGGGGACGGGGTCGATGACGCCGATGTCGGTGGGGACGGTCCGGTGGGGCGGGCGGGCGACGCGGTACGTGAACCAGGTCGTGCCGTCGGTGAGGACGACGGCGTCACCGGGGCGCAGACGGGGGAAGTCCTTGAACGGATCTCCGTACGTGCGCCGGTGGCCGGCGACGGAGAAGTTGCCGGTCTCGCCGAGGCGGGCGGTGGCGGCGTAGTGGCCGAGGCCCTTCTTCAGGGTGGCGGTGGAGGTGCCCTCCAGGACGGGCCACTCCCAGTCCCTGCCGAGTCTGGGTATGTACATGACCGCGATGCCCTTGCCCGCCGTGTACGCCCTCGGGGGCGGTGCGGCCGCCGTGGTGTCGGGGACGGGCCGGTCGATCCACTCCTGCTCCAGGGTGTCGATCTGGCCCGCCGTCGCGCTCTCGGCCTGGACTCCGGTCCAGAACATCACGTACACGACGAAGAGGACGATCACGGTTCCGGCGGTGATGCACAGCTCGCTGAGCGTCCTGACGATCAGTCGCACCGCCACCGGCCGGGCCTCCCCGCAGTCAGCTCACAGGCTTCGCGTAGTGGAGATCCACTGTGCCGGAGTAGCCGGGCAGAGTCACCGCCCTGTGCTCGTTCACTTTCCAGCCGAGTCCGTACGCCTTCACGTACAGCTGGTAGTTCTGGACGGCGGGCGCGTCGGCGAGCGCCGTCGTCAGCTTCTCCCGGTCGCCCACAGCGGTGATCTTGTACGGGGGCGAGTAGACGCGGCCCTGGAGGATCAGGGTGTTGCCCACGCAGCGCACGGCGCTGGTGGAGATGAGCCGCTGGTCCATGACCTGGATTCCCCGGGCCCCGCCCTTCCACAGGGCGTTCACGACGGCCTGGAGGTCCTGCTGGTGGATGACGAGGTCGTTGGCCTGCGGTTCGGGGTAGCCGGGGGCGGCCTGGGCGTTCGGCGGGGCGTCGTTGAGGGTGACCGTCAGGCCCTGTCCGGAGATCGGGGTGGTGCCGGCGGCCGTCTCCAGGGCGCGCAGCTTGGCGTCCTCGGCGCGCGTGGAGCCGTCGTCGCGGGCGGCGAGGGCGTCGACCTGGCCGCGCAGGGCGGCCGTGGACTCGTCCAGGCCGGCGTTCTTGTGGCTGCGTTCCTCGATCAGGTCGGAGAGCCTCAGCAGGGAGGCGTCGGTCCGGATGTTGGTGCCCTTGGCGGTGTTGAAACTGGTCACGAAGATCAGTCCGGCGAGGGCGAAGACGGCAGCGGTCAGCACCCGGACGGGGCGCCACCCAGTGGTTCGGCCCGGCCCGGGGGATGAGTCGGCGGAATTGCTCAACGTACCCTGATCCCCTTCGGTGCCGCGGAAGCACTACGCTAACGGACGCCCGGGGGACGCAGTGGTCCTCCTACGTCACAGTCGTCCCGCCCCGGCGCCAGCCACAGTTCCCTGCGCGGTCACGCAGCGCATCGACAGGAGAGTCCCTCGTGCCGAAGTCACGTATCCGCAAGAAGGCCGACTTCACGCCCCCGCCCGCCAAGCAGGCCACCAACATCAAGCTGACCAACCGCAGCTGGGTGGCTCCCGTGATGCTGGCGCTGTTCGCGATCGGGCTGGTGTGGATCGTCGTCTTCTACGTCACCGACGGCACGCTGCCGGTGAAGTCCATCAACAACTGGAACATCGTGGTGGGCTTCGGCTTCATCGCGGCCGGGTTCGGCGTCTCCACGCAGTGGAAGTAGCTTCTCCCCGCTCTGCCCGTCAAGCCTTGCCCTGAACTTATCCACAGCGTTGTGCACAGCACTGGATAACTTACGAAGATCTGTGGATAACTCAAGGGTAGGTTGACGCCGGTGTGACTGCGGCACCCTCGCCCGAGGTGCACCCCGCCCCTCACTCTCGCTGGAAATGGCCAGCTCAGGAGTGGGGGGCGCGGTCGTTCCCCAGTAGATGCACAAGATCCACCACGCGCTGTGGATAACTCTGGGGAAAGCTTTCCGGGAAGCTCGTCCACAGCCCTCGACGCTCAGGTGAGCGCGGCCGAGCGGGCGAGGACCATGCCCAGGTCGATCAGGAGCACCAGTCCACAGGCCGCGTACTGGACGACGTTCCGCCGGGCCCTCGGCGCGTGCAGCAGACCGTAGGCGACCAGGGCGCCGCCGACGAGACCGCCGATGTGCGCCTCCCAGGAGATTCCGGGCCGGGTGAACGTCAGCAGCAGCGACAGGCCCACGAAGAGGATCACCGGCCGCATGTCCAGCCGCTGGCGGCGGGTGAGCACCGCCCAGGCGCCGATCAGGCCGAAGACGACTCCGGAGGCGCCCAGCGAGGGCTGGTTCCCCGGGGAGAGCAGAAAGGCGAACGCCGAGCCGGAGAGTCCGGAGAGCAGACAGAGCGCGGCATAGCGGATCCGGCCGAGCTCCGGCTCCACGATCCCGCCGATGACCCACAGCCCCAGCATGTTGAAGACGAAGTGCGCGACCTCCTGGTGCAGGACGGTCGAGGTGATCAGCCGGTACCACTCGCCGTCCGCGACCCCCACCACCTCGGCGAGCGCCGGGTTGTAGGCGTAGCCGATCAGCGACAGCTCGTCCACGACCCGGTCTCCGGCCACCTGGACGGCGATGAAGAGGGCGAGGTTGATCGCGATGAGGATCTTGGTGATCAGACGGCCGTCGGACGCCACCCGGCCGCCGGCGAGGGTCCGCGGCTGGTTGGCGTCGGGGGCGTGGCCCGTGCCGGAGCCGTTGCGCACGCAGTCGGGGCACTGGAAGCCGACCGAGGCGGAGATCATGCACTGCGGGCAGATCGGCTTCTCGCAGCGGGTGCAGCGAATGCCTGTCTCGACGTCCTGGTGGCGGTAACAGCGCGGCAGGCCGGACTGCGGCTCCATGGAGGGCCCTCCCGAGGAGATGGGGCGACGAGGCGGCACCCCGCCCTCCTGATACGGATGGGCGGGGCGGAAAGGTTCCCTGGCGGGACGGGCCGACCGGCCGTCCGGCTACCCGGTCAGCGGGTCTCGATGACGACGGACTCCAGCACCACGTCGTCGAGGGGACGGTTGGTGTTCGCGTTCACCGGAGTCGCGGCGATCGTGTCGACGACCTTCTTGCTCGCTGCGCCGACGACCTCGCCGAAGATGGTGTGCTTGCGGTTCAGCCAGGTGGTGGCCCCGACCGTGATGAAGAACTGCGAGCCGTTCGTGCCCGGGCCCGCGTTGGCCATCGCCAGCAGATAGGGGCGGTCGAAGAAGAGCTCCGGGTGGAACTCGTCGGCGAACTCGTACCCCGGTCCGCCCGTGCCGTTCCCCAGCGGATCCCCGCCCTGGATCATGAAACCCTCGATGACCCGGTGGAAGACGGTGCCGTCGTAGAGGGGCTCGGCGGCGACGTTGCCGGTGGCCGGATGCGTCCACTCCCGCTCGCCCCGTGCGAGCTCGGTGAAGTTTCTGACCGTCTTCGGGGCGTGGAACGGCAGCAGCCGGACCTCGATGTCGCCCAGGCTGGTCTTGAGAGTGGCGTAGAGCTGCTCGGCCACGGTCCGCCTTCCGTAAGTCTCCACTGACGCGGATCGCATCCTCGCACGGAAGGGACGGGGCGATGCCCCGGATGCCCGCCCCACATGCCGGACCGCGACAGGGCAGGCATGATTTCGAAATGGGCGGAAAGGCGAAAACCCGACACCGCCACCGAGGAGGAGGATCCCGTGACCCGGATGGACAGCGTGCGCGCCGCGACCGATTCGGCCAAGGACAGCGTGCTGCACGCCGCGGAAGTGGTGGCGCCCTATGCGAACACGGCCAAGGAGCAGGCCTCGCAGTACGCCGGCACGGCCATGGACCAAGCCGCGCTCTACGCGCACGAGGCGCGCGTCAAGATCGCGCCGAAAGTCTCGAAGGCCGCGAAGCAGGCCCGCAAGCAAGCTCGTGTGCAGTACGAGTGCCATGTCGCACCCCATGTACCGCCGCGGGTGGACGAGGCCGCGCAGCGTGCCGCGATCGTCACCCGCAAGGCCGCCCGTCAGGCGGCCGACTACACCGTTCCGCGTGTCGAGAACGCGGTCGCCGCGACCGGTCCGGTCCTCGATGAGGCCGGGTCGCGTTCGGTGGCCGCCTGGGCCGCTCTCCGCGGACAGGTGACACCGAAGGAGATTCGGAAGATCGTGAGGAAGCACGAACGTCGGGCCAAGGCCGGACGTGTCGCCATCGGACTCGCGATCTTCGGCGTGGTGCTCGGCGGCGCCTTCGCCGCCTGGAAGTGGTGGGACAAGCAGGCCAACCCTGACTGGCTGGTCGAACCGCCCGCTCCTACCGAGGTCGATGAGGGGATGTCGGAACCGTCGTCCCGTACGTCACCGCTGTCGTCCGTCGACGGCAGTGGAGCTCTCGATCCTGAGGTGGAGGCCAAGGAGGCCGAGGCCGAGGACGACGCGGGGCGCGACGAGCGTCGCTGACCGCGGGGGTCGCCTGCACGGACCGCCTCCGCGTTGCGCGGTGGCGTGGTGCGCGAGGGATCGTGGGGCACGGGGAAGAACGGACTCCCCGCGCCCTACGCCTTCGCGGCCAGCGCGAGGTCCGTCAGCTCCGTCTGGTCCGTCAGCGAGGTCTCGTCCGGGGAGCCGGCGGGCAGGTGACGGACGGAGGGCGAGGAGTTGTGCGCCTCGGCGCCGATGCGCTGCTTGATGGTGGGCGGCAGCGAGCGGTCGCGGACCCAGGGCCACTGATGCGCCGCCCGCTGTGCCGGTACGACGGCGTGGGTGCGCGCGGCCGCGCCGGCGGGCGAGGTCGGCTCCTCCGGCTGCTGGACGGCGGGAGCCTGCGCGGCGGTGGCGGTGGACGCCAGGCCGACGGAGGCGAGCAGGGCGAAGAGTACGGAGATGAAGGCGGTCCAGAACTGCTTGACCTTGGCGGTGGCCATGGCCCCTCACTTTCGTGACGTTCTCGGATGGTGCATTTCGATTTGCGCGCTTTTCGTACCTTCCTCATGATGTGGACGGACGGCCCGATTCCTCGGAGCGACGCCGCCTCCGCGCAGTTCTTCCGATGAACACCACCCGTACGGCTCAGCGGGCACCCATGGGCTCCGTGCCGCGCGGGCCGCTTCCGCCTGTCGCCCGGCGCGCACACGGCCTCGGGACGTCCGGTCACCGACCGCGCCTCCGCGCCACCGGCCCGCCCCGGCGGCTCCGTCGCGGGGCCCGGGGGTGGGCCGACCCACCTGCCACCGGCACCATGACAAAAGCCCCTCCGCACCGCGTTCGCGCGGTTCGGAGGGGCTTTTCCGGTGGAGCCTAGGGGAGTCGAACCCCTGACATCTGCCATGCAAAGACAGCGCTCTACCAACTGAGCTAAGGCCCCGGAACGAGAACAGAGTACCGGGTCACCCCCTCTTTCCCGCAAAAGGATTGGGACTCCCCGTCTGCGACCACGCTCCGTAAGATGCTGATCGAGGTTCGCAGTGGCGAACCGCAGGGATGGGGAGAAGCAATGGACACAGCGCAGCAGGAAGCCACGGCAAGAGCCAGAGAGCTTCAGCGCAGTTGGTACGGAGAGCCGCTGGGGGCGCTCTTCCGTCGCCTGATCGACGATCTCGGGCTGAATCAGGCGAGGCTCGCGGCCGTGCTCGGTCTTTCGGCGCCCATGCTCTCCCAGCTGATGAGCGGCCAGCGGGCCAAGATCGGCAACCCTGCCGTCGTGCAGCGTGTCCAGGCCCTTCAGGAGCTCGCCGGTCAGGTCGCGGACGGCAGTGTCAGCGCGGCCGAGGCCACCGACCGCATGGACGAGATCAAGAAGTCCCAGGGCGGCTCCGTGCTGACCGGCACCAGCCAGACCACGACCAGCTCGGGCGCGCCGACCGTGCGCCGCGTGGTCCGCGAGATCCAGTCGCTGCTGCGCTCGGTCGCGGCGGCCGGCGACATCATCGATGCGGCGGACTCCCTCGCCCCGGCACACCCGGAGCTGGCAGAGTTCCTCCGGGTGTACGGCGCCGGGCGTACCGCGGACGCGGTCGCCCATTACGAGTCGCACCAGAACTGACGCAGAGCAGCCGGTTCGGCGTTCACAGCAGCACGAAACGGCACGACGGGGAGCGGGCGCAGCGCAATGGGTGAGGTCTTCGCTGGTCGGTACGAGCTGATCGACCCGATCGGACGCGGTGGCGTCGGTGCGGTGTGGCGTGCGTGGGACCACCGGCGCCGCCGCTACGTGGCGGCCAAGGTGCTCCAGCAGAGCGACGCCCACGCACTGCTCCGCTTCGTCCGGGAGCAGGCGCTCAGGATCGACCACCCGCATGTCCTCGCCCCGGCCAGCTGGGCCGCGGACGACGACAAGGTGCTGTTCACCATGGATCTGGTGGCCGGCGGGTCTCTGGCGCACGTCATCGGCGACTACGGCCCGCTGCCGCCGCGCTTCGTCTGCACCCTGCTGGACCAGCTGCTCTCCGCACTCGCCGCGGTGCACGCGGAGGGGGTCGTGCACCGCGACATCAAGCCGGCGAACATCCTGCTCGACGTCACCGGGACCGGGCGGCCGCATCTGCGGCTGTCCGACTTCGGCATCTCCATGCGCAAGGGCGAACCCCGCCTCACCGAGACCAACTACGTGGTGGGTACGCCCGGTTACTTCGCGCCCGAGCAGATGATGGGAGCGGAGCCGGACTTCCCGGCCGACCTCTTCGCGGTCGGCCTGGTCGCGCTCTATCTGCTCCAGGGCCAGAAGCCCGACTCCCGTGCCCTGATCGAGTACTTCATGGCGCACGGGACCCCGGGAGCCCCGGAAGGCATTCCGGAGCCGCTGTGGCAGGTCCTCGCGGGCCTGCTCCAGCCGGACCCGCAGGCCCGTTTCAAGACGGCGACGGGCGTGCGCAAGGCGCTGACGTCGGCGGTCGAGATGCTGCCCGAGGCCCGCCCGGACGAGGAGCCGGTCGAGGTCTTCGACCAGATCGGCCCGCTGCCCGCCGGCTTCGGCCCGAACGGCCCGGAGACCCGGGACGCGGTCCGGCCGCCGGCCGCCCCCGACTCCGTACCCGCGCAGCCCCGTCCACAGCCTCAGACACAGCCACCGTCGGAGCCACAGCGGCCACGGCCGACGCCGAGCCCCTCCGAGACGGGCAGCTTCCACCTGCCCCCGCCCCCTCAGCCGGTCGCCGCCCCCACACAGCCTCCGGTCACCGTCCCGTCCGCGCATCCGGCCTCCCCCCATCCCGCCGCCGCGCCGGACTTCGCCCAGGCCCCGACGGCCGCGGTGTCGTTCACTCCCGCCTCCACTCGTCAATACACCGCTCACGCCCATCAGGTTCCCGCCCAGGTCTCTCCCGCGGCCGTGGTACCGGCAAAGCGACCGGGACCGCCCCCGAAGGTGGCGATCCCGGTTCTGGTCGTCGCGTTGATCTGCTTCGCCGTCGGCATCTGGGCGCTCACCCAGACCTGACCGACGGGCCCCCGGCTACCGGGTCGTCGGCGGTCCGAACTGCGGCGGCCCGTCCTGCGGCGCCGTCCGCGCCGCCCGGCGCCGTCCGGCGAGCGTCCACAGGCCGAGCCCGACGATCAGCACGGTCCCGGCTCCGATCCCGGCCGCCGCGACCACGGCCATGCCGTCGCTCTTGCTCGCCTGCGGCCCGCTCGCCCCACTGGCCGCCGCGTCCCGGTCGTCGTCGGTGACCTTGAAGACCCCCGCGTCACCGTCGTACGCGGGCCCGTCCTTGGCCGTGCCGGTGACGTTGACCCGCAGGGTCAGCGGCACCGGCTTGTCCCCGTACTCCTCGGCGACCTCGGGGCTGAGCGTCGCCGACAGGTAGTACCAGCCCGCGAACCGCAGCGCGTTGGTGTAGCTGTTGGAGGAGTAGCGGTTCTCGAAGGCGACCGGCCGGTGCGGGTCGAGCGCGAGCGTCGCCGGCTTGCCGTCGTAGCTGATGGTGTCCTCGTCGACATGGCCGAGGGCGGGGTTGTCGAGCGACAGGACCAGCGCGTTGCTCACGTACGTCGTGGAGCCCGAGGGGCTGCTGCCGAGCTCCGCCGTGGCGAAGAGCTGCTGCCCCCAGTCGACGGGCACCCGGTAGAAGAGCGTCTGCCCGGGCTTGATGTCGGCGCGCCACTCGCCCTCCGTCAGGGAGGTGGCGTCGTGGAAGCCGGCGGCTCCCTGCCGCTTCTGCGGGCCGCCGGCGGGCGGCGGGGGCGAGGAGGAGGGCCAGTTGTCGGGCAGCGCGGTGGGCCCTGTCTTCTTCACGCCGGGCTCGGTGGAGTACCGGATCTCCAGCTCCCAGTCGTCGGGCGTGGAGACGGCCTTGGAGGTCCGCTCGACCAGCACGTAGTAGGCGCCCGCCTGCTGACAGGTGGAGCTGTCGGCCTCGATCGTGCGGTGGGCGTACGCGGCGATGGGCCGGGTGAACCCGGCCGACCCGAACGCCGCGTCCTGGTAGCCGCACTGCGAACCGGATCCGTCCTGGAGGCTGACCTTGATGCCGTCGCCGTACTCCACCTTGCCGCCGGCCTCGGGGACGGCGACCACCGACACGTAGGCGTTCTGCTTCGCGTCCAGATCGACCCGGTAGTAGAGCTTGCCGTCCTTCTTGATGCCGTCGCGGTAGCTCTGACCGGCCTTCAGCTGCTGGGCGTCCAGGCTGGACGCGGCGCCCTCGACCCGCGTGGCGCCGCCGTCGAAGGCGTACGGGTCCTCGCCTGCCGCCCATGCCGCGCCCGGCAGCACCGCGGCCGTGAACACCGTCGCCGCACCCGCCGCGGCGACCAGGGACCCGGCCGCCCGCATCGTCCCGCGCTGCCTCTTCACGCGCCTGCTCACGCGCCTCTCCTCGTGTCCGTAGCCGTCCCGCCCCGTACCCGCTTCACGGCGAACACCGCCGCCGCGATCAGCACGAGGGCGCCGCCGCCCGCCAGTGCGGCCCCGGTGACGGTCCATCCTGCCCCGCCCGTCCCTCCGCTGTCTGCGTGCGCGGACGATTCGCCCTGCTTGTCGGCCTTTCCGGCCACCGGCGCCGCGCCGTGCTCCGGCCCCGTCAGCTCCTCGCCGAGGACCGCGATCCGCAGGACCATGGCGACCCGCGGGTTCCGGGCGATCTCGGCCGTCTCGGCGCCCAGCGTGACGGCGATGTAGAAGCCGCCGGTGGTGTGCACCGGGACGACGTTCGGGTTGCTCTCGTACCGGTTGGTCCAGGCGATCGGCACCGTGCCCATGCTCAGCGCGGCGGGGCTGCCGTCGTACGTGGTCCGGGAACCGAACTCGCCGGTTCCGCCGCCGACGGGGTGGCGGGCCGGTGTGTAGACCTGGGTGCCGCCGTACGACGTCACCGACGACGTACCGTCGACGGTCGGCTCGTTGGCGAACTCGACGTCGTAGCGCAGCTGCTGTCCCCAGCCGACGGGGACCTTGTACCAGAGGGTCTGCGAGGGCAGCAGACGGTCGCGCCACACACCCCGTCCCAGCTCCCTGGCGTCGTTGAAGCCGGTCCCGCCGCGGACGTCCTTCGGGTTGCCGGTGGGCAGGACGGCCTCCTTGCCGCCGGCTCCGTACTCCGGCCGCGACTGCGCCGGGGTGACTCCGGCGCGCAGCGGCTCCTCCGCCCCGAGGACCAGCTCCAGCGGCCAGCGGGCCGCGTCGGACGCCGGCTTGCTGGTGCGTTCGACGACGAACCAGTAGCGGCCCGTCTTGTCACAGGTCGAGTACCGCTCCTCGGTGGGGATGCGGGAGACGGCCGAGGTGAGCGGGACGGCTCCCTCGGCCTGGTGGAAGATCTCGCTGTCGGTCGCGCAGGTGCCCTCGCCGGCGGCGTGGGCGTAGACGAGGCCGGTGCTCAGCTTGTCGACGGTGTCCACGGCCGCTCCGGGCTGCGGCACGGCCGTCGCCGAGAAGTCCACCGTGGAGGCGTCGTCCAGGTCGACGGCGTAGTACCGCTTCTCGCCCGGTCCGATGGTGTCCAGGTACTGCCCCGGTACGAGCGCGGGCGCCCGGTCGCTCGTCGGCGTGCCCGTGATCTGCTGGCCGCGCAGCCGGTAGCCGTCCGCCGAGAGCCGCGAGGCCCGCTGGAGCTGGCGGGCGAGCGCGTCCGCGTCGGGGGCGTCGTAGTAACGGCCGTTGCCCGCCTCGGCGATGCACTCCAGTTGCTCGCGCGCCGCGCCCTCGACCTGGAAGCCGACGGTGTCGATCCGCAGTCCGACGCCGTCCTTGGCGAGCTGTGCGGCGACCTCGCACGGCTTGGGGGTGCCGCAGGTGTCCTCGCCGTCGGAGATCAGCAGGATGGTGCGCGACGCGATCGTCCCGCCGGAGGGCTCGGGGAGGTCCTGGGCGGCCTTCCGCAGGGAGAGCCCGATGGGCGTGTCGCCGGTGGGCCGCAGGGCCGCCACGGCGGCCTTGAGCCCCGCCCTGTCCAGCGGTGCGACGGGCCGGACGAGCCGGGTGTCCGTGCAGCCCTCGGGCCGGTCGGCGCCGTAGACCCGCAGTCCGGTGGGATGCCCGTCGGGCAGGCCGTCGACGACGGTGCCGACGGCGGTACGGGCCGCCTCCATCCGCGTACGTCCCGAGCCGTCGTCGTCGCCCATGGAGCCGGACGAGTCCAGCACCATCACGAGGCTGCCGCCGCCGGTCGCCTCTCCGTCGGCCGCGGCCGCTCCCGGTGCCGGCGCGAGCAGCAGGGCGAGCAACGCCCCCACCGCCCAGCCGACCGCCGTACGTCGCTCTCTCATGCCCGTCCCCCTTGACCGCGACCACTCAACTTTGCTCTCGCAACCTATTCATTTGCGTAGGTGAACTCAAGAGGAGCGGTGTCACGGTCCTGAAACAGCGCGAAGCCCCGGCCGCTCGTAAGCGGCCGGGGCTTCGCCCTCAGACAATCTGCGACTCAGACACCCGAACCTGCGGGCACGGAGTCGGTCGCCTCCGTCCACAGATCCTGCTCGGCGCGATCCGCCTGGATCTGGCGGTACACGAGGAGCCCGCCGATGGCGGCCAGTGCGACCAGGAGAAGCTTCTTCACCGCGCGACCTCGTCTTTCGTTGACGTAGGAGACTTCTGACGCCCACTCTACACACCGACCGATACCGATCGGTGACCTAGGCCGGGCCCGTGGCGTGAAAAGCAATCGGCCCGAACGGGTGAACCGTCCGGGCCGCCCCCTCGACGGCGAAGACCCCCGACCGTGATCGATCGGGGGTCTTCATGCTGTGGGGCTAACAGGATTTGAACCTGTGGCCTCATCCTTATCAGGGATGCGCTCTAACCAACTGAGCTATAGCCCCGCCGCGCTTTGCGGTGTGTGTCCCGCGCGCTGACTCCTGAAGATTAGCGCACGTGGGGGCCAGTCCCAAAATCGGTTCCGACGGACCCCCCACGGGTCACTCGTCCTCCGCCAGCGTCAGCTCCACGCCGCCCACGAATCCGGCGGACAGGTTGTAGATGAACGCCCCCAGAGTCGCCAGCGCGGTCATCAGGACCACGTCGATCACGGCGATCACGGAGGTGAACATGAGCACCCGCGGCAGCGAGAGGAACGACTGCAGATCGAAGCCGTTGGACTCGTTCGAGCCCGTCGCCTCGCTGATCGTGCCGCCGACGGTCGAGAAGACGCCCATGGCGTCCATGACCATCCACAGCACCGAGGCCGCCACCACCGTGCAGATGCCCAGCGCGATGGAGAGCAGGAAGCTCACCTTCATCACCGACCACGGGTCGGCCTTGGCCACCCGCAGCCGCGCCTTGCGCGTACGGGGCGTGGTGCGGGCCCCCGTCCGCGGACGGCGCACCGCTCCGGTGTTCTGACCGCCGGCGCCGGGCGCCTGAGCGCCGTACGCCTGCGGCGGGTGGTAGGGCCCGCTCGGCTGCTGCGCGCCCGCGCGATCGCCGGGCAGCGGCCCGTTGTACGTCTCGTACGAGGGCCCCTGCCCTCGGGTGTCCGTCACCGCAACCCCCTGGGAGTCCGTGGCGGAACCACGGGCACCGTTCGCTCCAGCACCAGCAGAAGCTCCGGCAGCCGCCGAACCGGCGCCCGTGGCTCCACTCACGCTCTACTCCTCGTGCTCCCCGGCCGAGGGCTGGGTGCCCTCGGCTGCTTCGACCGCGGTCGCGGCCTCGACGCCATCGCCGTCCGCGCCCGCTTCGACCTCTTCGGCCTCGCTGCCCGCCTCGGCGTTCCGCGCGATGCCGACCACGGCATCCCGCTTGCCCAGGTTGATCAGCTGGACGCCCATGGTGTCACGGCCGGTCTCCCTGACTTCGTTGACTCGCGTGCGAATCACACCGCCCGACAGCGTGATGGCGAGGATCTCGTCCGTCTCCTCGACCACCAGCGCGCCCACGAGCGAGCCCCGGTCCTCGACGATCTTGGCGGCCTTGATTCCGAGGCCACCGCGACCCTGGACGCGGTACTCGTCGACGTTGGTCCGCTTCGCGTACCCACCGTCGGTGGCGGTGAAGACGAACGTACCCGGCCGGACGACATTCATCGAGAGCAGTTCGTCGCCCTCGCGGAAACTCATGCCCTTGACGCCGGACGTCGCCCGCCCCATGGGGCGCAGCGCGTCGTCCGTCGCGGTGAAGCGGATCGACTGCGCCTTCTTGCTGATGAGCAGCAGATCGTCCTCCGCCGACACCAGCTCGGCGCCGATCAGCTCGTCGTCGCCGCCGTCCTCCGTCTCGCGGAGGTTGATCGCGATGACACCACCGGAACGCGGCGAGTCGTAGTCCTTCAGCGCGGTCTTCTTCACCAGACCGGCCTTGGTCGCGAGGACCAGGTACGGCGCGGCCTCGTAGTCGCGGATCGCGAGGATCTCCGCGATCTGCTCGTCCGGCTGGAAGGCCAGCAGGTTGGCGACGTGCTGACCGCGCGCGTCCCGGCCGGCGTCCGGAAGCTCGTACGCCTTGGCCCGGTAGACCCGGCCCTTGTTGGTGAAGAAGAGCAGCCAGTGGTGCGTCGTGGAGACGAAGAAGTGGTCGACGATGTCGTCCTGCTTCAGCTTCGTCCCGCGCACGCCCTTGCCGCCGCGCTTCTGCGAGCGGTAGTCCTCGGTCTTCGTCCGCTTCACATAGCCGCCACGCGTGATGGTGACGACGATGTCCTCCTCGGCGATCAGGTCCTCGATGGACATGTCACCGTCGAAGGGCACCAGCTTGGAGCGGCGGTCGTCGCCGAACTTCTCGACGAGCAGTGCCAGCTCCTCGCTGACGATCTGCCGCTGGCGCTCCTCGGAGGCGAGGATCGCGTTGTACTCGTTGATCTTCGCCTGCAGCTCGTCGTGCTCGGCGATGATCTTCTGACGCTCCAGGGCGGCGAGCCGGCGCAGCTGCATCTCGAGGATGGCGTTGGCCTGGATCTCGTCGATCTGCAGCAGGCCCATCAGGCCCTCGCGCGCGACCTCGACCGTCTCACTGCGCCGGATGAGCGCGATGACCTCGTCGATCGCGTCCAGCGCCTTGAGCAGACCGCGCAGGATGTGGGCGCGCTCCTCGGCCTTGCGCAGCCGGAAGCGGGTCCGGCGCACGATGACCTCGATCTGGTGCGTCACCCAGTGGCGGATGAACGCGTCCAGCGAGAGCGTGCGCGGCACGCCGTCGACGAGCGCCAGCATGTTCGCGCCGAAGTTCGTCTGCAGGTCGGTGTGCTTGTACAGGTTGTTGAGGACGACCTTGGCGACGGCGTCGCGCTTGAGCACGATGACGAGCCGCTGGCCGGTACGGGACGAGGTCTCGTCGCGGACGTCGGCGATGCCGCCGATCTTGCCGTCCTTCACCAGGTCGGCGATCTTCTGCGCGAGGTTGTCCGGGTTCACCTGGTACGGCAGCTCCGTGACCACCAGGCACTGGCGGTTCTGGATCTCCTCGACCTCGACGACCGCGCGCATCGTGATCGAGCCACGGCCGGTGCGGTACGCCTCCTCGATGCCCTTGCGGCCCACGACCAGCGCGCCGGTCGGGAAGTCCGGGCCCTTGATCCGCTCGATGAGCGCGTCGAGCAGCTCCTCGTGCGTGGCGTCCGGGTGCTCCAGCGCCCACTGGGCGCCGGCCGCGACCTCGCGCAGGTTGTGCGGCGGGATGTTGGTCGCCATACCGACCGCGATACCGGCCGAGCCGTTGACCAGCAGGTTCGGGAAGCGCGCCGGGAGGACCGTCGGCTCCTGGTTGCGGCCGTCGTAGTTGTCCTGGAAGTCGACGGTCTCCTCGTCGATGTCCCGGAGCATCTCCATGGCCAGCGGCATCATCTTGCACTCGGTGTACCGCATGGCGGCGGCCGGGTCGTTGCCCGGGGAACCGAAGTTGCCGTTGGAGTCCACCAGCGGCATCCGCATCGACCAGGGCTGGGCGAGGCGGACGAGCGCGTCGTAGATGGAGGAGTCGCCGTGCGGGTGGTACGTACCCATGACGTCGCCGACGACGCGGGCGCACTTGTAGAAGCCCTTCTCGGGCCGGTAGCCACCGTCGTACATCGCGTAGAGCACGCGCCGGTGGACCGGCTTCAGGCCGTCCCGCACGTCGGGCAGCGCACGCGACACGATGACGGACATCGCGTAGTCGAGGTACGAGCGCTGCATCTCGGTCTCGAGCCCGACGGGCTCGATCCGCAGCACCGGCTCTTCTTCTTCGGTCGTCACAGGGGGGTTCTCGTCGGCCATTGCTGGTCGTCAGTCCTTTCGTACGGTCAGCTGAGACCGACTCAGATGTCGAGGAAGCGAACGTCCTTGGCGTTGCGCTGGATGAACGAACGCCGGGCCTCGACGTCCTCACCCATCAGCACCGAGAACAGGTCGTCCGCCTGGGCCGCGTCGTCCAGGGTCACCTGGCCGAGGACACGGTGGTCCACGTCCATCGTGGTGACGCGCAGCTCCTCGGCGTTCATCTCGCCCAGACCCTTGAAGCGCTGGATCGAGTCTTCCTTGATCCGCTTGCCGTTCTGCTTGCCCAGCTCGACGAGCGCGTCCCGCTCACGGTCCGAGTACGCGTACTCGAAGTCGTCCCGGCCCCACTTGATCTTGTAGAGCGGCGGGCGGGAGAGGTAGACGTGACCGGCCTCGACCAGCGGACGCATGAAGCGGAAGAGGAAGGTCAGCAGCAGGGTGTTGATGTGCTGGCCGTCGACGTCGGCGTCCGCCATCAGGATGATCTTGTGATAGCGGAGCTTCTCGATGTCGAAGTCCTCGTGGACTCCGGTGCCGAAGGCCGAGATCAGCGCCTGGACCTCGGTGTTCTGCAGGATCTTGTCGATCCGCGCCTTCTCGACGTTCAGGATCTTGCCGCGGATCGGCAGGATGGCCTGGTACTGCGGGTTACGACCGGACTTGGCCGAGCCGCCGGCGGAGTCACCCTCGACGATGAAGATCTCGCACTTGGTCGGGTCGTTCGACTGGCAGTCGCTCAGCTTGCCCGGCAGGGACGCCGACTCCAGCAGTCCCTTGCGCCGGGTCAGGTCGCGCGCCTTGCGGGCCGCCACGCGCGCGGTGGCCGCCTGGATCGACTTGCGGACGATGTCCGCCGCCTCGTTCGGGTTCCGGTCGAACCAGTCCGTCAGGTGCTCGTGGACGACCTTCTGCACGAAGGTCTTCGCCTCCGTGTTGCCCAGCTTGGTCTTCGTCTGGCCCTCGAACTGGGGCTCGCCGAGCTTGACCGAGATGATCGCCGTCAGACCCTCGCGGATGTCCTCGCCGGAGAGGTTCTCGTCCTTCTCGCGCAGCAGCTTCTTGTCGCGGGCGTAGCGGTTGACCAGACCCGTCAGCGCGGCCCGGAAGCCCTCCTCGTGCGTACCGCCCTCGTGCGTGTGGATCGTGTTCGCGAAGGAGTACACGCCCTCGCTGTACTGCGAGTTCCACTGCATCGCGATCTCGACCGAGAGCGTGCGCTCCTTGTCCTCGGCCTCGACGTCGATGACGGTCGGGTGGATCAGCTCGCCCTTGCGCGAGTTGAGGTACTTCACGAAGTCGACGATGCCGCCCTCGTAGTGGTACTTCACCGTGCGCGCGGTGGGCTCGGCGGCCGCCTCGGCGTCCGGGTCGTCGGCGCCGACGGTCGCCTTCGCGGACTCGCGCTCGTCGGTGAGGGCGATGGTGAGGCCCTTGTTGAGGAAGGCCATCTCCTGGAAGCGGCGCGAGAGCGTCTCGAAGGAGTACTCGGTCGTCTCGAAGATGTCCGGGTCGGACCAGAACGTGACCGAGGTGCCGGTCTCGCTGGTCTCCTCGTGCTTGGCGAGGGGCGCGGTCGGGACGCCCAGCTTGTAGTCCTGGGTCCAGCGGTGGCCGTCGGTCTTGATCTCCACCGAGACCTTGGTGGAGAGGGCGTTGACGACGGAGACACCGACGCCGTGCAGACCGCCGGAGACCGCGTAGCCGCCGCCGCCGAACTTGCCGCCCGCGTGGAGGACCGTCAGCACGACCTCGACGGCGGGCTTGCCCTCGGACGGGACGATGCCGACGGGGATGCCTCGACCGTTGTCGACGACGCGCACGCCGCCGTCGGCCAGGATCGTCACGTCGATGGTGTCCGCGTGGCCGGCGAGGGCCTCGTCGACGGAGTTGTCGACGACCTCTTGCACCATGTGGTGCAGTCCCCGCTCACCGGTCGAGCCGATGTACATGCCGGGGCGCTTGCGGACCGCGTCCAGACCCTCGAGGACGGTGATCGCGCTGGCGTCGTACGACGCAGCGTTGGCGGACGGAATGTTCTCGTTGGGGTTGCCGGAATCGGCCACGAAGCGCCCTTTCTGGCACAGCACAGGCCGTTCTCCGGGCATACGGGAGCGGCTGCGTCGTTCGACTTGTTCCGCGGGGTGGCGGGATTGTCTACCAGTCTACCGGTAGCGCTGACACGAATGGGGGTTTGCCGGTACCTGAGTCCGCATGTGCCGCCCTGAGCGGGAGCGAGACGACTCCCCATATCCGGGGAGGGGCTCCAAAGGGCTCTGACGGCCACCCAGCGCTTCGGGCGGTGACACCCCGCTGTGGGCGGTGACCCACCCCGCCGTGGGCCGTCGTTCCGCTGGGTCGGGGGTCCCCCCGGCCGACGTCCGAGGGAGGGTGGGCACAGCGGAACGGCGGCCCTGCGGGCGCGCTCCGCACCGGTCCCTGTCCGCAGGACGAGGGCCCGCACCACGTGCGCGTGCCCGGCCCCTCGACCGGCCCGGCGCTCTAGCCGTACGTGTCCCCGGGCCCCACGGACCCCGGCGCCCGCAGCGGTCCGTACCCCTTGCGCGGCGCCCCCGGCCCCAGGACCTTGATCACCCGCACCGTCCCGTGCCCCAGGTCCTCGTTCAGCCGCGCCACCAGCCGCGGCGCCAGCAGCCGCAGCTGCGTCGCCCACGCGGTGGAGTCGCACTGCACGGTGAGCACCCGCGCGTCCGGCTCCTCGTCGTACCGCAGCGGCACGCAGTGATTGGCCAGGTCCTCGCCCACGATCTGGGGCCAGCGCCCCATGACCCCGCCCACCGCGGCCGGCGTCTCCCAGCCCCGCTCGGTGATGAGCCGGTTGATCGCGGCACCGAGCCCGACCGGGTCCCGCCCGTCCGCATGCGCGCCCGAGCGCAGCCCGCCGCCCCGCCGGGCCTGCTTCTTCTGCTGCGCCGCGGCGCCCCGCGCCTTCGCCTGCTCCTTGGCGGCGCGCAGCGCGACCCGCGCGAGATCCACACCCGACGGCTCGGCCGTCCTGGGGGCCTGCGTCTGGGGGCTCTCGTTCTCGCTCACGACCTCACAGCCTCTCCACCGAACCCCCCGCGACCGCGTACCGGACCCCCGCCAGCACCCCTGGCACGTCGTCGTCCACGGCGGCCGTCACCAGGACCTGCTCGCCCGGAGCCACCAGCTCCGCGAGCCGTTCCCGGCGCCGTGCGTCCAGCTCCGCGAAGACGTCGTCGAGGACGAGCACCGGCTCGTTGCCCTCCGCGCGCAGCAGGTCGTACGAGGCCAGCCGCAGGGCCAGCGCGTACGACCAGGACTCCCCGTGGCTCGCGTACCCCTTCGCCGGCAGTTCGCCGAGCTTGAGCACCAGCTCGTCGCGGTGCGGTCCGACCAGCGTCACGCCCCGCTCGATCTCCTGCTTGCGGACCTCCGCGAGCGCGGCGATCAGCTGCTCGTACAGCTCCTCACGGGTGTGCCCCGGGCCCGGCGCGGACGGCCGGTACTCGAGCAGGATCGGTCCGCCTCCCGGTGCCAGCTGCTCGTACGCCTTGTCGGCCAGCGGCTGCAGTACGGCGATCAGATCCAGCCGCTGCGCCAGCAGCTCGGCGCCCGCCCGCGCCAGGTGCTGGTCCCACACGTCCAGCGTCGACAGGTCCATGCCACGGCCGCCGTGCCGCCTGGCCATCGCGGCGGACTTCAGCAGCGTGTTGCGCTGTTTGAGCACCCGGTCGTAGTCGGAGCGCACCCCCGCCATGCGCGGCGAGCGCGCCGTGATCAGCTCGTCGAGGAAGCGCCGGCGCTCCCCGGGATCGCCCTTGACCAGGGCGAGATCCTCCGGCGCGAAGAGGACGGTCCGTACGATCCCCAGCACGTCACGCGGCCTGACCTGCGAGGACCTGTTGACGCGGGCACGATTGGCGCGGCCCGGGTTGAGTTCGAGCTCGACCAGCTGGGAGCGCTCGCCCTGGGTGACCGCCGCGCGGATGATCGCCCGCTCCGCCCCCATGCGTACCAGTGGGGCGTCCGAGGCGACGCGGTGGCTGCCGAGGGTGGCGAGGTAGCCGACGGCCTCGACCAGATTGGTCTTGCCCTGGCCGTTGGCGCCCACGAAAGCGGTGACGCCCGGGTCGAGCGGGACCTCGACCCGGGCGTAGGAGCGGAAGTCGGCCAGCGACAGATGCGTGACGTGCATGGTGTGCGCCGACCTTCCCCCGGCCGCTGTGCACCGAGGGGTGCACAGCCTGTGGATTACTTCTTGGACTCGACCGCGTGGCCACCGAACTGGTTGCGCAGCGCGGCGATCATCTTCATCTGCGGGGAGTCGTCCTGGCGGGACGCGAACCGCGCGAACAGCGACGCGGTGATCGCGGGCAGCGGCACGGCGTTGTCGATCGCGGCCTCCACCGTCCAGCGGCCCTCGCCGGAGTCCTGGGCGTAGCCGCGGAGCTGGTCCAGGTGCTCGTCCTCGTCCAGTGCGTTGACCGCCAGGTCGAGCAGCCAGGAACGGATGACCGTCCCCTCCTGCCAGGAGCGGAAGACCTCGCGCACATCGGTGACGGAGTCGACCTTCTCCAGGAGCTCCCAGCCCTCGGCGTACGCCTGCATCATGGCGTACTCGATGCCGTTGTGGACCATCTTCGCGAAGTGGCCCGCGCCGACCTTGCCGGCGTGGACCGAGCCGAACTCGCCCTCGGGCTTGAGCGCGTCGAAGATCGGCTGGACCCGGGCCACGTGCTCGGCGTCGCCGCCGTACATGAGCGCGTAGCCGTTCTCCAGGCCCCAGACGCCGCCGGAGACGCCGCAGTCGACGAAGCCGATGCCCTTGGCCGCGAGCTCCTCCGCGTGCTTCTCGTCGTCGGTCCAGCGGGAGTTCCCGCCGTCCACGACGATGTCGCCGGGAGCGAGCAGCTCCGCCAGCTCGTCGATGGTGGACTGGGTCGCGGCACCCGCCGGGACCATGACCCACACGACGCGCGGACCCTTCAGCTTGCCCACAAGCTCTTCCAGGCTGTGGACATCGGCGAGGTCCGGGTTGCGGTCGTATCCGATGACGGTGTGGCCTGCGCGGCGGATGCGCTCACGCATGTTGCCGCCCATCTTGCCGAGACCGACGAGACCGAGCTCCATCAGAGATTCCTTAAGCGTCGTGTGCGGTTTACCCGGGTCCGAGCCTACGCCCGGACCCGGGTGCACACCTGTGGGGTCAGCCGCTCAGTCGACGGCCACCCGGAGCGGTTCAGCCGCTGAGGCGCACCGGCATGATCAGGTACTTGTACGCCTCGTCCGCCTCGGCGTCGACGGCCGGCTTGCCGCTCAGCAGCGCGGGCTTGGTGGACGTCGTGAAGGAGAGCTGGGCGACCGGGGAGTCGATCGCGCTCAGGCCGTCCAGGAGGAAGGTCGGGTTGAAGGCGATCGAGATGTCGTCGCCCTCCAGCTGCGCGTCCACCCGCTCCACAGCCTGTGCGTCGTCGCTGGAGCCGGCCTCCAGGATGAGCACGCCCTGCTCGAAGCTGAGGCGGACCGGGGTGTTGCGCTCGGCCACCAGGGCCACACGCTTGACGGCCTCGACGAACGGGGCGGTCTCGATCACCGCGACCGAGTTGAACTCGGTGGGGAAGAGCGTCCGGTACTTCGGCAGGTCGCCTTCGAGCAGCCGGGTGGTGGTGCGGCGGCCGGCGCCCTCGAAGCCGATGAGGCCCTCGCCCTGGCCGGAGCCGGAGAGCGCGAGGGTGACCGTGTCGCCGCTGGTCAGCGCCTTGGCGGTGTCCAGCAGCGTCTTGGCGGGCACCAGGGCGACCGCGGAGGCGTCCGGGGACTCCGGCTTCCACAGGAACTCGCGGACCGCGAAGCGGTAGCGGTCGGTGGAGGCCAGGGTGACCGTGTCGCCCTCGATCTCGATGCGCACGCCGGTGAGGACGGGCAGGGTGTCGTCGCGGCCCGCGGCGATGGCGACCTGGGCGGCGGCGGAGGCGAAGACCTCACCGGGCACGGTGCCGGTCGCGGTGGGCATCTCCGGCAGCGCCGGGTACTCCTCCACAGGCAGGGTGTGGAGGGTGAAGCGGGAAGAGCCGCAGACCACGGTCGCCCGTACACCGTCTGTGGAAATCTCCACCGGACGGTTGGGGAGGGCGCGGCAGATGTCGGCGAGCAGCCGGCCGGAGACCAGGACGGTGCCGTCCTCCTCCACCTCCGCCTCGACGGAGACACGGGCCGAGACCTCGTAGTCGAAGCTGGAGAAGCTCAGCGCACCGTCCTCGGCCTTCAGCAGAAGGCCCGCGAGTACGGGCGCCGGCGGACGGGCAGGGAGGCTTCGGGCCACCCAGGCCACCGCCTCCGCGAGTACATCGCGCTCCACCCGGATCTTCACCGGAACCGCCTCCTGCTGTTGCTGGCTCTTCGTCGACTGCGGGAACCAGTCTGACGTACGCCGCCGACACTCGGTGCGGCTCGGGGTCAAGTCGCGACAAGAGGTCGCCGAGGCTCCGGCGCCGAGTTGTGCACAGGTCCCACTTCGAAGCGGATTCCGGGCTAACTCTATGTGGGAGTAGTAGTAGGGCCTGTGGAAACCGTGGATAACGCCATATGCGCAGGTCAACGCCGGTTTTTTGTCCACTGCCCCTGTGGGTGGACCCGGTGGACAACCGGGGTGTTCTGTGGACACCCGAAAGTTCTGCACACCCGGTACACAGGCAACCTGGAGTTCTCCCCAGTGCTGTCCCCAGCTTTACCCACGTTCCCCACAGCCCAACCGTCTCCCTTGGTGTGACCGCTTTCACTCGACGCGGTGATCCCGGGTGTTTCGTTGCCGAACAGTGGACAGCGGTGTGGAGAAGCTGTGGGCAACCGACAGCAGCCTGTGGGTCGCCGGTGGACAACCGAGAGGCCCCCCTGTGGACGGAAGATTCGTCCACAACCTGTGGATCAAGGTTGCCAACAAATCCACACCCATCTGACCTGGAGTGATGGCCCCTCAGTCGGCGGCCCTGTGGATGCGATCCGGATAACTTCGCAGTCCCCACCCTGTGGACGGAAGATCATCCCCCAATCTGTGGAGAACGTGCCACCCACCCCACGGATTCGAACAACACGGCTGTGCACAACCGTGTGGGTAACGGTGGGAGACGCCCGGGAAACGGCGAAAGGGCGCCCCGGGAGGTGTCCCGGAACGCCCTTCGAGGGGTGCGCGGCGGCTCTCAGCCGCGCTCGTGAACCGCTCTCACCGCGGTCTCAGCCGTTCTTGATGCGGTTGGTCAGCTCGGTGACCTGGTTGTAGATGGACCGGCGCTCGGCCATCAGCGCACGGATCTTCCGGTCCGCGTGCATCACCGTCGTGTGGTCCCGTCCGCCGAAGTGCCCGCCGATCTTCGGCAGCGAGAGGTCCGTCAGCTCCCTGCACAGGTACATGGCGATCTGGCGGGCCGTCACCAGCACCCGGCTGCGCGAGGAGCCGCAGAGGTCCTCCACCGTGAGCCCGAAGTAGTCGGCGGTCGCGGCCATGATGGCCGGCGCCGTGATCTCCGGCGCGGAGTCCTCGCCGCCGGGGATCAGGTCCTTGAGGACGATCTCGGTCAGCCCCAGGTCCACCGGCTGGCGGTTGAGGCTCGCGAAGGCGGTGACGCGGATCAGGGCGCCCTCCAGCTCACGGATGTTCCGCGAGATCCGGGACGCGATGAACTCCAGTACCTCCGGCGGGGCGTTGAGCTGCTCCTGCACCGCCTTCTTGCGGAGGATCGCGATGCGCGTCTCCAGCTCCGGGGGCTGCACGTCGGTGGTCAGACCCCACTCGAAGCGGTTGCGGAGCCGGTCCTCCAGGGTCATCAGCTGCTTGGGCGGCCGGTCCGAGGAGAGCACGATCTGCTTGTTCGCGTTGTGGAGCGTGTTGAAGGTGTGGAAGAACTCCTCCTGTGTCGACTCCTTGCTCGCGAGGAACTGGATGTCGTCGACCAGCAGGATGTCCACATCGCGGTACCGCTTGCGGAAGGTGTCGCCCTTGCCGTCGCGGATCGAGTTGATGAACTCGTTGGTGAACTCCTCCGAGCTCACGTACCGCACCCGGGTGCCCGGGTAGAGGCTCCGCGCGTAGTGCCCGATCGCATGCAGCAGGTGCGTCTTGCCGAGGCCCGACTCCCCGTAGATGAAGAGCGGGTTGTACGCCTTCGCCGGCGCCTCGGCCACCGCGACGGCCGCGGCATGCGCGAACCGGTTCGAGGAGCCGATGACGAAGGTGTCGAAGAGGTACTTGGGGTTCAGTCGCGCGTGCTGCTCGCCGGGAGCACCCGCAGCGGAACCCTGTCCGGCGGAGCCGCCGCCGGGGCCCGGCACCGGACCGCCGCCCGGACGGTGACCCGGGCCGCCGCCGGGACGCGGGGGGTCGGGCAGCTCGGCCCGCTCCGGCCGCTGCGGCTGGTCGTAGGCGGTCGGCCGCTCGTCGTACCGCGGCTGCTGGGGCGGCTGCGCGCGGGGACCCGCGTACGGATCCCGCTCCGGGAACGCGCCGGGCCGCGGCTGCTGCCAGGACAGGTCGTCCTGGGTGCGCGGCCAGGAGCCCGGGTCGGGGCGCTGCTGCTGGTAGTCGGGGTAGGCGGGGCGCGCCGTGGGCAGGCCGTCGTCCGGCATGGGCCGGTGGCCGTAGCCGTCGTACTTGTCGTACGTCTCCGCCGGCGGCCGCTCGTCGTAGCGCGGCGGCTGCTGCTGGACGGGAGGGGCGAGGGGGGTCGGCTCGCCGACCGAGTCGTCGACGGTGATCGCGATCCGGATCGGGCGGCCGCACTCACGACTCAGGGTCTCGCTGATCAGTGGAGCCAGGCGTCCCTCGAGAACCCGCTTGCCCCATTCGTTGGGGACGGCGAGCAGCGCGGTGTCGGCCACGAGTGCGAGAGGCTGGCAGCGCTCGATCCACTGCTTGTCCTTGGGCTCGATGCCCTGCTGGCCTTCCGCGAGGAGCTGCTCGAGCACGCGTGGCCACACTGCGGCAAGATCGGCAGGTACGTCAGCCACAGGGCACGCTTTCTCGCAGGTCCCACGAATGTGTGGTTCTCGGGACGGGTGGTCGAAGTTCCGTCGAGGACAGGTAAGGACAGAACGGAAAAAGATTGAGGAGTCCAGCCACGGTAGTCGTGGCGGCTGACCTCGTTCAAGTTGTTGTCCACAGCCTGTGCACAATGGACCCCGGTGAACGGTCGGTTTGACCGGATGGCGTAGCCGCGCGTACCGTAACCAGGTCGAGTTGTCGATGGCTGCTGCCGCCTGCCTCCGATGGGCAAAGATCACGGTCTGTGATCGTGAAGCGGTGCACTCGGGCGTATTGCGAGCTACTCGTGGGCGCACGGTGACAGCCAGGCGATGTCCCGCCATCTACGAATCATTTCTGGAGCCCCCGAGTGAGCAAGCGCACCTTCCAGCCGAACAACCGTCGCCGCGCCAAGACCCACGGCTTCCGCCTGCGGATGCGTACGCGCGCCGGTCGCGCCATCCTGGCGAACCGCCGTTCCAAGGGTCGCTCGAGCCTGTCCGCCTGATCCGCTTAAACGGGTCATGACGTGCTGCCTACCGAGAATCGGCTGAGGCGGCGCGAGGACTTCGCAACCGCGGTACGCCGGGGGCGCCGGGCCGGTCGCCCGCTCCTCGTCGTCCACCTGAACAGCGGTGCCACGAACCCGCACGCGCCTGGGGAGAGCGCTTCCCCGGCACGTGCGGGTTTCGTCGTGAGCAAGGCCGTGGGCGGCGCGGTCGTACGCAACAAGGTGAAGCGTCGCCTGCGCCATCTCGTCCGCGAACGACTGTCCGAGCTGCCCCCCGGTAGCCTGGTGGTCGTACGGGCGTTGCCCGGAGCCGGCGACGCCGATCACGCACAGCTGGCCCGAGACCTGGACACCGCTCTTCAGCGGCTCCTGGGAGGGGGCACGCGATGAAGTACCCGCTGCTGGCTCTCATCAAGCTGTACCAGTGGACGATCAGCCCGCTCCTCGGGCCCGTCTGCCGGTACTACCCGTCGTGTTCCCACTATGGATTCACGGCCATCGACCGGCATGGCGCGATCAAGGGCACTGCCCTGACCGCCTGGCGCATCCTGCGGTGCAATCCGTGGTCGCCCGGCGGCGTGGACCACGTGCCTCCGCGCAAGCGTCCTCGCTGGCATGAACTGCTGCGGAACGCGCTGCGTGGCGACAAGGGCGGGTCCACCGCCGAGACGAGCCCGGCCGCAGAGACCTCGCCCAATGCTCAAGGAGCCTGATTAGTGGACACGATTGCCAATTTCTTCAGCTTCATCACCACACCTGTCTCATGGGTGATCGTCCAGTTCCACAAGCTGTACGGGGCGATCTTCGGCCCGGACACGGGTTGGGCCTGGGGCCTGTCGATCGTGTCCCTCGTGGTGCTGATCCGTATCTGTCTGATCCCGCTCTTCGTGAAGCAGATCAAGTCGACGCGGAACATGCAGGCGCTCCAGCCGAAGATGAAGGCGATTCAGGAGCGCTACAAGAGCGACAAGCAGCGTCAGTCCGAAGAGATGATGAAGCTGTACAAGGAGACGGGCACCAACCCGCTCTCCTCGTGCCTTCCCATCCTGGCGCAGTCGCCGTTCTTCTTCGCCCTGTACTCGGTGCTCTCCCACATCGCCGAGGGCAAGACGATCGGCGTCATCGACCAGCCGCTGCTGGAGAGTGCCCGCCAGGCGCACATCTTCGGCGCCCCCCTGGCCGCCACCTTCACCGACAGCGCCGCTGAGGTCGCCGCCCTCGACGCCTCGCTGACCTCGGTCCGCATCGTCACCGCGGTCATGATCATCCTGATGTCGGCCTCGCAGTTCTACACGCAGCGCCAGCTGATGATGAAGAACGTCGACCTCTCGGTGAAGACGCCGTACATGCAGCAGCAGAAGATGCTCATGTACATCTTCCCGGTGATCTTCGCCGTCATGGGCATCAACTTCCCCGTCGGTGTCCTCGTCTACTGGCTGACCACCAACGTGTGGACCATGGGCCAGCAGATGTACGTGATCAGCCAGAACCCCACCCCGGGCAGCAAGGCGCAGGACGCCTACCTCCAGCGCCTGCTGAAGAGCATCGGGTCCCACGATGAGGTCCGCGGTCGCCGTCGGAAGAACATCGTCAAGGCCATCGTCGCCAAGGGCACCGATCGCAACGAGAACGAGCGCCGCTTCTTCTCGGGCCTGGCCAAGGCCGGCTTCGCCGCCCAGGCCGACGGCACCGTGATCAAGAGCGACACCGTCGCCGCCGAGGTCGAGGCGGGTGCCGCGGCCAAGCGCCAGCAGCCCAAGCGTCAGACCAAGGCCCAGCGTCAGGCCGCGGCCCAGCACTCCACGGCGAGGCCCGAGGATGCCGCGGATTCCGACACCTCCGACGAGAAGCCCACCACCTCGCTGGAGAAGAAGCCGAAGGACGAGGCCAAGAGCGACGCCGAGGACTCGGCGCAGGGCGACAAGCCCACGCGTCCGAGCCGGGCCAACTCCGGCGGCAACCGCCAGGCCAAGTCCGGTCAGCGCAAGGGCCAGCAGCGCCCCAAGCACCCGTCGTCCAAGAAGTAGAAGGAGTCCATCCGTGACGGAAGGCACCATCTCCGCCGCCGAGGGTGGCGACACCCTGACCCGCCTGGAGCAGGAGGGTGAGATCGCGGCCGACTACCTCGAGGGTCTGCTCGACATCGCCGACCTCGACGGCGACATCGACATGGACGTCGAGGCGGACCGTGCGGCGGTCTCGATCGTCAGCGACTCGAGCAGCCGCGACCTGCAGAAGCTCGTGGGCCGCGACGGCGAGGTGCTGGAGGCGCTCCAGGAGCTGACCCGCCTCGCTGTGCACCGGGAGACCGGTGACCGCAGCCGCCTGATGCTCGACATCGCCGGGTTCCGCGCCAAGAAGCGCGCCGAGCTCGCCGAGATCGGCGCCAAGGCCGCGTCCGAGGTGAAGTCGACCGGTGAGCCGGTCAAGCTGGACCCGATGACGCCGTTCGAGCGCAAGGTCGTGCACGACGCGGTCGCCGCGGCCGGTCTGCGCAGCGAGTCCGAGGGCGAGGAGCCGCAGCGCTTCGTCGTCGTACTCCCTGCCTGACCCCTCTCGCAGAGTCGGCCCCGTCTGCTCGCAGGCGGGGCCGATCTTGTCAGCCTGATAGTCAGCCATCACAGTGCGCTCGCACCTATGCGTGCGGTGCGGAAGGACGGTTCCCGTGACGGAGGCAGCGGAGCTCCCCCCTGCGCCCGAACAGGCGCGGACGGTTTTCGGCGAGTTCTTCCCGGAGGCCGTGCGGTACGCGGAGCTCCTCGCGGACGCGGGCGTCAAGCGCGGGCTGATCGGCCCGCGTGAAGTTCCCCGGCTGTGGGAGCGACACCTGCTGAACTGCGCGGTGCTCTCCGAGGTGGTGCCCGAGGGCGTCACCGTGTGCGACGTCGGCTCGGGCGCCGGACTGCCCGGCATCCCCCTGGCTCTCGTGCGGCCGGATCTGAAGATCACGCTCCTGGAGCCGCTGCTCCGCCGTACGAACTTCCTCCAGGAGGTCGTGGAGCTGCTGGGCCTGGACCACGTCACCGTTGTCCGCGGCCGTGCTGAGGAGGTGCTCGGCAAGCTTCCCCCCGTGCATGTCGTGACCGCGCGTGCCGTGGCGCCGCTGGACCGGCTGGCCGGCTGGGGAGTGCCGCTGCTGCGTCCCTACGGAGAGATGCTGGCGCTCAAGGGCGACACGGCCGAGGAGGAGATCGACGGCGCCCGTGCCGCGCTGTCCAAGCTCGGTGTGGTGGGGACCTCCGTCGTCCAGGTCGGTGAGGGCATCGTGGATCCCCTGTCGACCGTCGTGCGGGTAGAGGTCGGCGAGAGCCCGGGCGGTGTGAGGTTCGCCGCAAAGCGTGCCAAGGCCGCCCGTCCCAGCCGGACGCGTCGCCGCCGCTGAGCCGTCGATGCGGCGTGATTGATCCGTCAACGCGGCTCGACTGAGCCGTACAAGCTGCCATACGTACGCATTTCGGAGTGTCGAGCGGTCCTGCGTGGGCGGCGAGTGCATCGTGTTTCACGTGAAACGTCGCTCACTGCTGCAGGGGATCATCAGCCGCGGCCGCGCGGCTGCCACGCCCAAGGACCGTAAACCCCTCGCGAAACCACTTGCGAGGGGGACGGGACTGTCCACAGAGGTGGAATCCTCCACAGAACCACGGGCCTCGCTGGTTCACGACCCCGAAAGCATGGCAGGCTCTGTCCATCGCGAGCCTGAAGCCGAGGAGAGTGAATCCTTGCGGTCCGACGCCAACATCGCGGGACCGATGACCGAACCGGTCCCCGGTCCCCGAACCGAATCGGCGGGGGAGGATGTTTCACGTGAAACACCGCCCCCGATGGACGACACCCCCATTGGTCGTGCTGCCCAACTGGCAGTAGAGGCGCTGGGGCGTGCCGGCGAGGGTCTTCCCCGGCCCGCACAGACACGCGTGATCGTGGTGGCCAACCAGAAGGGCGGTGTCGGCAAGACGACCACGACGGTCAACCTTGCCGCCTCCCTGGCTCTGCATGGAGCGCGCGTCCTGGTCATCGACCTCGACCCGCAGGGCAACGCCTCCACGGCTCTCGGCATCGATCACCATGCCGAGGTTCCCTCGATCTATGACGTCCTGGTGGAGAGCAAGCCGCTCTCCGACGTGGTGCAGCCCGTCCAGGATGTCGAAGGTCTCTTCTGCGCTCCCGCGACCATCGATCTCGCCGGTGCGGAGATCGAGCTGGTGTCGCTGGTGGCGCGGGAGAGTCGACTGCAGCGAGCGATCCAGGCGTACGAGCAGCCGCTGGACTACATCCTGATCGACTGCCCGCCCTCGCTCGGCCTGCTGACGGTCAACGCCATGGTGGCGGGGGCCGAGGTGCTGATCCCGATCCAGTGCGAGTACTACGCGCTGGAGGGCCTGGGTCAACTCCTGCGGAACGTCGACCTGGTGCGTGGGCACCTCAACCCCACGCTTCATGTCTCGACGATCCTGCTCACCATGTACGACGGCCGGACGAGGCTTGCCTCGCAGGTCGCCGAGGAGGTGCGCACGCACTTCGGCGAGGAGGTGCTGCGGACCAGCATCCCGCGGTCCGTGCGCATCTCGGAGGCGCCGAGCTACGGCCAGACCGTCCTCACCTACGACCCGGGCTCGAGTGGTTCGCTGTCGTATCTTGAGGCGGCCCGTGAGATCGCGCTGCGGGGTGTCGGTGTCCAGTACGACCCGCAGCACGCCCACGTGGGCCACCAGAACAACCAGCCAAGCATGTCGGAGGGGATCCAGTGAGCGAGCGACGTAGGGGGTTGGGGCGCGGGCTCGGTGCGCTGATCCCTGCCGCTCCCCAGGAGCGGCAGGCGCCGGCCGTGGGTACGGGGGCGGGCTCTGCCTCGCCCGCATCCGCTCCGGTGCTGTCTCCGGAGCGAGGTGTGGCTGCCGCGAAGGTGGCGACCCTTCCTCAGAGCCCGCAGTCCCCGGACTCGGTCGTCCCCGTGATCGAGACCGTGACGGTCGAGGAGCCGGAGTCCCCCGCCGGGGCGCACTTCGCCGAGCTGCCGCTGGACTTCATCACGCCCAACCCGAAGCAGCCCCGTGAGGTCTTCGACGAGGATGCTCTGGCGGAGCTGGTCACCTCCATCAAGGAGGTCGGTCTGCTGCAGCCGGTCGTCGTACGACAGCTGGGTGCCGAGCGCTACGAACTCATCATGGGTGAGCGGCGCTGGAGGGCATGCCGTGAGGCCGGCCTGGAGCGCATCCCCGCGATCGTGCGAGCCACCGAGGACGAGAAGCTTCTCCTGGACGCTCTCCTGGAGAACCTTCACCGGGCGCAGCTGAACCCGCTGGAGGAGGCCGCCGCCTACGACCAGCTGCTCAAGGACTTCAACTGCACCCACGACCAGCTGGCCGACCGTATCGGGCGCTCGCGTCCGCAGGTCTCCAACACGCTGCGCCTGCTGCGGCTGTCGCCTCCGGTGCAGCGGCGGGTCGCCGCCGGTGTGCTCTCGGCCGGTCATGCTCGTGCCCTGCTCTCCGTGGAGGACCCGGAGACCCAGGACAAGCTGGCGTACCGGATCGTGGCCGAGGGTCTCTCGGTCCGTGCGGTCGAGGAGATCGTGACGCTGATGGGCTCGGAGCCCACCGCCACGACGAAGTCGAAGGGACCGAGGGCGGGGGCGCGCGTCTCCCCGGCGCTGACGGGTCTGGCGACCCGGCTCTCCGACCGCTTCGAGACCCGTGTGAAGGTCGACCTGGGGCAGAAGAAGGGAAAGATCGTCGTCGAGTTCGCCTCGATAGAGGATCTTGACCGGATCCTCTCGACTCTCGCTCCGGGCGAGGGACGGGTCATGGACCAGGTGAACGCCGAGCAGAACGAGGAAGAGGACGAGGGCTGATCAGCCTTCTGAAACCTGCGGGGCGGGCCGTGTTCCGGTGAAGGCCGGGACACGGCCCGCCCCTTTGCCTGAGTGCGGTATCGCCCTGATCGCCCCATCGATACGATTCTGTGAGGGCGTATCCGTACTGCGATGGCCGTGGGAAGCGAGGAACAGCCGTGGGGCGTCGGCTCGTACCGCTCACTCTGGACAACCTTCCGGACCTCCCCAAGCGGTGCCGCTCCTGCGTCTTCTGGGAGCTGGATCCCGTGAGCGGGGAAGCCGCGGTGAAGGCCGGGCGGCCGGAGTTGGAGAAAGAGGCATGGATCTCCGCGGTTCTGCTGGACTGGGGATCCTGCGGCCGGGTCGTCTATGTGGACGAGGTGCCCGTCGGCTTCGTTCTCTACGCACCCCCGGCGTATGTGCCGCGGTCCATGGCCTTTCCGACGAGCCCGGTCTCCCCTGACTCGGTGCAGCTGATGACCGCCTGGATCATGCCGGGGTATCAGGGGCAGGGGCTCGGCCGGGTGATGGTGCAGACCGTCGCGAAGGACTTGCTGAGACGCGGGTTCAAGGCGATCGAGGCGTTCGGGGACGCGCGATGGAAGGAGCCGGCCTGTGTGCTGCCGGCGGACCACCTTCTCGCGGTGGGGTTCAAGACCGTACGGCCCCATCCGAGCCACCCGAGGCTGAGGCTGGAACTGCGGACGACGCTCTCCTGGAAGGAGGACGTCGAACTGGCGCTGGACCGGCTGCTGGGCGCCGTCCAGAAGGAACCGGCTCTGCGGCCCCTGTGAGGCCGACCCACCGACGAACGCCGACGGCCCGCCTCCATCCGGATGCGGGCCGTCGGTGTTTCACGTGAAACAGAGGGGTCAGGCCGTGGCCTCGACGAAGCCCTCGAGGTCGCGGAGGATCGCGGCCTTCGGCTTGGCGCCGACGATCGTCTTCACGACCTCGCCGCCCTGGTAGACGTTCAGCGTCGGGATGGACATGACGCCGTACTTGGCAGCCGTGGCCGGGTTCTCGTCGATGTTGAGCTTCACGACCTCGATCTCGCCGTGCTCGGCGGCGATGGCCTCGAGCGACGGGGCGATCTGGCGGCACGGACCGCACCAGGCGGCCCAGAAGTCCACCAGGACGGGCTTGTCGTTCTTGAGGACGTCGTCCTCGAAGGAAGCGTCGGTCACGTTCTTCAGGGCGCCGGCCACGGCGACCTCCTTAACTTCGCGGGGTGTGGGGTGGGGAAAGCCGGGTGGGTCAGACCGCGGGAGTGGTCGCCGGCTCGGCGGCCTTCTCGTCGTCGGCAAGGGCAGCCAGGAAGCGCTCGGCGTCGAGCGCGGAGGAGCAGCCGGTGCCGGCAGCGGTGATCGCCTGACGGTAGGTGTGGTCGACGACGTCACCGGCGCCGAAGACACCGGAGAGGTTCGTCCGGGTCGAGGGGGCGTCGACCTTGAGGTAGCCCTCCGCGTCCAGCTCCAGCTGACCCTTGAAGAGCTCCGTGCGCGGGTCGTGGCCCACGGCGATGAAGAGGCCGGTCACCGGCAGCTCGCTGGTCTCGCCCGTCTTGGTGTTGCGCAGGGTCAGACCGGAGAGCTTCTGGTCGCCGTGGATCTCGGCGACCTCGCTGTCCCAGGCGAACTTGATCTTCGGGTCGGCGAAGGCACGCTCCTGCATGGCCTTGGAGGCACGCAGGGAGTCCCGGCGGTGGACGATCGTGACGGACTTGGCGAAGCGCGAGAGGAAGGTGGCCTCCTCCATCGCGGTGTCGCCGCCGCCGACGACGGCGATGTCCTGGTCCTTGAAGAAGAACCCGTCGCAGGTGGCGCACCAGGAGACACCGCGGCCGGAGAGCTCGTCCTCCTTGGGCAGCCCGAGCTTGCGGTGCTGGGAGCCGGTGGTGACGATGACGGCCTTCGCGCGGTGCACGGTGCCGGCGGTGTCCGTGACGGTCTTGATCTCGCCGGTGAGGTCCACGGCGACGACATCGTCGGGAACGAGCTCGGCACCGAAGCGCTCGGCCTGGGCGCGCATGTTGTCCATCAGGTCCGGGCCCATGATGCCGTCACGGAAGCCGGGGAAGTTCTCCACGTCGGTCGTGTTCATCAGGGCGCCACCAGCGGTGACGGCACCTTCGAAGACCAGCGGCTTCAGCGACGCACGCGCCGTGTAGAGCGCAGCGGTGTAACCCGCGGGCCCGGAGCCGATGATGATCACGTTACGGACGTCGCTCACGGGTTTCTTCCTCGTCTCTGCTGACTGCCTACTACCTACGGGGCGGTCGATCGGTGACTCTCACCCCACCCAACGGATCCTAAGGGGCGAGCATTCCCGAGCCCGCCGTGCGGCACGGCGTCTCTGTCAGGAGCGGGGGTAGGCCCGTGTCATCAGAACCTCGGCCTTGGCCTGTCCTCCGCCATCGGCGCAGGAGGCGTCCAGCACATACGCCTGAACATGGGTGCCCTCGGTTCCCTGGGGCAGCACGACGAGATAGGCGGGCGTGCCCTGGTAGTCGCCCCTCTGGAAGGCGAGAACCGGATCGGTCCGGCCGGTACCGGCCTTGACGCAACTGGGCAGGGACTCGGTCATGCCCCGCTTCGTCGTGTCACCGCTGTTCTCGGTGGACATGGACTTCGGAGGGCTTTCCTCGGGTTCCTGGAGCGTGCCCTGGGGCCGCAGGAGGTCCTGGACGCGGGCTTCGACCGGTCCGCCGTCGAACTGGTCCGCGGCGAATCCGCTGGCGGCGGTGTCGGTCTTCCTGTCGCCCGACTCGCCAAGGGTCTGAACGCCGCCCTGGACGAAGAAGAGACTCAGGCCCAGCGCCGCAGCCCCGAAGACCGCGCCGAGAGCGGCGACCCGGCGGCGCCGGGTCTTGGTGCGTCCGGGACCGGTGGAGGCGCGCGGTCGGCCGGCGGGGCGATCCGTGGCGGGCGGGGCTGGAGTGGGGTGCGTGTCGCGGTCGGTGCTCGCTGTTTCACGTGAAACATGCGCGTCGACATCCGGCGTGGTGGCGTTCAGGAGCGCTTCGGCGGCCAGAGCGGCATCGATGCGTCCGGCGATCTCGGCGGGCATCCGCTGCGGCCCGGGAAGTGTGCCGAGGAGCCCACGGATCTCTTCCAGGGAGGTCCGCACGTCCGCGCACAGGGCGCAGTCGTCGAGATGTTTTCTCACGGCCGCGGTGCGGGTCGGAGACAGCAGCCCCTCCGTGAGATCGGAGATCTCCGAGACGTCCGGGTGCTGTGTTGTGTCGGCCCTGCCGGTCGTGGAAGTCACGCGCGCCCACCTCCGCCCTTCACAGCAGCCGGACCATTCGATCCGTTATCCCTTGGCCCCGACACCGGTGGGACGGATGTCCCCGGCGTCCGGTTCCTTCCCCGGTCGGTGGCCTCGTTACCCCCCGTATCCGCGCGCAGATGGATGACCATCGGCAGCAGCCGGGCCCGTCCGCGGGCACAGCGACTTTTCACCGTTCCGGTGGGGACGTCGAGGATGCGGGCGGCCTCCGCCACGGGATATCCCTGCATGTCGACCAGGACGAGCGCGGCCCGCTGGTCCTCGGGGAGCTTGGCGAGGGCGGCCAGCACCTCACGATGGAGGTCTTGGCGCTCGGCGGGGGCCTCGGCGGACTCGGCGGGTTCGAGGAGCTGCTCAAAACGTGCCGTGTCGTCCATGGGAGAGGTCTTGCGGGAGGCGGTCTTTCGGGCACGGTCGAGGCACGCGTTCACCGTGATCCGGTGGAGCCAGGTCGTGACGGCCGATTGACCCCGGAAGGTGTGGGCGGCCCGGAAGGCGGAGACGAGGGCGTCCTGGACGGCGTCAGCGGCCTCCTCGCGGTCTCCCAGCGTCCGTAGGGCCACCGCCCACAGCCGATCCCGGTGACGCCGCACGAGCTCACCGAAGGCGTCGGGATCGCCGGCGACATGGCGCGCCAGCAGTTCCTGGTCGCTGATGTCGCCGCCTATGGCTTCGTCCAACGGTGTGCCCCCTCCCCGGATGCCGTCAGCTCGTGATCTTGATGTCCGTGATCTTGCCGCGATAGCCGCCCCCGCTGCCGGGCAGGTCGGTCAGCCATACCAGAACGTAGCGCGTCTTCACCGCCTTCGGCGGGGCGAGTGACACCTGCGTTCCGGAGGACTGGGCCAGCGTGGTGAAGTCACTGGCGGACGTGGGCCGGGCCGAAGCGTTCTCGGGGGCCAGCCGCAGCTGTACGGAGGTAGCGCCTTCGAACGTGACGTCGACCTTGCCGACCTGCTGGACCGAGCCGAGGTCCAGAACGAGGCCCACGCCTTCCTTCAGCCTGCCGAAGTTCGAGTACCCGTAGTAGATGGACGTCTGCCACGAAGTAGAGGGGTTGCCGTCGTAGGCGTTCTTTATCTCCGACGGAGTCTCGGCTCCGTCGCCCTCCGGGTCGAAGTCGTGCGCACTGACGATGGTGACGGGCTTGCCCCCCTCAGGTGCCTTCTCGTCCTCGTCGTTGTTGTCCGGCTGTGTGGTCTGTGTGGGCTCGTCGACCTTGTTCTGGTCCAGGAGACGGTCGGCGATCTGCCAGCTGCCCAGTCCGAGCGCGGCGATCAGAAGCGCCGACACGGCCCACTTCAGGGCCCTGCCGGTACGGCTCTCCAGCGGTGCCGGAGGCGCCATCACCGGCTGGGTGGCCGCGACGCCCGGACGCTGCTGCGGCCGGCCGTACGTGCCCTGCTGGTACGTGGTGCGCTGGTACTCGGGCGGGGCGGCGAACTCGGGCTCCGGCGGGCGGATGCGGGGCATCGCCGCCACGGCCTTGGCGAGCTCGTCCGGGGTGGTGCACGGCGGCTCCTGGCGCGATGCGGTGGCCCCGTCGTTGGCCAGGGCACGCATGGCGATCTCCGAGAGACCGCGGTGCACGCCGGCCCGCACCTGGTCGGGGGGCAGCAGGCCCACGCCCTTGGGAAGCCCGGAGAGGCCGTGGGCGTCACTGTCGTACGGCCAGCGCTGGGTCAGCGCCGCGTACAGCAGGGCGCCGATCGCCTCGGTGTCGGTGCGCTGGGGGCGCTCCGCGCTGATTCCGCGCAGCGCGGCGTTCACGGCCAGGCCGCGGATGCGGTACTGACCGGTGGAGCTGCGCAGCACGGCGCTGGGCGTCAGACGCAGATGGGCGAGACCTTCGCGGTGTGCGGCGGCCATCGCCTGGGAGACCTGGGTGACGAGCTGATAGGCGTCGTGCGGCTCCAGCGGGCCCGCGGCGAGCAGAGTCGTCAGCTCGGTGGAGTCGGGAAGCCACTCGTGCACCACATACACGAGATCGTTCTCCTCCACGGCGTCCAGGACCTGGACGAACCGGGGGTCTCCCAGCAGCGCCGAGGAACGGGCCGCCGCGAGGACCGAACGGGCCCGAGGGTGATCGGCCGGCAGCAGATGGACACCGACCGCTCGCCGAAGTTTCTCGTCGACGGCACGCCAACTGCTGAAACCGTCCAGACGAGTGACGCACTCCTCCAGGCGGTATCGCCTGGCCAGCTTGTGCCCGCTGTGCAGTTCGGGAGTCTCGATGGAGGGCTGTTCGCCGTTCTGCCGGGTCCCGGCCTCGTCCTTTGCGACCTCGGCGGACTTCTCCGCCGTGTCCTGCGCTTCCGCCACCCCGTCGGTCGCGGCCTTCTCCGCCTTGGCGGTCAGCGGGTCGTCACCGCTGTTGTCGGCCACGTCGACGGCAGCCGTGCTACGTTCCGCCACCGTCGTTCCTGCCTCCCCATCCGTTGCGCCAGATCCAACAGCCAAGCCAATTGTGCCCACAGTCGGCCGCTATGCACGACACGCGGCGGCCGACGATGGTTGCGCGGAACCGGTTTTCCTTACCGACCCAGGCGTCCACGGACCATACCGACCAGGGAGTTCAGCTCCTCGATCCGCATCCGCTTGGCCGCGACGAAGAAGATCCCGAGCAGCACCGCACCGCCGACGAGCAGAGCCACCAGGGAGCCGAGCGCACCGTCACCGACGACCTTCAGCAGGCCGAAGCCCACCGCTCCGGCCACGATCGCGGCGGGCAGCGAGGCGAGGCAGAGACGGGCGTAGGTCCGCATCACGTGAGTTCCGTCCAGGTCTCCGCCCAGTCGGTTGCGCAGGCGACGCCAGGCGACGCCGACACCGACGGCGTAGGCCAGACCGTACGCGGCGGCCATGCCCACGACGGCCCACCGGGCGGGCAGGACGAAGTAACAGGCGGCCGAGGCGGCCGCGTTGACGGCGGCGACGATGACCGTGTTGTAGAAGGGCGTCCGGGTGTCCTCGTAGGCGTAGAAGCCACGCAGGACGACGTACTGGACCGAGTACGGGATGAGCCCGAGCCCGAAGGCCATCAGGATGAAGCCCATGCCCTGGGCCGCCTCGATGCCGCTGGAGGCGTAGAGCAGGGTGCTCATCGGGACGCCGAGCGCGAGGAAGGCGAAGGCGACCGGGACGATCGCGACGGCGGAGTTCCGCAGACCCTGCGAGATGTCGTCGCGGACGGCGCCGGGGTCGTTGTCGTGGGCCGCGCGGGAGATGCGGGGCAGCAGCGCCGCCATGACCGACACGGTGATGATGGCCTGCGGCATACCCCAGATCAGCTGCGCGTTGGAGTACGCGAGGAAGCCCGCGCCGTCCCTGCCGGACTCCTCACCGGCAGCGGTGGCGAGCTGCGTCACGACCAGGACACCCGCCTGGTTGGCCAGCACGAACAGCACGGTCCACTTGGCCAGTTTGACGGTCTTGCCGAGGCCGTGGCCCTTCCAGTCGAAGCGGGGGCGGAAGCGGAAGCCCGTCTCGCGGAGGTAGGGAATCATCGCCAGGGCCTGGACGACCAGGCCGAGCAGGGTGCCGATACCAAGCAGGCGGATGCCCTCGTCCGGGATGGTCTGCACACCCATCTGGGACTCGCCGGAGGTGCCGTAGACCCAGATGAAGAGACCGAACGTCACGATCATCACGATGTTGTTGAGGACCGGAGTCCACATCATCGCGCCGAACTTGCCCCGGGCGTTGAGGATCTGACCCATCACCACATGAACACCCATGAAGAAGATCGTGGGCAGGCAGTAGCGGGCGAAGGTGACGGCGACACTGTTGGCGGCGACATCGTCGGCGATGGTGTTCGACATCAGCCGGATCAGCAGCGGGGCGGCGAAGACGGCGACGACCACGATCGCGCCGAGCGCCACCATGACGAGCGTCAGCAGCCGGTTGGCATACGCCTCGCCGCCGTCCTCGTCGTTCTTCATCGAGCGGACCAGCTGCGGTACGAAGACCGAGTTGAGACCGCCGCCGACCGTGAGGATGTAGATCATCGTCGGCAGGGTGTACGCGATGGTGAAGGTGTCACCGAGCAGCGCGGCGCCGAGCGCGCCGGTGATGACCAGGCTGCGGACGAAGCCGGTGAGCCGGGAGACCAGCGTGCCGGCCGCCATCACCGCGCTCGACTTCAGCAGGCCGGAGGCGCGGCCGGACTTCTTCGGGGCGGGGGCGGGCATCGGGTTCGGCTCCGGAGCGGGCGGGGGCACCTGGCCCGGGGTCTGCTGGTCCCGGTAGAGGTGGGCGAAGGCGTCCGGCTCGGGCTTCTCGTCGCTCGCCCGGGTCACCAGGTCGTCCACTCCGGTGAACTGGACCGTGCGCGGGTCGTCGCCGTACGGCAGATGGCGTGAGGGGCCGTCCGGCTCCGGCGCCGGGGTCTGTGCCCAGACCCGCGGGTCCGGGGCGTGCTGCGGCGCGACCGGCTGCTGATAGAGGGGCTGGGGCTCCTGGTACGTCCCGGGCGGCGGCGGAGGGTGGGCGGCGCGGTCGTAGAGCGCCTCGGTCACCGGGTCCTGCGCGGACAGGTCCTGTGCGCGGTAGGGATCGTGGGTGTACGCGTCCTGGACGTAGGGGTCCTGGGCGTACTGGTCCTGGGCGTACGGGTCCGAGGCGGGCTGCTGTGGCGACGGGGCCGGCGGCCGGCCGGGTCCCGGGGTCGCCGCGGGCGTACCACCGGACGGCTCGGTGCCGCCCGCGCCCTGGCCGCGGTCACCGTCGTACGGCGCGTTCATGGTTACCCCACCTCATCGTCCCCGGCCGACCGGCCACGACATCGCTCAACGGTTCACCTTCTCACCCGGTCCCGACGGGTCGCCGCTTTCGGGACCGGTGTCCGGTGTCGGGTCACTCGGCTGCTCGGGATCCTTCTCCTCCGCCGCTTCCGCCTCCGCGTTCCGGGCCGCCGCACGCTTGCGCTGCGTGTACATCCGCGCGCCGGCGAGGACCAGGAGCAGGACGCCGCCGGCGATGACGAGCATCACGGTCGCGGTGATCTCGGAGACCTTCACCGTGAAGTGCATCGGCTGGCCGTACGGAGTGCCGTCCTTGGTGAAGAGCTGGGCCGTCATCGGCACGGGGCCGTTGGCGTTGGCCGAGGCGGTGAACTTCACCGACTGGCTGTGCCCACCGTCGATCTTGACGGGCAGTTCGGCGACATCGTCCCCGTTGAGCTTCAGACGGGTCTTGTTGCTGGAGGTCAGCCGCAGTACCAGATTGTCCACACCCTGCAGCAGCTTGTTCTGGACGGTCACCGGGATGGTGGCGCTGCGGCCGGAGAGCGTGAGGTCCGACTTGCTGATCAGCTGGACCCCCTTGGAGAGGGTCTTCAGATACTCCTGCACCGTGATCCGGTAGAGCGACGCCGCGGGGGCCTGGCCCCGCCAGGACGTGGACATCTCACGGCTGATCGCGTTGCCGAACGGCGTCACCACCCGGTCCGGCTGGGTCAGGATGACCTTGAAGTCGTCGAGTGCCTCACGGGTGTCCTGCATCTCGCGGAAGGCCTGGACCGGCAGCTCCTGCTTGCGCAGAGCCTGCGGGTAACGGGAGGCGCTGGGCACCTTCGTGTTGGCTTCCGGATCCGGCTTCGCCTCGGAGGCGGCCACCAGGTCCAGCGACTGCGTCCAGCGCTGCGCCGACAGCCCGCGCAGCGCGGTCGCCATGGTCTGGGCCTGGGCGGTGGTCGGGATCCGCTGGGGAGCGACCACGATGCTGCGCTGCAGTTCGGGCTGTTCGAGGGTCACGGCGAGCGACTGGGCCAGGAACTCCTGCACGGCGAGCGTGGAGTTCCCGGCGGGGAGCATGTCCCCCTCGAACGCCGTCGACAGATAGGCGTCGCTGACGACGGCGGTGGTGCCGCCACCGATGGGCCGCGCCGCCGTCGGGGTGTACGGAAGGTCGTCGCGGAAGCTGTCCGAGCGGGCGATGACCTTGCGGGCACCGGCCGAGGTCGCGACATCCATGATCGAGGGGTCGACGGCTCCGTCGACGGGCCAGGAGAAGTCGGTGGACGGCTTCACATGGAGGATCGTCTCCACGGTCGACCCGGCCACCTCGGTCGCGGGCTGGAGATGGCTCACGGAGCCGGGGACGTCCTTGCCCCGGTGCGCGAGGGAGGCGATGTCCGGGTCGGCGAACGGCAAGGCGACGACCTTGCGCCCCGTCACCGCCTTCTCCAGCGCGTCGAGCCACCGCTCGGCCACCGCCTGGTTCCTGCCGGGCACGGTCGTCGTACCGGACTTGACCTGGTAGTTCTTCGTCATGGCGTCGACCGTGGCCAACAGGTCCGGGTCGATCACCCAGGTGACGGGGAGTTCCTTGCCCAGCGTCACCATGTGGTCCAGCCGGCCACCCGGAGCGAGCTCAGCCGCCAGCTCGTCGTTCTCGAAGACCGGCGTCTGCTGGTCGTCCGTGCCGGTCTCCGCCGACACATGGGCCGAGGAGATCAGCGGCCAGAGGTAGGTGAGCTGGGTCTTCTTCTCCGCCGCATCGGGCTGGTAGGGCAGGAAGGTCCGCTCGATACCGAGGACCCGCTCCACCGGCTGGGTGGCCGTCTGACCCGACAGGGAGACGCCCAGCTGGTAGACGCCGCTGTCCTTCAGGCCGAGCTTGGCGACCGGCACGGAGAGCGTGAACTCCTTGCTGAGCCCGGCGGCCAGCTCAGGGATCGCGACCTTGTAGCTGCCGCCCAGGGGCGCGGGATCGCCGGAGGGCTGGAAGCCGGTGCGGCCCGACACCGCCTCGATCTGGCTCCGGCTTGTCATCCGGGGGCCCACCCTGACGTCCACCGTGGCATGGGTGACCGTCTGCTTGCTCTGGTTGGTGACCCGTCCGGAGACCGTGAGCGTGTCCCCCTCGACCGGAGCGCTCGGAGAGAGCGTGTCGAGGGACACATCGACGGTCCGGGAGACGGTGGCCGTCTCGGCTGCTGCCGGAGCGGCCGAGACACCGCTCAGGAGGCCGGCCAGTAGCGGCGCCCCGACGAAGAGTGACGCTGTGCGCCGCAGCCAGCGACGGGCAGGTGAGGGAGTGGTCCCCTGGATGTCTGCCGCCTCGGCCACGCGTTCGCCCGTCCTCGTCGTATCAGTGGTATCGGTGGTTCGCCGTTGCTGTGTCCAGGCATGGTAACGAGGCACGCCGATGCCAAGTGCCGGGGACTGCTCCAGCCGATGCGCGAGGAGGGGGGTCCGCCCACGGGAAAACAGGGACGCCGCCGTGGTTCGGGGCACGTACCCTTTTCTGTTGTGCCGAACGCCAACGAAGACACCCCGACTGCACTGAGCCAGGTGCAACGCCGCGCGGTCAGTGAACTACTGCGCGTATCCCCTGTCGCCGACGACCTCGCCATCCGCTTCCAGGAGGCAGGGTTCAGCCTCGCGCTGGTCGGTGGCTCGGTACGGGACGCGTTGCTCGGCCGGCTCGGCAATGATCTCGACTTCACCACCGACGCCCGCCCCGAGGACGTCCTCAAGATCGTCCGCCCCTGGGCGGACGCCGTCTGGGAGGTCGGGATCGCGTTCGGCACGGTCGGGTGCCAGAAGAGCGGCTACCAGATCGAGGTGACGACGTACCGCTCCGAGGCGTACGACCGGACCTCGCGCAAGCCCGAGGTGTCCTACGGCGACTCCATCGAGGAGGACCTCGTCCGGCGTGACTTCACGGTCAACGCCATGGCCGTGGCTCTCCCCGCGAAGGAGTTCATCGACCCGCACGGCGGGCTCGACGACCTCGCCGCGCGACTGCTGCGCACTCCCGGCACGCCTGAGGAGTCCTTCTCCGACGACCCCCTGCGCATGATGCGCGCGGCTCGCTTCGCCGCCCAGCTCGACTTCGAGCTGGCTCCCGAAGTCGTGTCGGCGATGACCGACATGGCCGACCGTCTTGAGATCGTCTCCGCGGAGCGCGTCCGTGACGAGTTCAACAAGCTGCTGCTCTCCGCCCACCCCCGCAAGGGCCTCGGTCTGCTGGTCGACACCGGCCTCGCCGCTCATGTGCTGCCCGAGCTGCCGGCCCTCCGCCTCGAGAGCGATGAGCATCACCGGCACAAGGATGTCTACGAGCACTCCCTGACCGTCCTCGACCAGGCGATCGACCTGGAGGAGGAAGGGCCCGATCTCGTGCTGCGGCTGGCCGCCCTGCTGCACGACATCGGCAAGCCGCGGACCCGTCGCTTCGAGAAGGACGGGCGGGTCTCGTTCCACCACCACGAGGTGGTCGGCGCGAAGATGACCAAGAAGCGGATGACGGCGCTGAAGTACTCCAACGAGATGATCAAGGACGTCTCGCGCCTGGTCGAACTGCATCTCCGCTTCCATGGCTACGGAACCGGCGAGTGGACCGACTCCGCGGTGCGCCGCTATGTGCGCGATGCCGGTCCACTGCTCTCGCGGCTGCACAAGCTGACCCGCTCGGATTGCACGACGCGGAACAAGCGGAAGGCCGGGGCGCTCTCGCGTGCCTACGACGGCCTGGAGGAGCGGATCGCGCAGCTTCAGGAGCAGGAGGAGCTGGACTCGATCCGGCCCGACCTGGATGGCAACCAGATCCAGGAGATCCTGGGTATCCGGCCGGGGCCGGCCGTCGGGCAGGCGTACAAGTTCCTTCTGGAGCTTCGTCTGGAGAACGGGCCCATGGAGCACGAGGCTGCGGTCGCGGCGCTCAAGGAGTGGTGGGCGACCCAGGGCTGAGCCGGAGCCGTCGATGTTTCACGTGAAAAAAAAAGACCGCCGCGGAACCGAAGGGGGAGATTTAGACAGTAACAGAAAAACCACCAAGGGCCGGGCCCCCGCCCCAAA
>NZ_JBEZNW010000009.1:0-223692 GCF_040653355.1 Streptomyces sp. NPDC047971 | reverse complement strand
GGGGGGGGAACCCGCGGCCGCTCACGCCGCCGGCTCCGTGCGGCGCACGAGGTGACGGGAGTAGGCGTCCGGGGTGAAGAAGAGCGGCAGCTCGGCCGCGAGCGCGGTCCTCTCGAAGAGCTCGCGCACCTCGTCGACAGCCGCCCACGGGTACTCGGCGCCCAGCTTGGCCAGCTCCTCGTCCAGCACCTCCAGCACGGTCGCGCGGTCGACCGCACGGTGCCTCAGCCACTGCCAGATCTGGACCCGCGCGATCTCGGCGGTGGCGGCGTCCTCCCTCAGCCCGTGCAGTGCCACGGCTCCCTGGCCGCGCAGCCAGGCGTCGAAGCAGCGCAGCGCGACGGCGATGGCGGTGCGCAGGCCGGCCTCGGTCGGCGGGCCGCTGATCCCGCGGACGCGGAGCAGGTCCTCCGCGGTCGTCTCCACGTCGTCGCGGGTCCGGTGGATCTGCTCGGGCCGGTCGCCCAGCACGCCGTCGAAGACCGCGCGGCAGGCCGGGACGAGCCCGGGGTGGGCGACCCGGGAGCCGTCGAAGCCGTCCTCGGCCTCGCGCTCCTTGTCGAGACGGACCTCGGCGAGAACCGCCTCGTGCGCGGCCGGGTCCCCGCCCGGCACCTGGGCCGCCGTGCCGCCGATGGCGTGGGCGCCGCGCCGGTGGCAGGTGCGCACCAGGAGTTCGGTGCAGGCGCGTATGAAGGGGGCGGTCATGGTGACCTCGGCCCGGTCGGGGAGAAGGAAGTCGGTGCGGTGGCCGAAGGTCTTGATCAGGCTGAAGAGGTAGTCCCGGCGTCCGGCGTCGAGGCCGGAACTGTGCTCGCGCAGTTCGTGGAGGATCTCCTCCATCTGGAACGCGGCGGTGATCGTCTCGATGAGGACGCTCGCGCGGGCGGTGCCGCGCGGGATGCCGAGCAGTTCCTGGGCGAGGACGAAGACGTCGTTCCAGAGCCGCGCCTCGTAGTGGTTCTCCAGCTTGGGGAGGGAGAAGTACGGGCCGTACCCGGCATCGATCCGGCGTCGCGCGCAGTGGAAGACGTAGAGCCCGAAGTCGACGAGGGAGGCGGGGACCGGGCGGCCCTCGAACTCCAGGTGCTCCTCGTCGAGGTGCCAGCCGCGCGGCCGGACCACGAGGGTGGCGGGGTGGGCGCCGAGCGGGTGCTCCCTGCCCTCGGGCGGGGCGAAGTCGAGGCGCTGCTCGACGGCGTCGAGCAGGGTGAGCTGGCCGCCTATGACGTTGTCCCAGGTGGGGGCGGTGGCGTCCTCGAAGTCGGCTATCCACACCCGGGCGCCGGAGTTGAGCGCGTCGACCGCCGTCCGGCGGTCCGGCGGGCCGGTGATCTCGACCCTGCGGTCGGTCAGGCCGGGGGCGGGCGGGGCGACCCGCCAGGACGGGTCGGCCCGCACGGCCGCGGTGGCGACGGGGAAGTCGAGCGGGGAGCCGGTGGCGAGCCGGATGGCCTGTCGACGGCGCTCCTTCAGGAGCCACTGCCGGCGTTCGCCGAAGGCGGCGGCGAGCCGGCCGACGAAGTCGAGTGCGGCGGGGGTGAGGATCTCGTCGTGGCGGTCACCGGGGGCGGCCAGGACGCGGACCTGACGGGTCGGGGCGCTGATGGTCATCGGACTCTCCTGAGCTGCTGGGCGAACGGGGGCGGGCGGGGATGGGTCGTCCGCCCCCGTTCGGCCGGGACGCGAACTGTCCGGTCGCGGTCACGGTGTTGCTCAGTGGAACTGCTCCTCCTCGGTGGAGCCGGCGAGCGCGGTGGTGGAGGAGGCCGGGTTGACGGCCGTGGAGACCAGGTCGAAGTAGCCGGTGCCGACCTCGCGCTGGTGCCTGACCGCGGTGAAGCCCTGCGCCTGGGCGGCGAACTCCCGCTCCTGGAGGTCGACGTACGCCGTCATGCCCTGCTCGGCGTAGCCGCGGGCCAGGTCGAACATGCCGTGGTTGAGGGAGTGGAAGCCGGCCAGGGTGATGAACTGGAAGCGGTAGCCCATCGCCCCGAGCTCGCGCTGGAACTTGGCGATCTGGTCGTCGTCGAGCGCGGCCTTCCAGTTGAAGGAGGGCGAGCAGTTGTACGCGAGCATCTGGTCGGGGTACCGCGCGTGGATCGCCTCGGCGAACTCGCGGGCCTGCGCCAGGTCCGGGGTGCCGGTCTCGACCCAGATGAGGTCGGCGTACGGGGCGTAGGCGAGGCCGCGGGCGATGACCGGGGCCATGCCGTTCCGTACCCGGTAGAAGCCCTCGGCGGTCCGCTCACCGGTCGTGAAACGGGCGTCGCGCTCGTCGACGTCGCTGGTGAGCAGGGTGGCGGCGAGGGCGTCGGTGCGGGCGATGACCAGCGTCGGGGTGTCGGCGATGTCGGCGGCGAGGCGGGCCGCGTTCAGGGTGCGGATGTGCTGGGCGGTCGGCACGAGCACCTTGCCGCCGAGGTGGCCGCACTTCTTCTCCGAGGCCAGCTGGTCCTCGTAGTGGATGCCGGCCGCGCCCGCCGCGATCATCGCCTTGGTCAGCTCGAAGGCGTTCAGCGGGCCGCCGAAGCCGGCCTCGGCGTCGGCGACGATCGGCGCCAGCCAGTCGATGTCGTCCGAGCCGCCCTCGGCGGTGGCGATCTGGTCGGCGCGCAGGAGGGCGTTGTTGATCCGGCGCACCACCTGAGGCACCGAGTTGACCGGGTACAGGCTCTGGTCGGGGTAGGTGTGGCCCGCCTGGTTGGCGTCGGCGGCCACCTGCCAGCCCGACAGATAGATCGCCTGGAGACCGGCCCGCACCTGCTGCACGGCCTGGCCGCCGGTCAGGGCGCCGAGCGCGTGGACGTAGTCCCGCTCGTGCAGCTGTCGCCACAGGCGCTCGGCGCCGCGCCGGGCCAGGGTGTGCTCCTCGCGGACGCTGCCGGAAAGCCGGACCACGTCCTCGGCGGTGTGGGTGCGCTCGATCCCGGCCCAGCGGGGGTCCGTCGCCCAGCGCCGGGCCAGTTCCGCCGCCGCGGCCGTCGTCTTCGTCTCTGCCATGACCGTCACCGTCTCCATGAGTCGTCCGAGAAGGCCGTGCACGTCAAATGTGCAAAGCATTGGCACTGTGTGCCGAGAATGGGGGTGTGCGACCCGCCGTCCCGGAGGGAACGAGCTGAGCAATCGCGCCGAACCGCCAGCCGATACCGCCGGGATCTCCGACGTCAGGGCGTGAATCGTGCCCGGTTGTACCGCCTGGGCCACCTGGTCCGGCGGGCCGCAGAACGACTTTCCCAGTGACACCCAGTGCCATCAACCAGGGACGATTGCCAAGTTCTGCGAATCTTCCGCGGGCGATCTGCCAACTCTGCGAAGGGTTGCCGGTGGGGATGTCCGCGTAGGCTGACGCCCGTCACGAACCGTCACCGACCTGGTCGGGGACGGCCCGGAGGGCGTCCGTGGAGAGGCCGGGGAGGCGCGGTGGGCAAGACGTACGCGGGAGCGCGGCTGCGGCGGCTGCGCGAGGAACGGCGGATGAGTCAGGCCGAGCTGGCCCGGGTGCTCGCCATCTCGCCCAGCTATCTGAACCAGATGGAGCACGACTCGCGCCCGCTGACCGTGCCCGTACTGCTGCGGCTCACCGAGACCTTCGGTGTCGACCCCGGCTTCTTCTCGGAACGGGACACCAGCCGCCTCGTCGCCGACCTGCGCGAGGCGCTGGCGGGAGAGGTCGACAAGGGCCGGGTCTCCCCCTCCGACCTGGCCGAGCTCGCCTCCCGCATGCCCGCCGTCGCCCATGTCCTGCTGGACCTCGGGCGGCGCGGCCAGCAGCTCGCCGAGCGCCTCGCCGGGACGGTCGAAGGGCGCGACGGGGACCTGGGCCCGGACGCTCCGCGCTCCCCGCACGAGGAGATCCGGGAGTTCTTCTACCGGCGCCGGAACTATCTCCACGACATCGACCTCGCCGCCGAGGAGCTGGCGCGCGCGATCCGCATCCGCCGCGGCGAGGTCGTACGCACCCTCGCGGACCGGCTCGCCGAAGACCACGGCGTGCGCGTCACCGCCGACTCGGACCGGCTGCACCACTACGACGCGGCCGGTCGCGTCCTGCGCCTGTCGGCCCGTCTCCGCCCCGGCCAGCAGGCGTTCCGCATGGCGACGCAACTGGCCCTGCTGGAGCAGTCCGCCGAGCTGGACCGGCTGGCGGCCGAGGACTTCCCCGCCGGATCCACCGCCCACGCGCTCGCCCGGATCGGAATCGCGAACTACTTCGCCGCCGCCCTCGTCCTCCCGTACGGGGCCTTCCACACGGCCGCGGAGGAGTTCCGGTACGACATCGAGCGACTCACCGACCACTTCGGGCTCGGTCACGAGACGGTCTGCCACCGGCTGAGCACCCTGCAACGCCCCAGGCTGCGTGGGGTGCCGTTCTCCTTCGTCCGGGTCGACCGGGCCGGCAACATGTCCAAGCGCCAGTCCGCCACCGGGTTCCACTTCTCCCGCGCCGGGGGCACCTGTCCGCTCTGGAACGTGTACGAGGCGTTCGCCGCCCCCGGCCGCATCCACGTCCAGGTGGCCGCCATGCCCGACGGGCAGCGCTACCTGTGGACCGCCCGGGCGGTCACCCGCCACCGCGGCGGCTGGGGCGAGCCGGGCAAGACCTTCGCGATCGGACTCGGCTGCGAGATCCGCCACGCCTCCCGGCTCGTCTACTCGGACGGCATCGACCTCGACAACGCCGCGGCGGCAACCCCGATCGGCATGGGCTGCCGCCTCTGCGAACGCCTCGACTGCCCCCAGCGCGCGGTCCCCCCGCTGGGGCGCCCGCTCGCGGTGGACGAGAACACCAGCACGTTCGTTCCGTACGCGGTGGAGGACGGCCGACTGGTGTAGCCTCCCCCTCACCTATTCAACGAGTTGAGTATGTGAGGGTTCATGCACCCGTTCCGCAAGGCCGTCGAGGACCGTGACACCGCCGCCGTGGTCGCGCTGCTGGCCGACGACGTCGTCTTCACGAGTCCCGTCGTGTTCAAGCCGTACGTCGGGAAGGCGATCACCGCGGCGATACTCCGCGGGGTGCTGCGGGTCTTCGAGGACTTCACCTACGTGCGCGAGATCGCCGACCCCGACGGGCGCGACCACGCCCTCGTCTTCACCGCCACCGTCAACGGCCGTCAGATCCAGGGCTGCGACTTCCTCCACTTCGACGAGGACGGCCGGATCGACGACTTCACCGTCATGGTCCGGCCGCTGTCCGCCGCCCAGGCGCTCGCCGAGGCGATGGGCGCCCAGTTCGACCGGATCGTGCAGGAGGCCGCCGGGGAGTGAGAGGGCGTGGAGGTCCTGGTCAGCCCAGCTGCCTGAGGACCTCGGCCGCCAGCGGGGCGGAGGAGGACGGGTTCTGGCCGGTGACGAGGTTGCGGTCGACGACGATGTTCGGCGCCCAGGGCTCGCCCGCCCGGACGTCGACGCCGGCCTCGGTCAGACGGGTCTCCAGCAGCCACGCGGCCTTGTCGGCGAAGCCGGACTGGGCCTCCTCGGCGTTGGTGAAGGCGGCGACCCGGTAGCCGGCGAAGGCGTTCGTGCCGTCGTCATCGACGGCGGCGAGGAGCGCCGCCGGACCGTGGCAGACGACGGCGAGCGGCTTGCCCGACGCGAGGGCGTCGATCAGGATCCGGCCCGAGGTCCGGTCGACGGCGAGGTCCTCCATCGGGCCGTGCCCGCCGGGGTAGAAGACGGCCGCGTAGGCGTCGAGGTCCACGTCCTCCAGCGCGATCGGGTGCTGGAGCGCGGTGAACGAGGCGAGGACGGCGGCGACCCGGTCCGCGCCTTCCTCGCCGCCGTTGTACTCGGGCGCGAGGCTGCTCCGGTCGACGCTGGGGACGACCCCGCCGGGAGTGGCGACGACGACCTCGTGGCCGGCCGCCTCGAACGCCTCGTACGGCGCGGCGGCCTCCTCGGCCCAGAAACCGGTGGGGTGCTTGGTGCCGTCGGCGAGCGTCCAGTGGTCGGCGCCGGTGATCACGAAAAGAATCTTCGCCATGATGGGTCACTCCAAGGGGGGCGGGGCCTGAGGCCCGTGGACGGACACCGCCGCGGGAAGACGTTCCGCGGGCGCCGGGGCTCCGCAACCGGAACGTCCGTGCGGCGATGTCCTCGACGGTAAGCCCGCCGCCGAAGCGTTTCCCATGCGGAATCCCATGGCCGGCATCGGAACTCCGATGGGTCCCCGGGAATACCCCCGCCGGACCCTCGTCCCCTCCCTGACCTGCGCGGATGCCCGGACGCTCAGAGGCTCGGCGCCACGCCGCCCCGGAAGGTCCGCCGGTAGGCGAGCGGGGACACCCCGATGGCGGCGTGCAGATGCTGACGCAGCGAGGTCCCGGTCGCGAACCCGACCTTGCCGGCGATGTCGTCCACCGCCAGGTCGGTGGACTCCAGGAGCTGCCGCGCGTGGTCCACGCGCTGCTGGATCAGCCAGCGGCCCGGGCTCATGCCCACCTCCTCGTTGAAGCGGCGCGCGAAGGTGCGCAGGCTCATCCGGGCGTGATCGGCGAGCTCCCTCAGCGTCAGCGGTTCATCGAGGCGCTCCAGCGCCCACTGGCGCGTGGCCCACGTCCCGCTCGAATCCGGCCCCGGAACGGGCTGGACGATGTACTGGGCCTGGCCGCCGTCCCGCCACGGCGGCACCACACAGGCCCGCGCGACCTGGTTGGCGACGGCGGTGCCGTGGTCCTTGCGTACGAGGTGCAGGCAGACGTCCACCCCGGAGGCGGCGCCGGCCGAGGTCAGCAGGTCGCCGTCGTCGACGAAGAGCACGTCCGGGTTCAGGTCCACCTGGGGGAACCACGACCGGAACACCTGCGCGAGCGCCCAGTGCGTGGTGGCCGGCCGGCCGTCCAGGAGCCCCGCCGCCGCGAGCACGAACGCCCCCGTGCAGATGGAGACGATCCGCGCACCGGCGGGGACCGCGGCGAGCGCGTCCGCGAGCTCCGTTCCCAGCTCCCGGGTGATCCGGGAGGTGTCGAAGGGCGGGAGCACGACCGTGTCCGCCGTACGCAGCGCCTCGGAGCCGTGCTCCACCGTGACGGAGAAGTCGGAGTTCGTGCGCACCGGCCCGCCGTCGACGGAGCAGGTCGCGACCGTGTACAGATCACCCGCCGCCCCGAACACGCGGCTCGGGATGCCGAGTTCGAAGGGATACACCCCGTCCAGGGCGAGGACGACGACGCGATGAGGCGTCGCCCCGGCGACATCCGAGGTGCTTTCGCTTCCCATGGCACGATCCTGTCGAAAGATGGCAATCATGCCATGGTACTCCCGGCCGCCGGCCGGGAACCTGGACACATGACGAACAACGCCACCATGCGAGCCATCAGCCAGGACACCCACGGCACCCCCGAGGTGCTCAAGGAGGTCCGCATCCCCCGACCCGCCCCCGGCCCCAGCCAGATCCTGGTCGCCGTCCGCGCGGCCGGTGTCAACCCCACCGACTGGAAGCACCGCTCCCAGGTGATCTTCCTCGACCGGATGCCGCTCGTCCTCGGCTGGGACGTCTCCGGGGTCGTCGAGGCCGTCGGCTACGGCGTGACGCTCTTCAAGCCCGGCGACGAGGTCTTCGGCATGCTGCCCTACCCCTACGGGGTCGGCTCCCACGCCGAGTACGTCACCGCCCCCGCCCGGGCCTTCGCCCACAAGCCCGCCGGCATCGACCACGTCCAGGCCGGAGCCATCCCGCTGGCCGCGCTCACCGCCTACCAGGCCCTGGTCGACACCGCGGCCGTCGCCCCCGGCCAGCGGGTGCTCGTCCACGCGGCCGCCGGCGGCGTCGGCCACCTCGCCGTCCAGATCGCCAAGGCCCGCGGCGCGTACGTGATCGGCACCGCGAGCGCGCCCAAGCACGACTTCGTGCGCTCGCTCGGCGCGGACGAGGTCATCGACTACCGCACCACCGACTTCCGGGACGTCGCCCGTGACATCGACGTGGTGCTCGACCCGATGTCGGGCGAGACCCGCGCCCGCTCCCTGGAGGTCCTGCGCCCCGGCGGCGTCCTCGTCTCGCTCCTGCCGCCCACCGACCCCGACGAGGCGCGGAAGGCCGAGGCACGAGGAGTCCGCGTGGAGACCCTCCTCGTCGAGGCCGACCACGCGGGGATGAACGCCGTCGCCGACCTGGTCGCCGCGGGCACCCTGCGCGCCCATGTGGAGGCCACCTTCCCGCTCGCCGAGGCCGCGAAGGCCCACGCGCTGGGCGAGACCGACCGCACCACCGGCAAGATCGTCCTGGTGATCGACGAGCCCGGCGAGGCACAGGGCTCGTAGCGGATCTGCCCGTGGGGCGCCGGGAGGGTCGCCGGGGTCTCCGGCGGCCCCCTCACGGTCTCCCGACGGGCCCCCGCCGGTGCCCTAGACCCGCTCCTGACGGAGCGGGCTCGCGGTGCCCGTCAGGCGCTCCGGGGTGAGGAGCTCCGCGATGCGCTCGGCGGGCAGGAGGCCCTTCTCCAGGGTGAGTTCCGCGACGCCACGGCCCGTGAGGAGGGCCTCCTTCGCGATCGCGGTGGCCGCCGTGTAGCCGATGTGCGGGTTGAGGGCCGTGGCCAGGCCGATGGAGTTCTCCACCGCTGCCCGCAGTTCCTCGGTGTTGGCGGTGATGCCCGTGACGCAGCGCTCGGCGAGGGTGAGGCAGGCGGCCCGCAGCGAGGTGATGCTCCTCGCCAGCGAGTGCAGGATCACCGGCTCGAAGGCGTTCAGCTGGAGCTGGCCGCCCTCCGCCGCCATGGTGATCGTGATGTCGTTCCCGATCACCTCGAACGCGACCTGGTTGACCACCTCGGGGATCACCGGGTTGACCTTGCCGGGCATGATGCTCGAACCCGCCTGCACGGCGGGGAGGTTGATCTCGTTCAGACCTGCGCGCGGACCCGAGGACAGCAACCGCAGGTCGTTGCAGGTCTTGGAGAGCTTCACCGCGAGCCGCTTCAGGACACCGGAGAGCTGGACGAACGCGCCGCAGTCCTGCGTCGCCTCCACGAGGTTGGCGGAGGTCACCAGCGGCATCCCGGTGATCTCGGCCAGATGGCGCCGGGCCGTCTCGGCGTACTCGGCGGGGGCGTTGAGGCCCGTACCGATCGCCGTCGCGCCGAGGTTGATCTCGTGGATCAGCTCCACCGCCTCCGCCAGCCGGTTGCGGTCCTCGTCCAGCATCACGGCGTACGTGGAGAACTCCTGGCCCAGCGTCATGGGCACCGCGTCCTGGAGCTGGGTGCGCCCCATCTTCAGGACATCGCGGAACTCCACGGCCTTCGCCGCGAACGCGTCCTGGAGGACGGCCGTCGCCAGCAGCAGCCCGCGTACCGCCGTGATCGCCGCGATGCGGACGGCGGTCGGGTAGACGTCGTTGGTGGACTGGCTGAGGTTGACCTCCTCGTTCGGGTGCAGGTGCCGGTAGTCGCCCTTGGCGTGGCCGAGGAGTTCGAGGCCCCGGTTGGCGATGACCTCGTTGGCGTTCATGTTCGTCGAGGTGCCCGCGCCGCCCTGGATGACGTCGACGACGAACTGGTCGTGCAGCTTTCCGCCACGGATCTCCCGGCACGCGGCGACGATCGCGGCCGCCTTCTCCGGTGCGAGCAGGCCCAGTTCCTCGTTGGCCAGCGCGGCGGCCTCCTTGACGGCGGCAAGGGCGTCGATCAGCTGCGGGTGGGCGGAGATCGGCGTTCCCGTGATGGGGAAGTTCTCCATGGCGCGCAGGGAGTGGATGCCCCAGTACGCGTCGGCGGGCACCTCCCGCTCTCCGAGGAGGTCGTGCTCACGGCGGGAGACAGTCTTCATGGAGGTCCGTGCCTTAAGGGGAGGGGAGGGAGGGGCTGTGAGGTGAGGCGTGGGAGGGCACGGCGAGGTGCCCGGGCGGATGGACCCGCCGGGAGGGGGACGTCGGCTGTCCGTCGAGCGCGGGGCGGTGTGCCCGTCTCCGTCGAGGGCCGCGCGGAGTTCCGATGGCCGCCGAGGAGGCGGTGCGGAGTTCCGATGGCCGTAGAGGAGGCGGTGCGGAGTTCCGGCGCCCGTCGAGCGGACTGCCGCACTCCGATGGCCGTCGCGGACGGCCGTCTCGGAGGGGAGGAGTTCCGGCGTCCGTGAGGGAGGAGGGCCGGCGTCCGTCGGGAGGGGGAAGAGGACGGACGCCGGCGCGTGGTCAGGAGCCGCCGGCGAAGCGGGAACCGGCCGCCGTCAGGGCGGGTTCGGGGCGGGCCGGGCCGTTCAGGAGGCCGTGCAGCAGTGCGGGACGACGGTCGGGAGTGACGTCGGACAAGAGGGTCGCGAGCACCGCCATCCGGGCCTGGCCCGCGCGCAGCGTTCCGGCCGGTACGGCGCCGCCGGCCACCAGGTCCACGGCTCCGCCGCCGGTGTAGATCTCCGCGACCGGCCCGGCGGGGACCCGGGTGCTGAGCGCGACGAGGGTGCCCTGGGACACGGCGTCCGCGACGGCCGCGGCTATCTCCGGGGTGGCGTTGCCCGCGCCCGTGCCGACCAGCACGACGCCCTGGGCGCCGGCCGCGACGGACGTCTTCAGGAACAGCGGGTCGCCGTCGCTGTGGTGCATGACCAGGTCGACCCGGGGAGGCGTGAGCCCGGCGACGGGAAGCGGAAGCGGCGTGGGCCGGTCGGGGCTGCGACGGATGTCCACACTGCCGAACCCGACCTTCCCGAGCCCCTGCTCGGAGGGGTCGGCGAACGCGTCGGCGGCCAGCGTCTGGGTCTTCACCGTGCCGCGCGCCGCGTGGACCCGGCCGTCGAAGACGACGAGGACGCCGAGGTCACGTACGGAGGCGGCGACCTGCAGCGCGTCGTACACATTGCCCGGGCCGTCGCCGTCCCCCGTACCGAGCGGGCGCTGCGCGCCGGTGAAGACGACCGGTCGGGGGTCGGAGTGGTGGAGGTCCAGGAAGAACGCCGACTCCTCCAGCGTGTCCGTGCCGTGGGTGACCACGACGCCGTCCACGCCGGGGTCGGCCAGAGCGGCGTGGACCGCCCGCAGCAGCGTCAGCTGGCGGGCACTGGTCATGCGGGAGCTGTTGACGTTGAACAGGTCCACGACCTCGACCGCCACGCCCTCGGGCAGGGCGGAGGTGGCCAGGACGTCGTCACCGGACGCGTCGGCGGCGTACCCGGTGCCCTGCCAGCGGCTGGCGATGGTGCCGCCGGTGCTGATGAGGGTGATCCGGCGGGGCCGGTCGTCGCGTGTCCACTGCATGTCTGTCTGTCCCGGAGGTCGAGGGTCGTCGCACTCGCAACGATAGGACAGCTTGTTTCGAATGTGATTGCGGATTCGGGGCCATGATCTCGAAATCCTGCGTGCATAATTGCGTGATGGATCGCATTGATCGCAGCATCTTGCGTGAGCTTCAGGAAGACGGCCGACTGACCAACCTGGAGCTCGCCCAGCGTGTCGGCCTCAGCGCCTCGGCCTGCCTGCGGCGGGTGCGGCAGCTGGAGGAGGACGGGGTGATCCAGGGCTACCGCGCCGTCATCGATCCGGCGGCGGTCGGGCGGGGCTTCGAGGTGCTCGTCTCGATCGAGGTCCGGCGCGACCGGGAGACCGTCGAGGCGTTCGAGGAGGCGCTGCGGGACATCCCCGACGTCATCGAGGCCCACCGCCTCTTCGGCAGCCCCGGCTGCCTGCTCCGCATCGCCGTCGCGGACCTCGCCGCGTACGAACGCCTCTGGATCGAACGGCTCACCTCGCTGACCGGGGTCACCGAGGTGAACTCGCAGATCATCATGAAGCGGATCAAGGAGCCGCGGGGGCTGCCGGTCGAGCGGTGAGAGCGCACGGGTTCCCCGTGTCGTGCGCCCGGCCCCGACTCGACCCGTGTCGTCGGCCGTGTCGTGCCGACCGTGCCCGCCCCGGTCGTGGTGTGCCGGGACCCGTCGGCTCCTTCGTGTCGACTTGTCGAGAGTCCCGTCGAGTCGGGCCGTGTCGTTGTTGGGCCGAACGGGTGAGGGACGGGAGGATGGTGGCATGAGTAGGTACGAGAGGTACGACGTCACCGACGAGCAGTGGGAGGGCCTCGCGCAGGTCGTCCCCCTGCGCGGCCGTGACGAATGGCCGTCAAGAGTCGACCACCGCGCGATGCACGATCCGTACGAGGCCGCGGAGCAGCGCCGCATGATCGTCCTGCGGGTGCAGGTCTTCGCCGATGCCCGTGAGGTCGCCGAGTACCTCGTCGCCCAGATCCCCGTGCTGCTGGACCTGACCGGCGCCGACACCGAAGTGGCCAAGCGGATCCTGGACTTCAGCAGCGGCGTGGTCTTCGGGCTCGGCAGTTCCATGCACCGCGTCGACCGCAACGTCTTCCTGCTGACCCCCGCCGGCACCGAGGTCGAGGGCGCGCCGGAGTCGGAGGACGACGACCTGGGGGTCGCCGTCCCCCGATCGTAGGAAGGTCATCTCGGTGTAACGGTTCGTCATACACCGGTCTGCGTACGGTCCGATCATGCACTTCACCGGCGGCCCTACGCCCGATTCCGATGCTTCCGCCACCTCCACCCTCGTTCCCGCTCCCGCTCCCGCTCCCGCGAGGGAGGCCGCGCGCCGCGTCGCGCACCACCCCCCGTACGACTCCGGCCACCGCGCCGCGTACGACGGCGTGGGCGACTCCCCGTGCGAATCCCCGGAGGACACGCCGCGCCACCTCGTGGGCGGCTCCGCACGGCGTCCCGCCCGCCCCGCCGTCACCGAACTGCGCCTCTCCGCCTTCGCGGGGCACCGCGCGGCCGTCCACCCCCTGGGGCCGGTGACGCTCTTCGCCGGGGCGAGCGGGAGCGGGAAATCCAGTGCCCTGCGGGCGTACGAGGCGCTGGCGCGGCTGGGCGCGGGCGACGATCTCGCGACCGTCTTCCCCGACGCGGCCGACTGCGTTCCCGAACGAGCCAGGCCGGACGCCCAGGGGAGGCGGGGGTTCCGGATCGGGTGCACGGTCGACGGCCCGGTCGGACCCGTCCACCTCGACATCGCCGTGCAGGCCGAACCCCGGCTCCGGATCGTCGGCGAACGGCTCACCTCCCGCGGCCGCACCCTGCTCACCACCGCCCTCCGCGACCCCGGCCGCGACTCCGTCCAGGCCGCATGGCACACCGCCGGAGCCACCCCCGTCACGCGCGCGCCGTTCCCCGACGACCTGCTGGGCACGGCACTCCTGCCCCTGCGGGTCGCCGGGAAGACGAAGGGGCAGCTGGACGTCCTGGCGGCTGCGGAACAGGTCGTGGTGGCGCTGCGCTCCGTCTTCGTCTGCGATCCCCGCCCCGACCGGATGCGCGCCCCCGTGCCGACCGGGGAGGGCTTGCTCAGGCGAGGGTGCGACAACCTCGCGGAGGTACTGCACCGCACCCACACCGACTGCCCGCGCCGGCACGCCCGGTTGGCCTCGGTCGCGGGCGCGGGGTGCGCGGGTCCGGTGGCGGGGCTCGGTGTCGAGGAACTGCCGGACGGGACGGTCCGGGCGGTCCTGGAGCGCGGGGTGCCCACTCCCTTGGGGCGGCTCGGGGACGGGGAGCTCCGCTATCTCGCGCTCGCGCTGGTCCTGCTCACCGGCCCGGGGGTGCTCGCCATGGACCAGCTCGCCGAAGTGCCGGCAGCCATGCGGACCTTGACCGTGCTCGCGGACGGGCTCGACCGGGGCCTGGACCGCCGTCAGCTCCGGGAGCTGCTGGACCTCGCCACCACCATCTGCGCCGGCGGGCACATGAGGCTCGTGGCGACCGTCGGGGAGACGGCCGCGGCGAGCGCGCGGGAGACACCCGGCGTGTCGCTCGTGGAGCTGGTGCGGTGAGCGAGGGAGCGGTGGCGAGGCGAGCGACGGCGAGGCGAGCGGTGGCGAGCGAGTGGGCGAAGACGCCGCGATCGCCGAAGCGGTGCCGTAGGGGGAGGCGCCGCGGTGGGTGAAGCCGCGCGGGGGGCGAGGTGTCGCTGAGGGTGAAGCCGCGCGAGGGGCGAAGGTGCAGCGGTGGGCGAGGCGGCCCTCGAAGGGGAGCGTCGGCCGGAACGGGGAGCCCTGCCGCGGGGGTTGACCCCCAGGCGCTCCGTGGGTGCCGCCGCGAACGATGATCGTCACTCTTCGGAGTGATCGGAATTTCCCCATCGAGCTTCCTGTCCACAGATTTCCGAATTCCTCTGGCGTTGGGGCTCAGGCGCCTTCACTCTGGGTAGTGGAGTGAGTGGGCAGTAAGTCGTACGAACGGGGGCGGCATCGATGGAGGCGGAGCGACTGATCGCGACAGGGCGGAACGCACTGGCGCGGAGCAGGGAAGCGTTGGACATCGTGGCGGAGGCGTGGCAGGCACAGGCCCTCGCCCAGGCGGTGGGGAATCACCTCGCGCTCGCGGGACCGCTGGAACTGCGGGGCGAGGCCCGGGGGTTGAGCGAGATAGGAGGCGGGCGCGGGATGGTCGACCATCCCGCGCTGCGCACAGGCGGTCTGAGAGCCGCTCAGCTGACCGAGGTGGGGGACACGCGCGTGGCCCTGACGGCGCTGAGCGCACTCCTGGGAGAGGTGGGAATCGCGCTGGTGGGGGTGGCCTGCGTCACCGACGAGGAGGGGCTCTACTGGCAGTGCATCGAGGCGATCGACGCGGCCGACGAGTCGAACGACCGGGTGCGGGGGATGCTGCGCAGGCTCGCGGTGCGGGAGCGGGACCGGCCGCCCGACGTCGCCCGTGAGCGGGCGGGCCCGGCGGGGCCCTCATGAAGGGGAACCGCGGGGGCACCCGCCGTGGGAGCGGGCGGTGGACGGCCGGCGCGCGCTCAGCGTGGGAGGGGCTCGCCCTCGGCCGGCGGCTCATGGCGCTCCGCCGAGGACTGCAGGTCGGCGTCGAGCCGCGACAGATCGGCGGTGAGCGCCGCCATCATCTCCTCCATCTGCTGGAGCAGACCCTTGGGCGCGCCGGGGCCCTTCTGCTCCGGCACGGAATGCTGGACCGGCTGCTCGGGCATCGCCTTTTCGGGCGGGGCTTCCTGGGACATGGCGGCCTCCTCGGCCCAGGCCCGTCCCGCGAGGGAGGGCCACACGTGAGAACGACGCACCGGCAGCGGCCGCCGGCGCGCGGGCCGGGCGGTCCGGCTCCGCCCGAGCCAACGACGCGCGCCGGGCCCCGGTCACTGGCCTCGGTGGAGGTGTCCCGCCGGGAGGCGGGTATTCACCCGACCGGGCTGGCGCGGTCCGGGCGCTGACGGACGCGTTGACGGACATTCGCCCAGGTCGCACCGGGCGACGCCCCACCTGGATCGGGAGCCCCTCGCCCCCGGACCCCGGGACGGAGGGGGACGTGAGGACCGGAACGCCCGCCGGCCCCCCGCCGGTGATAGACCTGATGCCGTGACGGAACTGGATGTAGCGGGATTGCAGCGCAGACTGGCCGAGTTCGCGGCCTCGCGGGAGTGGCAGCCGTACCACACGCCCAAGAACCTGGCGGCGGCGCTCAGCGTCGAGGCGGCCGAACTGCTGGAGATCTTCCAGTGGTTGACGCCCGACGAGGCGGACCGGGTGATGTCCGACCCCGAGCGGGCACACCGGGTCGAGGACGAGGTCGCGGATGTGCTGGCGTATCTGCTCCAGTTCTGCGGCGTCCTCGGTGTCGATCCGCTCGCCGCGCTCGCGGCGAAGATCGACAGGAACGAGCTCCGCTTCCCGGTCGGCCGGCCGCCGGGCAGGTCCGAGGAGGCCACGGAGGACGGGGACGGTCACTCGTCGGAGTGATCGCCCACCCGTCACCCGGGAGGTTGACCGCCACCCGGCGGTGCAGGATGGAGGCATGGATCTCCGAATCTTCACCGAGCCCCAGCAGGGGGCCGACTACGACACCCTTCTCGCGGTGGCGAAGGCCACCGAGGACCTCGGCTTCGACGCCTTCTTCCGCTCGGACCACTACGTCAGCATGGGATCCGCCGACGGCCTGCCCGGGCCGACCGACGCGTGGATCACGCTGGCCGGCCTGGCCCGGGAGACCAGCCGGATCCGTCTCGGGACGCTGATGACGGCCGGCACCTTCCGCCTTCCGGGAGTCCTGGCCATCCAGGTCGCCCAGGTCGACCAGATGTCCGGTGGTCGGGTCGAACTGGGTCTGGGAGCCGGGTGGTTCGAGGAGGAGCACCGGGCGTACGGGATTCCGTTCCCCAAGGAGAAGTTCGGCCGGCTGGAGGAGCAGCTGGCGATCGTCACCGGCCTGTGGGGCACCGAGATCGGCAAGAGGTTCTCGTACGAGGGGCGGCACTACCAGCTCGTCGACTCGCCCGCGCTGCCCAAGCCGGCGCAGGCGAAGATCCCGGTGCTCATCGGCGGGCACGGGGCGAGCCGTACCCCGCGGCTCGCCGCACGGTACGCCGACGAGTTCAACATCCCGTTCGCCTCGCTGGAGGACAGCGAGCGGCAGTTCGGACGGGTCCGCGCCGCCGCCGAGGCCGCCGGCCGCAAGGCCGACGACCTGGTCTACTCCAACGCCCTCGTCGTCTGCGTCGGAAAGGACGACGCGGAGGTGGCCCGGCGGGCCGCGGCCATCGGCCGCGAGGTACGGGAGCTGAAGGCCAACGGCCTGGCCGGCTCGCCCGCCGAGGTGGTCGACAAGATCGGCCGGTACGGCGCGATCGGAGCGTCCAGGATCTACCTCCAGGTCCTCGACCTCGACGACCTGGACCACCTTGAACTGATCGCCGCCCAGGTCCAGTCGCAGCTGGACTGACGGAAGGACCCCTCGGAAGGACCCCCGATGGCACCCGCCCGCACCCTCGCCGAGGCGCTCGCCGCCGAGGTGCTCGTCCTCGACGGCGGACTCTCCAACCAGCTGGAGGCCCAGGGCTGCGACCTGCGTGACGCGCTGTGGTCGGCCCGGCTCCTCGCCGACGGGCCCGAACAGATCGTCGCCGCGCACACGGCGTACGTCCGGGCGGGGGCCCGGGTCCTCATCACCGCCGGCTACCAGGCGAGCTTCGAGGGCTTCGCCCGGCGCGGCATCGGCCGGACCGAGACGGCACGGCTGATCGGGCTCGGGGTGGAGCTGGCCCGGGCGGCGGGGGAGGAGGCCGCCGAGCAGGTGTGGGTCGCCGGGTCGGTCGGCCCGTACGGGGCGGTGCTCGCGGACGGGAGCGAGTACCGCGGCCGGTACGGACTGACGGTGGCGGAGCTGGAGCGCTTCCACCGGCCCCGCATCGAGGCCCTGGCGGCGGCCGCGCCGGACGTGCTGGCCCTGGAGACGGTGCCCGACGTGGACGAGGCCGAGGCGCTGCTCCGGGCGGCCGAGGGGTGCGGGGTGCCGGTCTGGCTCTCGTACACCGTCGCGGGGGAGCGGACCCGCGCGGGACAGCCGCTCGTGGAGGCGTTCGCAGCGGCCGCGGAGAGCGACCAGGTGATCGCGGTCGGGGTCAACTGCTGCGAGCCGAGGGACGCGGGCCGCGCCGTGGAGATCGCCGCGGGGGCCACGGGGAAGCCGGTGGTCGTCTACCCCAACAGCGGCGAGGAGTGGGACGCCCGGGCCCGGTCCTGGCGCGGGAGCGGCTCCTTCGACCCCGGCCGGATGCGAGCCTGGACCGCGGCGGGGGCGCGGCTCCTGGGAGGCTGCTGCCGGGTCGGCCCCGACAGGATCGCGGCCTTGGCCGCCGCGCTGGGACCGACGACCTCGGGACCCGCCGACCGCTGAGGAAAATGCCTGGTCGGAGGGGGACCGGCGGACCATACTCGGACGTGTGTTCCTGACGATCAGTACAACCGGCACCCCCGAGCGACCCGCGACAGATCTGGGCTTCCTGCTGCACAAGCATCCCGACAACGCGCAGTCGTTCTCGACCTCGCACGGCCGGGCCCATGTCCTCTACCCCGAGGCGAGCGCCGAGCGGTGCACGGCCGCCCTCCTCCTGGAGGTGGACCCCATCGGGCTCGTGCGGCGCGGCAAGGGCAAGGGCCGGGGCGGCGCTCCCGACTCCGCGCTCGCGCAGTACGTGAACGACCGGCCCTACGCCGCGTCCTCGCTGCTCGCCGTCGCGTTGGCCACGGTCTTCAAGAGCGCCCTCCACGGCACGTGCAAGGCCATGCCCGAGCGGGCCGCGGAGCCGCTGCCGCTGCGCGTGGAGGTACCGGCGCTGCCGGCGCGCGGCGGAGCCGAGCTGGTCCGCAAGCTGTTCGGGCCCCTCGGCTGGGACACCGTCGACGCCGAGCCGGTGGTGCTCGACACCGCGTTCCCCGAGTGGGGCGACTCCCGCTACGTGCGGCTCGTCCTCGAAGGGGAGCTGCGGCTCGCCGATGCCCTCAACCAGCTCTACGTCCTGCTGCCGGTCCTCGACGACGCCAAGCACTACTGGGTCTCGCCCGACGAGGTCGACAAGCTGCTGCGCGCAGGTGACGGCTGGCTCGCCGACCACCCCGAGCAGAAGCTGATCACCAGCCGCTATCTGTCCCGCCGCTGGAGCCTGGCCCGGCAGGCCATGGAGCGGCTGGAGCTGGTGCGCCTGGCCGAGAGCGACGGGCTGGAGGTCGATGACCTCGACAACGCGGTCGACGAGAACACGGACACCGAGGAGAGGCCCGTCCCGCTCGCCGAGCAGCGCAGGGACGCGATCCTCGCCGCGCTGCGCGCCGCCGACGCCACCCGTGTGCTCGATCTCGGCTGCGGACAGGGCCAGTTGGTGCAGGCGTTGCTCAAGGACGTGCGCTTCACCGACATCGTCGGTGTCGACGTGTCCGTACGCGCCCTGACCGTCGCCGGTCGGCGGCTGCGGCTCGACCGGCTCGGCGAGCGGCAGGCGGGCCGGGTGAAGCTGATCCAGGGCTCGCTCACGTACACCGACAAGCGGCTGACCGGCTACGACGCGGCCGTGCTGAGCGAGGTCATCGAGCACCTCGACCTGCCCCGGCTGCCCGCGCTCGAATTCGCCGTCTTCGGCTCGGCCCGTCCCCGGACGGTCCTCGTGACCACGCCGAACGTCGAGTACAACGTCCGCTGGGAGTCCCTCCCCGCCGGACACGTCCGGCACGGCGACCACCGCTTCGAGTGGACCCGCGAGGAGTTCCGCGACTGGGCGGCGCGCGTCGCCGGACAGTACGGCTACGAGGTCGCGTACACGCCCGTCGGCCCGGACGATCCCGAGGTCGGCCCGCCCACCCAGATGGCCGTCTTCACCCTCACCACCACCCCGACCCCGAAGGAGGACTCGGCATGACCGACACCACCCGCAAGCTGCCCGTCACCGACCTGTCCCTCGTGGTCCTGATCGGTGCGAGCGGCTCCGGCAAGTCCACCTTCGCCCGCCGCCACTTCAAGCCCACCGAGGTCATCTCCTCCGACTTCTGCCGCGGTCTGGTCGCCGACGACGAGAACGACCAGAGCGCCAGCAAGGACGCCTTCGACGTCCTGCACTACATCGCGGGCAAGCGTCTGGAGGCGGGCCGGCTGACCGTCGTGGACGCCACCAACGTCCAGCAGGAGGCACGGCGCCAGCTGGTGCGGCTGGCCCGGGAGTACGACGTGCTGCCCATCGCCATCGTCCTCGACCTTCCCGAGGAGGTCTGCCAGGCCCGGAACGCGGCCCGCCCCGACCGCGCGGACATGCCGCGCCACGTCGTCCAGCGCCACCGCCGTGAACTGCGCCGCTCGCTGCGCGGGCTGGAGCGCGAGGGCTTCCGCAAGGTGCACGTGCTGCGCGGCGTCGAGGAGGTGGAGGCGGCCGAGGTCGTGCTGGAGAAGCGGTTCAACGACCTGCGTCACCTCACCGGGCCCTTCGACATCATCGGCGACATCCACGGCTGCCGCTCCGAGCTGGAGACCCTGCTCGCCGGACTCGGATACGTCGACGGCCACCACCCCGAGGGGCGCACGGCGGTGTTCGTCGGCGACCTCGTCGACCGAGGCCCGGACAGCCCTGGCGTCCTGCGGCGCGTCATGTCCATGGTCGCGGCCGGTGACGCGCTCTGCGTGCCCGGAAACCACGAGAACAAGCTCGGGCGCTGGCTCAAGGGCCGCAAGGTCCAGGAGACGCACGGGCTCGCCGAGACCATCGAGCAGCTGGGCCGCGAGTCCGAGGAGTTCCGGGCCGAGGTCGGCGCGTTCATCGACGGGCTCGTCAGCCACTACGTCCTCGACGAGGGCAGGCTCGTCGTCTGCCACGCCGGTCTTCCGGAGAAGTACCACGGCCGGACCTCCGGCCGCGTGCGCTCGCACGCGCTGTACGGGGACACGACGGGCGAGACCGACGAGTTCGGTCTCCCGGTGCGCTACCCCTGGGCGGAGGACTACCGCGGCCGCGCCACGGTGGTCTACGGCCACACGCCCGTCCCGAACACCTCGTGGATCAACAACACCATCTGCCTGGACACCGGGGCCGTCTTCGGCGGGAAGATGACCGCGCTGCGCTGGCCGGAGCGCGAACTGGTCGACGTACCGGCGGAGAAGGTCTGGTACGAACCGGCCCGGCCGCTGGCGACCGAGGCGCCCGGCGGCCACCAGGGACGTCCGCTCGACCTCGCCGACGTGCACGGACGCCGGATCGTGGAGACCCGTCTCCTGGGCAACGTGTCCGTGCGGGAGGAGAACGCGGCGGCGGCTCTGGAGGTCATGAGCCGGTTCGCGGTCGATCCGCGGCTGCTCGCCTACCTGCCGCCGACGATGGCTCCCACGCAGACCTCCAAGGAGGAGGGCTATCTGGAGCACCCGGCCGAGGCGTTCGCCCAGTACCGGGCGGACGGTGTCGAGCGGGTCGTGTGCGAGGAGAAGCACATGGGCTCCCGGGCCGTCGCCCTCGTCTGTCGCGACGAGGAGGTGGCGCGGGAACGATTCGGGGTGGTCGGAGCCACCGGCGCCCTGCACACGCGTACCGGACGCCCGTTCTTCGACGATCCGGCCGTCACCGAGCAGGTCCTCGATCGGCTGCGTGCGGCGATCGGCGCCGCCGGACTGTGGGACGAGCTCACCGCGTCCGACAGCGGCTCCGGCGCGGCGGACTGGCTGCTGTTCGACGGCGAGCTGATGCCCTGGTCGCTGAAGTCCGGCGGGCTGCTGCGCTCGCAGTACGCGGCGGTCGGCGCGGCCTCCCGCTCGGTCTTCCCCGGCGCGCTCGGCGCACTGGAGCAGGCGGCGGCACGGGGCGTGGACGGCCTAGACGGGCTCCTCGCCAAGCAGCGTGAACGGGCGGCGGACGCCGAGGCGTTCACGGAGGCGTACCGGCGGTACTGCTGGCCGACGCAGGGACTCGACGGTGTGCGCTTCGCGCCCTTCCAGATCCTCGCCGCGCCGGGGCGCTCGCTGGCGGCCGTGCCGCACGACGAGCAGCTCCGGTGGCTCGACCGGATCGTCGAGGCGGACCCCACCGGTCTGCTGCAGGTCACACGACGGCTCGTGGTCGAGACGGGTGACGAGGCGTCGGTACGGACCGGCGTCGACTGGTGGCTGGAGATGACGGCGGCCGGCGGCGAGGGCATGGTCGTCAAGCCGCTCGCGCCGAACCGGCGCTCGCCCGCGCTCGGCCGCGACGGCCGACCCGTCCAGCCGGGCGTCAAGGTCCGCGGCCGGGAGTACCTGCGGATCATCTACGGCCCCGAGTACACCCGCCCGGAGAACCTGGAGCGTCTGCGCAACCGCTTCCTCGGCCACAAGCGCTCGCTCGCGCTGCGCGAGTACGCGCTCGGCCTGGAGGCGCTGGACCGGCTCGCCGAGGGAGAGCCGCTGTGGCGGGTCCACGAGGCGGTCTTCGCGGTGCTCGCACTGGAGTCCGAGCCGGTGGACCCGCGTCTGTGACCCGTCCGTGACACGGTCCCCACGGGGGGCGCAGGGGAGTGGATAGTTACGCTCCCCTGCGCCCCCCGTGCCCGTTGACGGGCTTCTTCGCCAGCCCCTAGCGTTCTTCACCCCACGACGTGACGCAGTGTCAACAGAGTGCCTGCGGTCACCACATGAGGTGGGAACCAACACACCGAGGCGAGCGCGGGCACGGCCCCACGTGGCTTCCACGGCTTCACGGGCGGGGGTGGACGGAGTTGAGCCTTTTCGGCCAGGACCGCTTCCTCCACGCCCTGCCCGAGCGGGACCGCCGGACACTCCTCGCCGAGGGGAACACCCACGTCTACGAGCCCGGCGAGGTGATGATCCGGGAGCGCGACACCACCGGGCACGTCCTCGCGCTCCTGTCCGGCTGGTCCGTCGTCTCGGTCGACACCGAGCGCGGCACCCGCCTCATCCTCGCCCTGCGCGGCGAGGGAGAGGTCGTCGGGGACCTCGCCGCCGTGGACCGCAGGCCGCGCAGCGCCACCGTCACCGCGCTCGGCCGCGTCGAGGCCGTCGCCATCACCGGCGACCGCTTCCGCCGCTTCCTCGCCGCCCATCCGCACGCCACCTCGCTGATCCTGCGGCAACTCTCCGCCCGGCTGCGCAGCGCCGACGTCGAGCGCCGCTCCCTCGCCTCCGAGACCGTGCTCCAGCGGCTCGCCGCACGCCTGGTCGAGCTCGCCGAGCGGGCGGGCCGACGCGCGGACGCCGGCACCGTACTCGAACTCCCGCTTCCCCAGCACGACCTGGCGGCCGCCATAGGAGCCACCCGGGAAGCGGTGGCCAAGGCCCTCCGGCTGCTACGGGAACAGGACGTCGTCCGCACGGCGAACCGCCGTGTGGTCGTCATCGACATGCCCGTCCTGATCCTGCTGGCCCAGGGCGGATCCCCCCACACGAAATCGGCGGAGAAACCTCCGCCGGGTGTGTAAACGGCTACATCGCCGGCCGCCGCGCGCGGCCAGGCTTGACCCGTCACCACGGCAACACGGCACACAGGGAGTCCGAGTGAGCAGTGCGGGAGCGAGCGCGGGAGCGATTCACCGCCTCGTCGTCTTCGGCGACGCGGCCGGATCCGGCACCTGGGGCATGGACACGAAGCGACGGATGCGCGCCGCCATGTACGAGGCGTTCGGCGAGGCGTACGCCGCCGTCGGCGTCGAACCGGGCACGGTCCACCAGGAGGACCGCGGCGACGGCATCCTCGGGGCGCTGCGCCCGGACGTCCCCCCGGCGCTCATGGTCGGACGGTGGATCGACACCCTGTACGAGAGCCTGCGCGAACACAACGCGGGCCGCCGGGACCGCCTGCGGATGCGGATCGGCATGAACGCGGGACTCGTCCTGGAGGACGACCACGGTCTCGTCGGCCGCGCGGTCGACCTGGCCTGCCGGCTCTGCGACAGCCCCACGGCCAAACAGATCATGACGGCCGCGCCCGACGCCGACCTGCTCGTCGTCGTCTCCGGCTGGCTCTACGACAACGTGGTCGTCGAAGGCGGCCGCTATGTCGAGCCGGGGCACTACCGGCAGGCCCGGGTGCGCTCCAAGGAGACCGACGAGACCGCCTGGTTCCACATCCCGCGCAGACCCGCGCCGCCGATGCCGCCGTTCGGCGGGCCGGACGGCGGGGACGGCCGTGGTGACCCCGAGACCGGCGGTGGGCCGACGCGGGGGGACGGCCCACCGCCCACCAAGCCCCCCTCCCCGGGCGACAGCTACCGGGCGGGCCGTGACCTCGTGGTGATCAAGGACAACACCATCCACGGCGGCATCACCGGAATCCGGCACGGGGAGGGCGCATGAGCGACGAGGACGGTGCCGCGGCACGCGACGAGCCCAGGGACGACGGCCGCTCCGCCGGGGGCGACTCCTCGGGCGCCGGCGGCGACCGGGCGGGCGGCGATCGGCACGGCGGCGACCGGCCCGGTGGTGACCGGGCCGGCGGCGACCGAGCCCCAGCCGACCGGCCCGGCGCCGACCGGGCCGACACCGCCGGGGAACAACAGCCCGAGGCCAACCCCTTCGACCGGGCCGGCCGCAGCCCCGTCGACGGCGTGGGCGGCACCGGCGGCGCCGGCACCGCACGCGCGGCGCTGCGCACCCTCGCACCGCGCCCCGCCGGCCGCAGCTACGAATTCGGCCGCGACGGCCAGATATACGAGGGCAACCAGTTCATCACCCAGTACTGGACGAGCCCGGGCGCCCGCTCGGACATCGTGCAGGGACGCGTGCCCGAGGAGACCCTCCGACAGCTGGACGACGTCTACTGCGAGGTCCCCGGCTACGTACGGATGAGGGAACTCCTGCGGGAGAACCGTCTCCTGGTCCTGTGCGGCGAGAGCGGCAGCGGCCGCAAGGCCACCGCCCTCGCCCTGCTCTCCGAACTCACCGACCACAAGGTCGCCCGCCTCGACCCCCGCCACCGGGTCGACGAGATCGAGACCGACGTCCTGGAGCGGGCCTGCGGCCACCTCCTGGAGCTGCCGTCCGACGACGCCCGCCCCGACCACGAGCCGCCCGGCGGCCGGGACGAGCCCCGGGACCGGGCCCGCCGCTCCCGCGTCCGTCTCTCCGAACTGCACCTCGACCGGTTCAGCCGGCAACTGCGCGAACAGGACGGGTACGGCGTCGTCCTCGTCGAGAGCGGCGATCTCGCCGACCGGATGATGCGCGGACGGTACGGCGTGTACTGCCCGCCCCCGCCCTCCGACGAGGTCCTCCACCGTCACCTGCGGCAGCTGCTGCGCGGCGAACCCGTCGGCGCCCTGGACTCCGCGCGCGACCTCGCCCGACAGCCCGAGGTGACCAAGGCCCTGGGGCTCGACGCGTTACGGCCGCGCGAGGCCGCCCGGCTCGCCGACCATCTGGCCCGGCGGCAGAAGGAGGAACTCACCCACGAGGAACTCCTCGCGGACTGCACGGCGTTCGTCCGGGCCCAGGCCCGCGCCTGGTTCGCGGGCGCGGACCGACCCGGCACCCTGCCCGAGGCGCAGCCCGCCCTCAACGCCACCGCGTTCCGCATCGCCGTCGCCGTCTTCAACGGCTCCGCCTACAGCATCGCCGCCGAGGCCGCCGAACTCCTCTCCTGGGAGCTCGGCTCCACCCTCGACCCCGAACACCCGGCGGGCAGGCGGCTGTTCGGCACCCACGCCGACAGCCGTCCGGTGCTCGCCCGCTCCGTCGTCGAGGACGGCGAGCTCGACCTCGGCCCCGCCAAGGTGCCCGTGCGGGCGATCCGCTTCCAGGGCGACGCGCTGGCCACCGCCGTCCTCGGAGAGGTCTGGCACGGTTACCACAACGTGCGCGGCCCGGTCTCCCGCTGGCTCCGCTCGCTGTGCGACGACGCCCGCCCGGAAGTGTGGGTACGCGCCTCCATCGCCGCCGGGGTGCTCTGCTCCTGGGACTGGATCCACGGGTTCGGCGAACTGATCGCCCCGATGGCGGTCACGGACGGCGCCGTACCGCGGATGGCCGCCGCCACGGCACTCGCCGAGGCCGCGCGCGACCCCCGCGTACGGCCGGCCGTCGTCGCCGTCCTGAAGGAGTGGGCCGGCGACGACGACCTGCGCGACGTGGTCCTGCTCGCCCACGGCTACGTGCTGGCCGCGGGCACCGTGAGCGGCTCGCTCGACGGGCTCGCGCGGGTGGTCCGCGAACGCGAGGCGACCGACGTGGACGTCCTGTCCTCGGCCGCGTTCAGCGTCGCGAGGCTCCTCGCCTCGGGGGAGCCGGAGACGGTGACCCGACGGATGGCCGAGTGGCTCGAGGACGGGCGGCTGAACCTCGCCAACCTGGTCCTGGTCACCATGGTCGACACCCTGACCTTCCGGACCACCCATCTGTGGGGTCTGCGCGACGTGCCCGAGCTCGAACCGCATGCCGCCCGGCCGCTGCTCGTCGCCCTCCTCGCCACCCACCCCGAACTCACCCCGGAACTCGGCGCCCTGCTGCGGCACACGCTCAACGCCGCCCGCTCGGGCGAGGTGGCACTCGACGGTCTGGGCAGCCTGCTGCGCCGGGCCGCCAAGGACGAGGAGGCGCTCGGACACGTCTGCCGGCTCCTGCCGCTGCTCGGTGTCAGCCGCCGGGACCGGGACCGGCTGCGGGGGCTGCTGAAGGAGCTGGTCGGAGACCGGGACCGGCCCATGGACAAACGCGCGGCGGGCCGGATGTGGGACGCCGTCGCGGAAGGAGCGACGCGATGAACGACCCGCGGCACCAGGCCCCCTCGGACGAGCGCCGGGGCCGGGAACAGGATCAGCGCGGCAACAACGGGGCCAAGGGCCCGCTGCTCCGCGAGCGCAAGCCCCCGTACAAGCGCGACAGCGGTCAGATCGCCGCCGTCCTGCTCTACCGCAACGGCGGCCACCGGGTCGTCTGGCCCGACCGGAACGAGGACACCGACAAGCCCCTCATGGGCTTCCCCTACACCGTCTTCGAGGTCCAGCTCGGGCGCAACGTCACCGAGTTCGAACTCACCCTGCCCGCCTCCGGCGACGGAGTCTTCTTCAAGGCCGCCGCCCGCGTCCAGTGGGAGGTCGCCGACCCGCACCTCGTCGTCACCCGGCAGGTCTGGGACGTCGCCGAGCTGCTGCGCGACGACCTCCTCGACGGACTGCGCGCGGTGTCCCGCCGATTCCGGCTCACCGACGCCCAGCGCGCCGACGAGGCCGTACGGGACGAGCTGAGCTCCGGACGCTTCAGCCTCGGCGCGGACCTCGGGCTGCGGACCCGGGTGCTGGTCTTCATCGACCTGGACGACGCCATCAAGGAGGCGATCGGCAAGCGGGACATGGTTTCCGTGGCCATGCAGGTGGACGAGCGCGAGATGGAGCAGCAGCGCCTCAAGGACATGGCCGAACGGCGGCTGGTCGCCGAGCGCGCCCGCGATCTCGAAGAGCTCTTCCGGCGCGGCGACCTCGCCCAGATCGCCCACCACATGGCGATGAACCCCGACAAGCAGTGGGACATCCGACGCGAGCTCCAGCACGAGAAGAGGGAGGGCCAGGCCGACTTCCTCGCGGTGTTCAACCGGCTCCTCGACACCGGTGTCCTGGAACGCCACGACATCGGCGAACCGATGTACCAGGTGCTGGAGTTCCTGCGGGAGAGCACCGGAACCGTCCTGAACGGAGTTGCCGGACACGTCCTGGACCCGTCCGGTTCGGGCCGCGGGCGGCCCGCTCTGGACCGGGGGACGCCCGAACCGGTCCAGCCGCCGTGGGACGCCGACGACGAGGACACCGACACCGACACCGACCGCCGTGGGGCCGAGGACGACCGGTACGACCGCCGGGAGACCCGACGGGGCGACGACCGGGGCGACGACCGGGGCGAGAGGGAACGCCCGGTGTACGAGCCGACCCGCGTCCAGTCCTCCTCCGAGCGGGACCGCGACGACAACCGGGGGCGGTCCTCCCGCTCCCGGCACAGCTCCGACTTCGACGACTGGGACGTCGAATGACCACGCCCCCGCCGGCGCCCGTCCCGCCCCCGGCGCACCCCGACCCGGCGGCCCCGACGCCCCCGCCCGCCCTCGACCCCGTCCACGCCACGCCGGTCCCGGCTCCCGACCCCGAAGACCTGCGCTTCATGGCCGACCGGCTCCTGGTCACCGTCCGCGAGGACATCGGCCGGGCCGACACCAAGGCGGCGATCCTGCTCTCCGGCGCCCTCGCCTTCCTGGCGGTGGTCTTCTCCCGGGACAACGGCCCGCTGCCCACCTCCGGCGCGGGAGTCGCCCTGCTCGTCGTCGCCGGGACGCTGTGGACGGCCGGGGTCCTGATGCTCGTCTCGGTGGTCCTGCCGCGCACCCGCATAGGCGCCGACCGCACCCTCCTGCGCGACCTGACGGCGGGGACGCCCCCGGACGCGCTGCGCGACCGGCTCACGGAGTCCGGCGAGGACGCCACCGGCTGGCTCCTCGAACAGGCGAGCGTGCACGGTGTCGTGCTCGCCGCGAAATACCGGTGGCTGCGCCTGGGCGTCTGCTCCCTCGTGCTCGGCGCACTGCCGGCCCTCTTCAGCGAACTGTGGTGAGAGAAATGCAGTGGAGAAACACCGCGGGCGTCCTGCTCCTCGCCGGAGCGCTGCTCGCGACGTCCGGCCCCACCGGCGCCGACGCGGCGACCTCGCGGACCCCCGCCCTCACGACCGCCCCGCCGACGGACGACGGCCCCGACCCGATCGACTTCGCCGTCGTCGTCGACCAGTCCGCCAGCCTCGCCGACAAGGACCTGGCCCTCGAGACCGAGGCGGCCGCGCTGCTCAGCCAGGGCGAGATATCCGAGCGCTCCCGGGTCACCGTCATCGGCTTCGGCAGCGCCGAGAAGGCCGGCCAGTCCCCGGTACGGGAGGTCTGCCCGCTCACCGTCGCCGACGCGGCCGGACGCCAGGGGCTCAGCGACTGCGTCCCGCGCCTCACCCGGCGCGACGCCGCGTCCACGGGCCCCGGCACCGACTTCCCCGCCGCGATCCGCCAGGCCGTCTCCCGGCTCACCGAGAGCGGCGACAAGACCACGCCCAAGGTCGTCTTCCTGCTCACCGACGGCAAGCTCGACGTCAGCGACAGCCCCGAGTACGGCACCGACAAGGCCAACCGCCAGGCCAACGGCGAGAAGCGGCTCGCCGAGGAACTCGCCCGCGCCCGCGCCGCGTCCGTCCAGATCTGGCCGCTCGGCTTCGGCGGCCGGATCGACCGGGCGGCGCTCACCGCCATGGCCGAGGGCGGCCACCGCGGCCGCTGCGCGGACCTGCCCGAGGCCACCCCCAAGATGCGGGTGGTCGACACCGCGGCGGAGATCGACAAGGCGCTCCAGGAGACCTTCGCCGCCGCCCGTTGCGCGCGGATCGCCCACGGCACCGTCGGCAAACCGCCCGCCGACCTGTCCGTCATCATCCCGCCCATCGCCACCGACGGCTCGCTCACGGTCGGCAAGCACGACCCCAAGGTGCGGGTGACCTACTACGACCCGAGCGGGCGCAAGGTGCCCACGCAGGGCGAGTTCGACGGCTCCACCTTCGAGGTCAGCGGGCAGGACGGCCCGGTCGAGGCGCTGCGAGTGAAGAACCCGATGCCCGGCCGCTGGCGCGTCCACATCGAGGCCCCGGAGGGCCACCGGGACCGCGAGGTCGCCGTCCGGGCGATCTGGCAGGGCCGGCTCCGCTCCGAGGTCACGCTCGACCCCGCCTCGCCGCGCGCCGGCCAGGAGGCCGTCGTCGAGGTACGGATGCAGACCCGGCGCGGCGTCGTCATCACCGACCCCAAGCTGCTGGAAGGCGTCAAGGTCTCCGCCGTCCTGACCGGAGCCGGCTTCACGCCCGTCACCGTCCGCCTCACCGACGACGGCCGCGCCCCCGACCGCAGGGCGGGCGACGTCCGCTTCACGGGCCGGATCACCGTCCCCGCCACCGCCACCGGCGATCTGACGCTCGTCACGGACATGGCGGCGCCCGGGGTCACCTCCGATCGCCGCCCGCTCAACACCACACGGTCGGAGGGCACCCCCGCCGTCACCGCCGGGCTCGCCGTCGACCGGGTGACCGTGCATCCCGGCGACACCGTGCGGGGCACCCTCGACATCACCAACAACGACAGCGGCCCGCACACCCTGCGCCTCGCCCTGAAGGACCAGACGGCCGGCTCCGACCTGAAGCTGTCCCCGGCCACCGTCACCGCGGAGGCGGGCCGCAAGACGAGGTTCGACTTCACCGTCACCGTGGGCAAGGGCACCCCCGTCGGCGAACTCGGCGGCCTGGTCGAGGTCCTGGACACCTCGGACGCCGGGCAGGCGCTGGACACCGCGTTCCTCGACGTGCGCGTCGAGGCACCCCCCACCTGGTGGGACCGCTGGTGGTGGGCGGTGACCGCCGCAGCGGCGGCCGTCCTGCTCGCCGGCGCCTTCGTGGGCATCCGGCTCCTCGCCCGCAGTCGCCGCAAGGACCTGACCGGGGTCCGGCTCGAACTCCTCCGCGACGGACAGTCCCTCAGCACGATCACCGTCCGCAGCGGCCAGAGCAGCGGCGGCGAGTACCTCTTCACGGTCGAGGAGGCGAGGGGCGCGGCACCCGCGCTGCGCCGGGCCCGCGGCGCCTCCTCCGCCCACCGGCTGCGCCGCACCGGCGCCGGCGAACTCCTGCTGCGGCCGAACGGCGGACGGGAGTTCTCCGTACGCCCCGGAGTGCCGGCCGGACTCGACGACTTCGAGATCGTCGTCGGCGACGGCCGCCGCACGGGCCGCGGCGGCGCACAGACCGGATCCGGGCGTCGGACCGACGGCGGCGGACCGACGCGGACGGAGCGCACCCCCGGTGCCGGCGGCTGGCGCGCCCGCGTCCCCCGCCGTCGTGCCCCCGCCACCGGCGACCGCGGCACCGGCCGGGACCGGAGCCGTACACCGGGCACCGACGAGGGCCGCGCGGAGCAGCCCACGACCACCAGCACATGGGACCCGAACTTCTGACCGGACCAGGCATCACTGGGTCCCAAGGGGAGACACGACATGAAGATCTACCAGCCCATGCTCTTCGTCGGCCTGGGCGGCACCGGCGCACGCATCGGCAACGAACTCGAACGGAGCCTGCGCAGGGAGCTGTGCGGCCCCGACGGCACCGACCTCGTCGACGGGGGGAAGCGGCTCCCCTTCCAGCTGCCCGAATGCCTCCAGTTCGTCTACGCCGACTTCAGCGAGAGCGACCTGCGGCAGCAGCCGCAGTTCCGGGCCAGGGGCACGGAGAGCCAGGCGTACGCCCGTACGTCCAGGGTGATCCGCGACCTGCTGCCGGCCGAGTTCGACTCCTCGCCCGAGGTGACCCGCATGCTGCGGATCGCCCTCCACGAGGAGACCCGGTCCTGGCTGCCGCCGCAGGCCCGGCAGCCCCGGGTCGCCCCCCTCCACGACGGCGCGGGCCAGCTGCCGACCGTCGGCCGCGCCGCGCTCTTCGCGACGATGCGCTCCGGTCTCGAACCGGTCCTGCGCCAGCTGCGCGAGGCGATCAGCGCCATCGGCACCGCGGCCGGGGACCTCCAGCGGGTCGGCGGCGGACGGATCCGCGGCTGCGACGTCTTCGTCGCCTTCTCGGTGGCCGGCGGCACCGGAGCGGGCATCTTCTACGACTTCCTCCACCTCATCGGGCACGAGTTCCGCCACGCCAAGGTGCGCGGGGTGAAGATCTATCCGCTCGTCGTCATGCCCTCCGCGTTCCCGCCCGAGGCGGGTGGCGGCCGGGAGGCCGAACTCAACGCGGCCCGCGCCCTGGTGGACCTCTCGCGGCTCGTCGACGACCAGAACGTGCCGGATGCGCTCGACGAGGTCGGCGACATCGGGCAGCGCAGCCGGATCAGCGTCCACTACCCGGGCGAGGGCGTCGTCGCGCTGCGCCCCTCGACCGTGCAGACCGCCTTCCTCTTCTCCAAGCCGTCGGTGATCAGGCCCGAGGACCTGCGCCGCTCCATCACGGCCATGGTGATGTCGCTCATCGGCACCGAACTCGGCGAGGACACCGGATCGGGCAACCACGGCGGCGACGACGACTACCAGTCCTTCGCCGCCAGCTTCGTCAACAAGAGCGTGGAGCGCTCCACGCCCGCCCGCACCGGCATCGGCTACCGAGGCATGTCCAGCAGCCTCGCCGCCTCCCTCACCGTGCCGGTCGACGACCTCGCCGAGATCGTCGCCGCCCGTCTCCTCGCCCAGGCCGTCCGTGGCATGACCGAGAAGGCCCGCCGGCCCTCCACCGAGTCCCCCGAACTCGTACGGGAGCTCTTCAACCGATCCGGCATCGGCCGGCTGTGGACCCGCGAGGCCCCGGACGTTCCCGACCCCGAGGAACTCCCGCGCGGGAACCGGGCGATCGCCAAGGCGCTGCGGGACCGGCTCGGCGACATGGAGGACTCGCTCGCCCGCCTCGAAGGCCAGCTCGACCGCGAAGTCCCGCGCCTCACCGAGGAGTTCAAACCGAGCACCGGAGCCCGTGAACTGCTCGACAAGATCGGGCCCTTCCAGCTGGAGGCCGTTCTCAACGGGCTGCCCGGCCACCCCGACCGGGTCGCCAGGGAAGGCTTCACCGGAATGCTCGACAACCGGCGCAACATCCCCGAACGGCCCGCCCACGTCCAGAACGCGTCCCCCGTGATCCCGCACATCAAGCGCAGCGCCGCCGGCCTCGTACCGGCGCGCTGGACCGATCCCGACGTCCAGGACGTCCTGGCCGAACAGCAGGACTGGTACCAGTGGCGGGCGCGCAAACTGTGGCACGGCGGCTGGGAGGCCGGCGAGCCGCAGTGGCGCGACGCGCTGCACCGGATCGTCCACGACCTCGGCGAGCTGACCAAGGCGCTCCGCGTCCACGAGCAGGACGAGGGCCGGCTCTTCGCCGACCGCAGGCGCGAGCTCTATCGCGACGACCGCACCGGCATCACCTACCTGCTGCCGCCGCAGAACAGCCTGCGCGCCTTCTACGACGACGTCCTCGACCGGCTCGCGCAGAGCGAACGGCTGCCCGAGAACGTCGACGCCGCCACCCTCCTCGGCCGACTGGTCCGCCCCGAGGACTGGCGCGCGGCCCTGGACGCCGTCCGCCACTCGCCGGGCGCCCCGGTCAAGGTGATCAAGCAGGTCGTCGAGCAGCGCGTCAAGCGGCTCTTCGGCGAGGCCAACGAGGACCGGTACACTCGGCCGCTGCTGCCGTCGATGGAGCTGCTCCTGCGGGCCGCGTCCGGTGACGAGGCCGCCGAGTCGAAGATCGACGTCCGATGGCTGGAGCAGTTCCGCTCCGGCATCGCGGGGCTGCTCCCGCTGGGGTTCAGCCCGGACGGCAGCGGGCCCCTGAAGATCCTCATCGTGCACCCGGCGAGCGAGTCCGACGCCCGAGCCGCCGAGTACCTCGGCGAGGAGCTGAACCTGCCGGCCGGCGCGACCCAGGAGTACCGGGCCGTGGACACCGACTCCCTCACCGTGGTGCTGTTCCGCAGCGGGATGAACCTCACCGACATCTCCGAGGTCCGTGGCGTCCTCAAACTCTGGGCCGACGCGCGGGACTCGGCGGGCGAGGACGACTTCCTGCACTGGCGGCAGCGGCTCGGCTACCAGGACGACTGGCTGGTCTCCACCGAGGAGGACCGGCAGCGGATCCTGCACCGCCTGCTGAACGCGATGTGGAACGGACACCTCAGGATCGAGGGACCCGCGGACTCGCCGGAACTGGTCAGGATCCGGCTCCAGGAGGGCGAGTCCGCGACCATGTCGCTGCGTCTCGAAGGCTTCGACGGGGCCCTCTCCAGCTGGGCGGGGCTCCTGCGCGCCTACGAACGCTGGGCGCTGCTCGACGAGGGCCGCATCATCGAGGAGTTCTGCGATCGGCTGATGCGCGCGCTGCCGAAGGGCCTCGCGACGACGCCGTCGGGTCCCTCGCCGCTCTTCGTCCACTTCGTCGAGAAGGTCGCCCCGCGCCAGCTCGTCCTCATCGACGAACTGGCCGCGGAGTACGGCGAGGAGGGCGCGGAGTGGCTGGCGCCGCTGCGCCACTTCTGGGAGGTGACCTACCCCGGCGCCCTGGACAGGCGCTTCGCCGGGGCGGGCCGCGCCACCCGCCCCACCCTGCGCGCCCTCTTCGAGCGCCACGCCCCGAACGGCCAGGCCACGGAAGCCTCACGGGTGCCCGGGCCGCGCGACGCGTACGACCGTGAGCCCGATTCCGGGGACGACGACCGGGACCCCCGGTCGTCGTACGCCTCCGGCCGTCGCGGTTCGTACCGCGAGGAGCCCCGCGACGGGTACGACCGGCGGTCCTCCGACGAGCGTGAGGACAGGCGGTCGTACGACGAGCGTGACGAGAGGCGGTCGTACGACGAGCGTGAGGATCGGCGGTCGTACGAGCGCGAGCCGAGGTCGTCGTACGAGTCCGGCCGTCGTCCGTCGAACGGTTCCGGGCCTCGTGACGGGTACGACCGTGAGTCCGGTTCCGGGTACGACGAGCGGGAGCACCGGCCGTCCTCCGAGCGGGAGGACCGGCCGTCGTACGACGACCGGGGGGATCGGCGGTCCTCCGACGAGCGTGACGAGAGGCGGTCGTACGACGAGCGCGAGGACAGGGGGTCGTACGACGAGCGTGAGGATCGGCGGTCGTACGAGCGCGAGCCGAGGTCGTCGTACGAGTCCGGCCGTCGTCCGTCGAACGGTTCCGGGCCTGGGTACGACCGTGAGTCCGGTTCCGGGTACGGAGAGCGGGAGGACCGGCCGTCGTACGACGACCGGGGGGATCGGCGGTCCTCCGAGCGGGAGCACCGGCCGACGTACGACCGCGAGGAGCGGTCGGCGTACGAGTCCGCGCGAGAGGGCCGGCGCGGGACACGGCCCGCCGCCGAGTCCGCCGACGCGGCCGAGGCCACCCGCTACCCCTGGGCCCTGGACGGTGAGGAGGAGTGAGCCCTCGCGCGACCCCGGAGCACCCGGTGCCCGGTCATGCCGTCTGCCTCGACCTGAGGGGCGGAGGGCGCGACCCCGACGGCGCGGTGCGCACCGCCCTCGACGCGCCGCAACCGCGCGGCGAACGGCGCTTCCTCGTCCTCGACGACGCCGACCGGCTCGTCGCCCATCAACTCCTGTACGAACGCCTGTCGTCCCACGGCCCCGCGCGGGTCGTCTGTCTGGCCGTCGGTGCCCCCGGGCAGCGGACCCTGAGCCGCTCGCTGACACTCCGCCCACCGGGCGCGGGAGTGCTGTGGCTGCTCGACGACTCCGACGACGCCGCGCTGCGCCCGCTCGTCGACGTGCTGACCACCCCGGAGGTCTTCGACGCCGTGCTCCTCGCGCTCGCGGACGTCGTACGGGGCGTGGCGGTCCCCTCCGCCCGCGTCCTCGAGCACGACCTGACCGACGAGGCCCGGGCGCGCTCCTGGCGCCAGGCGGTCGAGGGCCTGGCCGGCCCCGACGTGCCGGCGCTCGCGCCCACCGAGGCCGTCCCCGCCGAACTCGGCGTACTGCTCGACGAGTCCGTGCCGCGCTCCCTCTCCGGTCACGACTGGATCCCCGCCCAGGGACGGGCCGGCATCCTGCTGCGCACCTGCGAGGAGGCCCTGGACGACGCCGTCGAGGGGTACACCTGGGTGCGGGGCCCGGCCGGCCTGCTCAGCGGGTCGGGCCGCACGCTCGACCTGCCCGGTGACATCGAGCGGGCCGCGGGCGCCCTGGCCCGTCTCCGTACCGCCGTCGCCGACGCCTTCGCCGCGGCGGGCGGCGCACGGCTCACCGCCGAGCACCGCGGGCAGCTGCGGGACAGGGGCATCGAACTGCCCGAGATGCCCCGGGAGATCTCGCGCGCGGGAATCGTCCCCGCGCTGCGCGACCACACCCACGACCTGATCGGGCGCGGCCTGCCGCTGCGCTCGGTCGCCGCCCGGCTCGCCGCGCTCTCGGCACGCACCGCTCCGGCAGGCAGCGCCGCCCGGCTCGCCCGGCTCGACGAGATCTGCGGCCAGGAGGAGAGGAACCGCCTGGCCGCGCAGCATCCGTTCACGGCCGGCGGGTCACGGACCGCCGCCCTGGCGGTCACCGCCGTCCTCGCCTTCGTGGCGGGGCTCTGGCCCGTCGCGGGCTGGGCACTCGGCCCCGCCGTCGGCGTCCTGGGCGCCGGCCTCGCCCACCTGATGCTGCGGCGCAGGCCCAACCGTTCCCCGGACGGACGGCTCGACGGCGGAGGCAGCACGGGCGCCGCGCCCCGGCTCCTCGGCGGCCTCGCCGGCGGCGCCGCCGGAGCGGGGGTGGGCCAGGTCCTCGGCCTGCCCCTCTGGGCGGGCGCCGTGGCCCTGGCCGTGGCCGTCTCCACCGTCGTGGCGCTCGCCCTGCGGGACTGGACCCGGGCCGTGGACGACTGGTGGTCCCGGGTGGACCCGGAGAGCGCCGGACGGGTGGTCCGGGAGATCCACGCCCTCGTCGTCACGACGGCGGTGCACGACTGGCTCTTCGCCGAGGTGCGCCACCACTGCTCGGACGGCGCGGGCGCCGTCGCCCGGCTGCTGCGCGGACTCGCGGCCACCGCGGACGCGTACGCGTACGCGTCCGGCGCCGGTGAGTCGTACGGGTCCGACGGCGACGGGGCGGGGGAGAAGCGCGCCGACGCCCCGACGACCGGCGCGTGGAGCTGGCAGGACTGGGCGGACAGCGCGGGGGACGACGCCTGGTCCGACGCCCCCGCCGGGCCGACCCCGGACTCCGCCGTGCCCGCCCCCGCTCCCTCGCGGGCCACGGGCGCCGCGCCGCCCTGGCTGGAACTCCGGCGCGGCGACGGGGGACCCGCCCTCGTGGACACCCTCGTCGCCGACCTCGTCGACGGCACCGTCCGCATCCTCGACAGCTGTTGGGCCGGGATCGAACGCGACCCCGGGAACGCCGGCCGGATGCGTCTCGACGACCGGCTGACGGAGCTGCTCGACGAGACCCGGGTCCGGCTGGAGCGGGACGTGGCAGCCTCGCCGCCGCCCGGCGCCGCGGACCGGGCCGAACGCCCCGACGCGGCCCGGCTCACCGGAGTGGCGCCGGACGCGGTCGCCCGGCTGCTCTCCGCCGACGACGACCCCGACCGCACGGTGCCGCTCTGCGGCCCCGAACATCTGCGGCTGCTGTCCCACGACCCCTCCGCCGCCCGGCAGGTCCGGTTCGTGCCCGAGGCGATGCGCCGCGGCGCCACCGGGGACGACATCTGGCGGGGCACCACCGAGGACGTGGTGTGGACCCGCGCGGGACGCCACGCGGGCATCCTGCGGCTCGTCCCGTTGCGCGGCGACGTGGTCCGCATCGTCAGGGAAGAAGGGGCGGGAACGTCATGACCGAGGCGGAAGCGCCACAGCGCCCCGGCCCGCAGGAGGAGCTGGAGTTCCGTACGTATCTGGAGGAGCCGATCAGGTTCGCCGTCCGCTACGGCGAGGACCGCAGGCTCCCCGGCCGTACCGGCGTGCTGGCCCGCCAGGTCACCCTGAGCAGCGGATGGCCGGCCCTGCAGTTCCGGCTGCCGCTCTCCGCGCAGGGCGACCCGCGGGCGTACGGCCTGCTCGAACGGGAGGTCTCCGCCGCCGTCGCCCTCGAACGGCGTTACGGAGCGGAGAAGTTCGGCGAGGTCTTCACCCGGGTGATCGGCTTCGACCTCGAATGCGCCGAGCCCTTCGTCCTCTACCGGACTCCGAGCGGTACGCCGCTCTCCGCGTGCCGGGACCGCCTCGGCGGTGACGAACAGCAGCACATCATCGCCCAACTGGCCCTCGCCGTACGCCTCCTGAGCGACGTCGAGCTGGTGCACCGGGCCATCGCGCCCGACACCGTCCGCTGGGACGGGACCCATGTGAGGCTCAGCGAGCCGTACGCGGCGCTGCGCACCGGGGAGCCCCGCGAGGTCTTCGGCGCGGCGCCCTGGGCCTCGCCCGAACAGCGCGCCGGACGGGGCGTGGCCGACAGCCGCGACGACCTCTGGTCGGTGGCCAGGCTCGGCTACTACCTGCTCTCCGGACACCCCGACCCGGGCGACGGGCCGCCCGAGGACCTGGGCGACTACCGGCGCCTCGCGGCGCTGGAACAGAGCGGACTCTTCGACGCGGAGGCGTCCGCGCGGCCGTCCCCCGTCGAACTGATGCGGCTGCTCCACGTCCCCGACCCCCTCGCCACCGCGGTCGGCACCGCCGATCCGCTCAGCCGGGGACGTGCCGAGTACGACGCCCAGATCGCCCGCAAGCGCGAGGCGTCGAAGGCGCAGGGGCAGGGCGAGAGGCCCTCGTCCACCGCGTACGGCCGTGCGGCCGCCTCGCCCGACGGCCCCCGCAACCCGTACGACCTGGTGCCACCGAAGCGCTCCCTGCGCGACCGACTCTTCGGCGGCGCCACCGACCCCTCCCCGCCACCGCCGCCTGCCGCACCGGCGCCCTCCCCGTCTCCGGCGCGGGGGCGGATGTGCCCGCACTGCCTGGTCCCCGTCGAGTACGACGAGCGCCTGCTCGTCACCATCGACGCCAAGGGCAACCGGATACCGCTCGACCTCAGCGGCGAGCACCGGCGCGAGATCCGGCAGGACGCCCTGCGCAAGGCGTACCACCTGTGTCCGCACGCCGGGAAGGGCGAGGAGGCGCACGAACTCCCCGTCCCCTATCTCACCAACGGCGAGCCGCTGTCCATCGCGCTCGTCGGCAGCTCCTCGGTGGGCAAGACCCATCTGCTCGCCGCCATGCTGGGCGAGGTCGAGCTCGGCGGCCTGGAGCCGTACGGTCTGAAGTGCCTGCCGCTCAACCCCGAGGCGCACCGCGCCTATCTGCGGGAACGGGTGCAGAGTCTGCAGCAGGGGCGGCAGTTGGGCCGCACGGGCCAGCAGACGTTCGCCCGGTTCGCCGACGGGCTGCTCGTCTCCGCGCCGGGCACGCTGCCGCGGCCCGTCGTCTTCTTCGACCTGGCCGGTGAGGACCTCGCCCAGGACGGGGAGGTCGCGCGCTTCCTGATGGGGGTCGACGCCTTCGTCTTCGTCCTCGACCCCCTGCGGGCGCTGCGGATGCCGTCGCTCGACCCGGTCCGCGAACAGAACGGCCTGCCCCGCCGGGACCTCGGCGACGAGGCGTTCACGACGGTCCTCAACCGGATCCCGCGGCAGAGCGGCGGCCTGGTCGGCGCGCCGGCGGCCATCGCCGTCAACAAGTCCGACCTGGTGCGCTTCGAACCGGCCGTCGACCGCTGGCTCGGCCGTGCGCTGCCCCGTCGGCTCGACCGGGAGGCGCTGCGCGCCGAGAGCCGGGACGCCTACGCGTTCCTGTCCCATCACGCGAGCGCCGCCTGGCTCAAGCCCTTCGACGACTGCGCGCGCTGCACGCTGCACTTCGTCGCGGCGACCGGCGGCGAGGCCAAGGGGGACCGGTTCCCCCACGGGGCACGGTCGCGCCGGGTCCTCGCACCGCTGCTGTCCATCTTCGCCATGTGCGGGCTGTTCCCCGAGGCGGAACCGAGCGAGGGGAGCGCCTGATGGCGCGGTCGGAGAACGAGGTCGACCAGATCGTCTTCCGCTGGGACGGCGAGAACGCCTCCGGCAGCACCGGCTTCGGCCCCGTGGCCTGGTCGGCGTCGCCCGACGAGGTGGAGACCGTCTTCGGGATCTTCGGCGCGGTGCTGCGGGCGAGCGGCGACGAGACCCGGCCCGCGCTGCTCAGGCTGCACCAGCGCGCGGGGGTCCTGCTGATCCGGCGTACGCCGTGGACCGACCCCGGAGGGCGCTCCTCCGTGATCTGCCACGCGCTCATCGGCTCGGCGGAGCTGCTCGACCCCGCCACCTGCCTGGGGCTGCACGGCTGGAACTGGGAGGGCTCCGCGCTTCCCCTCGCCGAGGTGCGCGGCACACTCCCCGTCGTCCCGGCGCGGGCGCTGGAGCGCGCGGCCGGTCCGATCGCCCTGCAGGGCGTGGAGTCGGAACTCATCGGAACCACGGCCGAGTTGCTGCGCGACCCGAAGGCGCGGTTCACCCTCCTCGACGAGCGGGGGGACACGGCGTGTCCCGTGCTGTGGGGGCTGCACGGCATGTTCGGCGGTCTCCTTCCCGACCGGCGGTGGACCTTCGCGAGCCATGACACCGTGGAACTGCCCGCGCTGCGCTTCGTGTTCGTCGGCCGATGGGCGGGCGCGGCGAGCCGGAACACCGAACGCCGTCGCGTCGACCCCCGCGAACGCCTGGGCGACCGTGCGGAGGAGACGGCTGCCCGACTGGTCCACCACCACCTGTGGTCCCTCTCCGAGGCCGCCGAACACCGCCCGCCGCGGGTCGCCGACGCCCTGGCCGCGGTCGCGGGCCCGGACGACCTCCCCTTGCTGGAGAGGGCGGAGCGCGCGCTGACCGTGCTCGACGACGCGAGGGCCCGGGGGGCGGGGGAGACCCGGCGCGAGCGGCGCCCGGGCGGTGCCGGGGAGAAGCCCGGGGGCGACTCGGGCACCCGCGCGGCACGGCCGGCGGGGAACCCGTACGCCGGTGGCGCCGACCGGCCGCGCGGCGGCGAGGCACGGCGCGAACTCCGCGAGGAGCGGGGCCCGGAGGGCGTCGCGGAGAGCGGCTTCGGGGACGGCTCGCGGGATCGCGGGGCGTGGCCGGACGGCGCGTACGACCGTGTCGGCGGCACCCGGGGAGGCCCCGAGAGCAGGGGCGGCCCGCGCTCCGCCGTGCCGGCGCCGGGGGACGCGTACGACGGGGGGTCGCCCCGCGGCGAGGCACGGCTGGGGGTCCGGCCGGGGGAGGCCGACGACGGCCCGGGGCCGCGCGCCACCGGCGGGACCGCTGAGGTCTCGCGCCCGCGCGAGACGTGGCCGACGGGGGACGGGTACGACGACGGCGGGGCGCCGCGGGACGGCCGGGAGCACCGGGAGTCCCGGGTACGCCGGGAGGCGTCCGGCCCCGGGGCGTCCCGCCCGGAGGGGCTCGCGCACGGCGGCGAACCGGACGGGCGCGCACCCCGGGAGGGCCGTGCGGCACACCACGTCGGCGACCGGCGGGACGTCGGTCCCGCGCCCGCCCACGACCCGGTCGCCGTGCCCGTCGTGGCACCCGCCTGGCGCGGGCCCGAACGGGCTGCGCGGAGGCGCTTGCCGCGGCCTCGGGGGCGGGCGCGGACCGTGGAGACCGGACTCGTCCAGCGGCTCGCCGGTCCCGTCGACGACGCGGAGGCGCGCGTACGGGCCGGCGGCGACGGCGAACTGCTCGACGCGCTCCGCCGGCGCCAGACCTACGCCGTCACCACCCTGCTCATGGGGGAGGTCGCCCGGCGTCTGCCGTCCTGGGACCGCCCCCTGCGCAGGGAGTTCCGTGACCTCGTGATCGGCCAGGAGCTGTTCGCGACGGCGCCTCGCTCCACCCAGCCCGGCGAACCGGGGGAGGCCGAACGCGCCGCCAACGCGGCGGCGTTGCACCGCTGGGCCGTCCGCCCCCTGCTCGACGAGGGCGACGTTCCGGCCGCCGCGCTGGCCGGGCTGCTGTCCGTGCTGCGGTCGAGCCCCGTCCCGGCCGCGCGGTCGGCGTTCCGGCAGATCGTGGACGACGAGAGGCCGGGGCTCCCCGAGGACGTCTGGCGGGCGCTGCTGCGCGAGGCGTACTCCCACCCGCACCCCCATCCCCCGACGGCGCGTCCGTCGCCCGGACCCCCCACCGTGTCCCCGCCCGCGCAACCGTCATCGCCACCGCCACCGCCACCGCCGCCGCGACCCGCTGCTCCGCCCCCACCGTCCCGGCGGCCCGAACCACCCCCGGGAGGCTCCTCCGGGGGCGACGGCAAGCTCGTCGTCCTCACCCTGGTCGCGGTGATGGTCTCCCTGCTCGCCGTCATCGTCGCCTACTACGCGACGTGACCTCGGCGGACCGCCGCGAGAACCACGCGCGAGCCGCCCGGCTCCGTCAGGATGGGCGCATGGGATTCCATGTCGACTCCGAGGCCGGGCGGCTGCGCCGCGTCATACTGCACCGGCCCGATCTGGAGCTGAAGCGGCTGACACCCTCCAACAAGGACGCTCTCCTCTTCGACGACGTGCTCTGGGTGCGCCGGGCCCGCCAGGAGCACGACGGATTCGCCGACGTCCTGCGCGACCGGGGCGTCGAGGTCCATCTCTTCGGGGATCTCCTGCGCGAGTCCCTCGAACTGCCCGCCGCCCGCAAACTCGTCCTCGACCGGGTCTTCGACGAGAAGGAGCACGGCCCGCTGGCCGCCGACCATCTGCGCGCGGCCTTCGACGCGCTCGACGCCCCCGAGCTCGTCGAGGCTCTGGTCGGCGGGATGACCAAGCGGGAGTTCCTGGCCTCGCACCGCGAACCGACCTCGGTCCGCTTCCACGTCATGGATCTGGACGACTTCGTCCTGCGGCCGCTGCCCAACCACATCTTCACCCGGGACACCTCGGCCTGGATCTACGACGGCGTCTCCATCAACGCGATGCGCTGGCCGGCCCGGCAGCGCGAGACGGTCCACTTCGAGGCGATCTACAAGCACCATCCGCTCTTCACCGGACCCGAGGCGGGCGGCTTCCATCACTGGTCGGAGGGGCAGTCCGACTATCCGTCGACGATCGAGGGCGGGGACGTGCTCGTCATCGGCAACGGCGCCGTCCTCATCGGGATGAGCGAGCGCACCACCCCGCAGGCGGTGGAGATGCTGGCGCGCGGCCTGTTCGCCGCCGGCTCGGCCCGGACGATCATCGCGCTGGACATGCCGAAGCGCCGCGCGTTCATGCACCTCGACACGGTCATGACGATGGTCGACCACGACACCTTCACCCAGTACGCGGGGCTCGGAATGCTCCGCTCGTACACGATCGAACCCGGCGACGAGGGGCAGTCGCTCCGGGTCACCGACCACCCTCCGGAGCAGATGCACAGCGCGATCGCCGCCGCGCTGGGGCTGCAGGACCTCCGCGTCCTGACGGCGACGCAGGACGTCCACGCGGCGGAACGCGAGCAGTGGGACGACGGCTGCAACGTGCTGGCCGTCGAGCCGGGCGTGGTGGTGGCGTACGAGCGGAACGTCACCACCAACACGCATCTGCGCAAGCAGGGGATCGAGGTGATCGAGATCCCGGGGAGCGAGCTGGGGCGGGGGAGGGGCGGACCGCGCTGCATGAGCTGTCCGGTGGAGCGGGACGCCGTGTAGGAGGAGCGGGCGGGTGAGGGCCCGGCCGGATCGGTATCGGTGGGGATACGAGTGGGCCGCATCACTGTATAGACATGCTGGTCAACGTATAGACTTCCAGGCGTTGACTCGTTCGCCGTATCCGACCGTACCCAGGAGCACCCCATGGCCCCCGACCTCATCGGCCGCCACTTCCTCAAGGAGCTGGACTTCACCGCCGAGGAGTTCCGCGGTCTGATCGAGCTCGCCGCCGAGCTGAAGGCGGCGAAGAAGGCGGGTGAGGAGGTCCAGCGGCTGCGCGGCAAGAACATCGCCCTGATCTTCGAGAAGACCTCGACGCGCACCCGCTGCGCCTTCGAGGTCGCCGCCGCCGACCAGGGTGCCTCCACGACCTATCTCGACCCCTCCGGTTCGCAGATCGGGCACAAGGAGTCGGTCAAGGACACGGCCCGCGTCCTCGGCCGGATGTTCGACGGCATCGAGTACCGCGGCGACAGCCAGGCGCATGTCGAGGCGTTCGCCGCCCACGCGGGCGTCCCCGTCTTCAACGGTCTGACGGACGACTGGCACCCCACCCAGATGCTCGCCGACGTCCTGACGATGACCGAGCACACGGACAAGCCGCTGGACGCCGTCACGTTCGCCTACCTCGGCGACGCCCGCTTCAACATGGGCAACAGCTACCTGATCACCGGCGCCCTGCTCGGCATGGACGTGCGGATCGTCGCGCCCGAGGCGTACTGGCCCGCCGAGGAGGTCGTCGCCTCGGCGCGGAAGCTGGCCGAGACGAGCGGGGCCACGATCACGCTCACCGAGGACGTCGCCGCGGGCGTCCACGGCGCCGATTTCGTCGCCACCGACGTCTGGGTCTCCATGGGGGAGCCCAAGGAGGTCTGGGACGAGCGGATCGCCCACCTCGCCCCGTACTCCGTGACGATGGACGTCCTGCGCGCCACGGGGAAGGCGGACGTGAGGTTCCTGCACTGTCTGCCGGCCTTCCACGACCTGGGGACGGCCGTCGGCCGCGACATCCACGCCCGGCACGGGCTGACCGAGCTGGAGGTCTCGGACGAGGTCTTCGAGTCGGAGTACTCCGTCGTCTTCGACGAGGCGGAGAACCGGATGCACACGATCAAGGCGGTCCTGGTGGCGACGATGGCCCCCGTCCTCGGATAGCGATACGTCCGATTGGGTGTATATGCGCACCCATGGTTACCATCGGTCGATTGGTGGGGTCCGGGCTCGCACGCTCGGGCCCCACACGTGTGTGACCCACGCGTGCGTGTGCGCGTGTGCTCGACCAGAGATGAGAACCACCGCATGTCCCCGTCCGCGTCGCGGATCAAATCCCCCCAGCAGCTGATCGCCGAATCCGGTGCGGACCTCGAAGGCCACGGCCTCAAGCGCACCATGGGCCTCTTCCAGCTCGTGTGCTTCGGCGTCGGCGCGATCGTCGGCACCGGCATCTTCGTCGGTCTGTCCGACAGCGTCGCCGAGGCCGGCCCCGCCGTCGTGATCTCCTTCGTCCTGGCCGCGATCACCTGCATCTTCACCGCGCTCTCCTTCGCCGAGCTCGGCGGCGCGATCCCCGTCTCCGGCTCCTCCTACTCCTTCGCCTACGCGAGCCTCGGCGAGCGGGTCGCCTTCCTCGTCGGCTGGTGTCTGCTCCTGGAGTACGGCGTCTCGGTGTCGGCGGTCGCGGTCGGGTGGAGCCAGTACCTCAACGAGCTGCTCGACAGCCTCGTCGGCCTGAAGCTGCCCGCCGCCCTGTCCTCCGGTCCCGCCGACGGCGGCGTGATCAACCTGCCGGCCGTGGTCGTCATCCTCCTCGCCGCCGTGCTGCTGGTGCGCGGGATCCGGGAGAGCGCCCGGGCGACGGCCGCGATGGCCGTCCTCAAGATCGGCGTCCTGATCGTCTTCTGCGCGATCGGCTTCACCGCCTTCCAGGACGGCAACCTCTCCCCGTTCGCCGGGCACGGCGCCGCCGGGATCACCGCGGGGGCCTCGCTGGCCTTCTTCTCGTACATCGGCTTCGACGCCATCACCACCGCCGGCGAGGAGGTGAAGAACCCCCGCCGCACCATCCCCCTCGCCATCCTCATCTGCATCGGGGTCGTCACGGTGCTCTACGGCGCGGTGGCGCTCTCGGCGATCGGGGCGCTCGGCGCCGACGCCGTCGGCGACAAGCCGGCCGCGCTCTCGCTCGTGGTCGACCAGGTCACCGGATCGACGGTCGGCGGCGGGATCATCGCCTTCGGCGCGGTCGTCGCGATCGCGTCCGTCGTCCTCGCCGTGATGTACGGACAGACCCGCATCCTGATGTCGATGTCCCGCGACGGGCTCGTCCCCCGGGTCTTCGAGCGGGTCTCGCCGAAGAGCGCGACCCCGGTCGCCAACACCTGGATCGTGGCCGCCGTCTTCGCGGTCCCCGCCGCGTTCTCCTCGCTCGACGTCGTGGTCGGTCTGACGACGATCGGCACGCTGGCGGTCATGGCGGTCGTGAACGTCTCGGTGATCGTGCTGCGCCGCCGCGACCCGGAGCTGCCCCGCTCCTTCCGGGTGCCGCTCTACCCGTTCAGTCCGCTGCTCGGGGTCGCCTTCTGCCTGTATCTGATCTGGGGCACGGGCTGGGAGACCTGGGTGCAGTTCGCGGTCTTCCTCGCCGTCGGCGCGCTGGTGTACGCGTTCTACGGGCGCCGCAACTCGCGCCTGGTCACGGCCGCGCCGTCCGCCGCTGCCGGGGGCGCAGCCCTTCCGGGCGCCGCTGCCGGGGCCGGGGCTACGCCGGCCGGCGCTGTGCCGGTATCGCGGGAAGCGTGAACCAGACCGCCTTGCCGTGAGCGGTGGGGCGGTGGCCGCAGTCGCTGCTGAGCGCGCGGATGAGCAGCAGGCCACGGCCGTGCTCCTGCCAGGGGTCGGGCCACTCGCCCGGCTCCTGGCCGATCAGCTCTCCGGGGCGGGCCGGCCTGCGGTCGTGCACCTCGACCTGACAGCCGCCGGGCGTGAGCTCGACGACGAGCTCGATGGGCTCCCTGTCGTCGGTGTGCTCGACGGCGTTGGCGACCAGCTCGGCGGTCAGCAGCTCCGCCGTGTCGCGGTCCGCCGGGGAGTCGTGGCCGCTGAGGGCCGTGCGGACCAGCGAGCGGGCGATCGGCACGGCCGCCGTGGTGTGCGGAAGCCGCCGGCGCCACGTGGTGGGGGCGGTGGCTTCGGCCATGGCGGGTCCGTTCGACGGGGAGGGGAGGGGGACGCCTCCGGGGACGTCCTGGTTTCCACCTTACGAACCGAGGGAGGGCACGCCATGGGCACCCCCTCCCTCGCGGCAGGGCCCCGGGTCCCCGCTGGGCGGGACCTTCGGCGGCACCGGCCCGCCCTTCGCTCTATCGCGTGCTCGTGACGACAGTCACAACACGGTGATACGCTCCGGACAGGAGGAAGGGAGGCCGTTCCGTATGAGTCCCTTTATCGGCTCCGCACCCCGTACCGAGCGCTGGCACCATCTGCGGCTCGCCGTCGACGACGGCGTCGCCACCGTCACCCTCGCCCGCCCGGAGAAACTCAACGCGCTCACCTTCGGCGCCTACGCCGACCTGCGTGATCTGCTCGCCGAGCTCTCCCGGGAACGCACCGTGCGCGCGCTCGTCCTCGGCGGCGAGGGCCGTGGCTTCTGCTCCGGCGGCGACGTGGACGAGATCATCGGCGCGACGCTCTCCATGGACACGGCGCAACTGCTCGACTTCAACCGGATGACCGGGCAGGTCGTCCGGGCCATCCGGGAGTGCCCCTTCCCCGTGATCGCCGCGGTCCACGGCGTCGCGGCCGGGGCGGGCGCCGTCCTGGCCCTCGCCGCCGACTTCCGGATCGCCGACCCGAGCGCCCGCTTCGCGTTCCTCTTCACCCGCGTCGGGCTCTCCGGCGGCGACATGGGCGCGGCCTACCTGCTGCCCCGGGTCGTCGGCCTCGGCCACGCGACCCGGCTGCTCATGCTCGGCGAACCGGTCCGCGCACCCGAGGCCGAACGGATCGGCCTGCTCAGCGAACTCACCGAGGACGGCGGCGCCGACGCGCGCGCCGCGGAGCTGGCCCGCCGCCTCGCCGACGGCCCCGCCCTCGCCCACGCGCAGACCAAGGCCCTGCTCACGGCCGAGCTGGACATGCCGCTCGCGGCCTCCGTCGAACTCGACGCCAACACCCAGGCGCTGCTGATGAACGGCGAGGACTACGCCGAGTTCCACGCGGCGTTCACCGAGAAGCGGACCCCGAAGTGGCGCGGGCGGTGACGATGGCCCCCGCCGGAGACGCCCCCGCCCCGCGGGACGCGACGGCCGGACCGAGCGCGTCCGCCGTCCGGAGCGCCACCCCGTCGGCGGGCGGTACCGCCGCCCGGAGCGCCGCCGCGCCCCGACCGGAGCCCACCCGCCCCGCCCCGCTCCGTGTCGCGGTCGTCGGGGGCGGGCCCGGCGGGCTGTACGCCGCCGCGCTGCTCAAGAGGCTCGACCCCGAGCGCGAGGTCACCGTCTGGGAGCGCAACGCCCCCGAGGACACCTTCGGTTTCGGAGTCGTCCTCTCCGACGAGACCCTCGGCGGGATCGAGCACGCCGACCCCGTCGTGTACCGCGCCCTCCAGGACGCCTTCGTCCGCTGGGACGACATCCACATCGCCCACCGCGGACACCTCCTCACCTCCACGGGCCACGGCTTCGCCGCGCTCGGCCGCCGCCGTCTCCTGGAGATCCTGCACGCCCGCTGCGCCGAACTCGGCGTACGGCTCCGCTTCCGCACCGAGGCCCCGCCCGCCGCCGACCTCGCCGCCACCCACGACCTCGTCGTCGCGGCCGACGGGGTCCACAGCCGCACCCGCGACGCCCACGCGGACGTCTTCAGGCCCAGCCTCACCACCCACCGTTGCCGGTACATCTGGCTCGCCGCCGACTTCGCCTTCGACGCCTTCCGCTTCGAGATCGCCGAGACCGAGTACGGAGTGATGCAGCTCCACGGCTACCCCTTCTCCGCCGACTCCTCCACCGTCATCGTGGAGATGCGCGAGGAGGTGTGGCGGGCCGCCGGCTTCGACGAACTCGACGAGGCGGAGTCCACCGCCCGCTGCGCCAAGCTCTTCGCCGAGGCGCTCGGCGGCCGGGCCCTGCGCTCCAACAACTCCTCCTGGACCGCCTTCCGTACCGTCGTCAACGCACGCTGGTCGCACGGGAACACCGTCCTCCTGGGCGACGCCGCCCACACCGCGCACTTCTCCATCGGCTCCGGCACCAAGCTCGCCGTCGAGGACGCCCTCGCGCTCGCCGCCTGCGTCGAGGAACAGCCCACCCTGGCCGAGGCGCTCGCCGCGTACGAGACGGAACGCCGCCCCGTCGTCGAGTCCACCCAGCGCGCGGCCGCGGCCAGCCTGCGCTGGTTCGAGGAGCTCGACGGCTACCTCGACCAGCCGTCACGCCAGTTCGCCTTCAACCTCCTCACCCGTAGCCGCCGCGTCACCCACGACAACCTGCGGCTGCGCGACCCCGACTTCACCGGCTCCGTCGAGCGCGCGTTCGGCTGCCCGCCCGACACCCCGCCGATGTTCACCCCGCTCCGGCTCCGTGGACTGACCCTCCGCAACCGGGTCGTCGTCTCGCCGATGGACATGTACGTCGCCGAGGACGGCCTCCCCGGCGACTTCCACCTCGTCCACCTCGGCGCGCGAGCGCTCGGCGGCGCCGGACTCGTCATGACCGAGATGGTCTGCGTCGGCCCCGAGGGCCGGATCACCCCCGGCTGCACCGGCCTCTGGACCGACGAGCAGGCGGCGGCCTGGAGCAGGATCACCGCCTTCGTCCACGCACAGTCGCCCGGCACCGCGATCGGCGTCCAGCTCGGACACTCCGGCCGCAAGGGCTCCACCCGCAGGATGTGGGAGGGCATCGACCAGCCGCTCCCCGAGGGGAACTGGCCGCTGACCGCCCCCTCCCCGCTCCCGTACCGGCCCGGCGTCAACCAGATCCCGCACGCCCTGGACCGGGCCGGGATGACAGCCGTGCGCGAGCAGTTCGTCGCCGCCGCCCGACGGGCCGCCCGCTCCGGCTTCGACCTCCTCGAACTGCACTGCGCGCACGGCTATCTGCTCTCCGGCTTCCTCTCCCCGCTGACCAACCGGCGCGAGGACGCCTACGGCGGGGCGCTCTCCGGACGGCTGCGCTTCCCGCTCGAAGTCTTCGACGCCGTCCGCGAGGCATGGCCGCAGGACCGGCCGATGACCGTACGGATCTCCGCCACCGACTGGGCGGAGGGGGGCACGACGGCGGAGGACGCGATCGGGATCGCCCGTGCCTTCGCCGACCACGGAGCGGACGCCCTCGACGTCTCCACCGGCCAGGTGGTCCCCGACGAGCGCCCCGAGTACGGCCGCTCGTACCAGACCCCGTACGCCGACCGGATCCGCAACGCGCTCGGCGTCCCGGTGATCGCGGTCGGCGCGATCTCCTCCTGGGACGACGTCAACTCCCTGCTCCTGGCAGGCCGCGCCGACCTCTGCGCCCTCGCCCGCCCCCACCTCTACGACCCGCACTGGACGCTGCACGCGGCAGCCGACCAGGACTACCGGGGCCCGGCGGCCCCCTGGCCCCCTCCGTACCGCGCCGGCAGCCGCACACCCCCGACGGGCCGCACGGACGCGCCGAAGCCGAGACTCACGCTCCGAACCCCGTCGCCCGGAGAACCGGCCCCCTGAGGTCCGTCGGGCGGGGATCCGGTGCCGAAGCCCGCCGTCGGCTCACGCACCGGTACGGCGGTCGGCGTCCCCGGCCGGCCGCGCGAACTCCGCGCCGCGGTCCCGAAGCCTCGCGTGCAGCGCGGCGAACACCTCCGCCGAGCGGGCGCCGGGCCAGTCCGGCGGCAGCAGCTCGGGGGGGAGGACCGGGTCCGCGTACGGGAGGCGGCGCCAGGAGTCCAGGGCGAAGAGGTAGTCCCGGTAGGCGTCCTCCGCCGAGCCGGGCGAGGCCGTCCACGTCCGCAGCACCGGTTCGTGGGCCGCGAGGAACTCCTCGTGGAGCTTGGCGATCGACGGGAGGTCCCACCAGCGGCCCACCGCCTCCGCCGTCGCCGCGTAGCCGAGGTGCTCCCCCCGGAAGAGGTCCACGTACGCCGAGAGCTCCAGGCGCTCCAGGGTGTGCCTGGTCTCCTCGTACAGCCGCGCCGGCGCGATCCAGACACCCGGCGACGCCGTCCCGAAGCCCAGCCGCGCCAGCCGTGAGCGCAGCAGATGGCGCTTGTGGCGCTCGGCCTCCGGGACGGTGAAGACCGCGAGGACCCAGCCGTCGGACAGGCTGGGCTCCGTGCGGTTGTAGATCCGGCGGTCGCCGTCGTCCAGGAGCTGGCGCGCGTCGTCCGACAGGGCGTACCCGGCCGCCCCGTCCGCCGTCCGGCGCGGCAGCAGCAGGCCCCGCCGCTTCAGCCGCGACACCGACGACCGCACCGAGGGCGCGTCCACGCCGAGCACCGCGAGGAGGCGGATGAGCTCGGCCACCGGCAACGGCTCCTCGAACGGCGCGAGGCCGCGGCCGTACGCGCCGTACAGCGAGACGATCAGGGAACGGGGGGTGTGCTGCTCGGCCACGTGATCACTCTAGGGGGTGTCCTCGGGCACCGCGCGCAGCCGGAATCGCTGGAGCTTCCCCGTGGCCGTCCGGGGCAGCGCGTCCAGGAAGACGATCTCGCGCGGGCTCTTGTACGGCACCAGCCGGGCCCGTACGAAGGCCCGCAGCGCACCCGCCGTGTCCGCGTCGCGCGGAACCCCGTCCCGTACGACCGCGTACGCGACCACGATCTGGCCGCGCACCTCGTCCGGGCGGCCCACCACCGCCGCCTCGACCACGTCGGGGTGGGCGAGCAGCGCCTCCTCGACCTGGGGCCCCGCGATGTTGAACCCGGCCGAGATGATCATGTCGTCGGCACGGGCCACATAGCGGAAGTAGCCCTCCGGGTCGCGGACGTACGTGTCGCCCGTGACGTTCCAGCCGTCGTGGACGTACTCGCTCTGCCGCGGGTCCGACAGGTAGCGGCAGCCGACCGGCCCGCGCACCGCGAGCAGACCCTCCTGGCCGTCGGGGACCTCCGCGCCGGCGGCGTCGACCACCCGCGCCTGCCAGCCGGGCACCGGCCGCCCGGTCGTCCCGGGGCGGATGTCCCCGTCGGCCGCGGAGATGAAGATGTGCAGCAGCTCGGTGGCTCCGATGCCGTTGATCAGCTTCAGGCCGGTGCGCCGGTGCCAGGCGTCCCAGGTCGCGGCCGGCAGGTTCTCGCCCGCGGACACGCACCGCCGCAGCGACCGCAGCACGGCCGGGTCGTACGCGCCCTCCCGGTCGATCTCCTCCAGCATCAGCCGGTACGCGGTCGGAGCCGTGAACAGCACCGACACCTGGTGGTCCGCGATCGCCCTCAGCAGCTGCTTCGGTCCCGCCTGCTCCAGCAGCAGCGCGCTGGCGCCGGCCCGCAGGGGGAAGAGGACGAGACCGCCGAGACCGAAGGTGAAGCCGAGCGGGGGCGAGCCGGCGAAGACATCGTCCGGTGCGGGACGCAGGACGTGCGCGGAGAAGGTGTCGGCGACCGCGAGGACGTCGCGGTGGAAGTGCATGCATCCCTTGGGACGCCCGGTGGTTCCCGAGGTGAAGGCGATCAGGGCGACGTCGTCCCCGGCCGTCTCCACCGCCTCGTAGGTGTCCGGCCGGCCCATGGCGAGGGAGAGCAGATCGTCGGGGGAGTCCCCGCCGAACGCGGTGATCCGCAGCCCGGGCACCTCGGCCTTGACCAGGTCGTCGACGCTCCGGATGTCGCACAGCGCGTGGGTGCAGTGCGCCATCTCGCACATCACGGCCAGTTCCTGGGCGCGCTGCTGGGCCAGGACGGTGACGGCGACCGCGCCGGCCTTCATCACCGCGAGCCAGCAGGCGGCCAGCCAGGGCGTGGTGGGGCCGCGCAGAAGCACCCGGTTGCCGGGCAGGATGCCGAGGTCGGCGGTCAGCACGTGGGCGATCCGGTTCACCCGTTCGCTCAGCTGTCCATATGTCCAGACATTCCCGTGTCCGTCCCGGAAGGCGGGTCGTTCCGGGCCGAAACGTTCGATCGTGCGGTCGAGCAGCTCCGCCCCGCAGTTGAGGCGCTCCGGATAGGCCAGCTCCGGAAGGTCGAAGAGCATGTGGGGCCAGGTGTCGGCGGGCGGCAGATGGTCGCGCGCGAAGGTGTCGTGGTGGGCCGAGGGGGTCAGCTCCATGAGTTCGTCCCCTTGTCGTCGTGGGGTCGCCCATCGAGCGTATCGTGATGGTGACGACAGTCAACGGTGCGCGATAGAACTGATGCAGGCGAGCGAGCCAGAGGGAGACAGGGGTCCGAATGTCCGTATTCTCACTCGATCCACGCCAGACCGCCCGGTGTGCGGAGCTCCGCGCCCTCGCGGCCGAGCATCTGCGGCCGCTCGCGGAGAAGGGCGAGCCGGGCCGGGTCAACCGCCCCCTGGTCGCCGCCCTCGGCGAGTTCGGCCTCCTCGACGGACTCTTCGAGGCGGGCGCCCTCGACCTCTGCCTGCTGCGCGAGTCCCTCGCCCACTCGTGTACGGAGGCCGAGACCGCGCTCGCCCTCCAGGGCCTCGGCGGCCACCCCGTCGCCGCCTTCGGCACACCCGACCAGCGGGCCCGCTGGCTCCCCGAGATCGTCGCGGGCCGCGCCGTCGCGGCCTTCGCGCTCAGCGAGCCCGACGCGGGCTCCGACGCGGCCGCGCTCTCCCTGGAGGCACGCCCCGACGGCGCGGGAGGCTGGCGACTCCACGGCGAGAAGCGCTGGATCTCCAACGCCCCCGAGGCCGACTTCGCCACCGTCTTCGCCCGGACGACCCGGGGCGCCGGAGCGCGCGGCGTCACCGCCTTCCTCGTCCCCGCCGACCGGCCCGGCCTCTCCGGCACACCCCTGGACATGCTCGCTCCGCACGCCATCGGCTCCCTGGTCTTCGACGGCGTCCCGGTCGGCCCGGCGGACGTCCTCGGCGAGACCGACCGGGGCTTCCGCGTCGCCATGACCACCCTCAACCGCTTCCGCCCCAGCGTCGGCGCCTTCGCCGTCGGCATGGCCCAGGCCGCCCTCGACGCGACCCTCGCCCACACCGCCGCCCGGCCCGCCTTCGGCGGCGTCCTCCGGGACCTCCAGGCCGTCTCCCACCAGGTCGCCGAGATGGCCACCCGCACCGAGGCCGCACGCCTGCTCGTGTACGCGGCGGCAGCGGCGTACGACGCGGGCGCGGCCGACGTGCCCCGGCGCTCGGCAATGGCGAAACTGCTGGCGACCGAGACGGCGCAGTACGTGGTCGACGCCGCCGTCCAACTGCACGGCGCACGGGCGCTGCAACGCGGCCACCTGCTGGAACACCTCTACCGGGAGGTGCGTGCCCCACGCATCTACGAAGGAGCGACGGAGGTCCAGCGCACCATCATCGCCAAGGAGCTGTACGCCACGGCCGAGGCGGTCGCGGGCCCGCCGCCACCCGTGACGCCCGGCCCGCCCGCCGAGGTGCCGCGTGCCGGAGGGTCGCGCACCGAGCCCGTCGTCGCCGCCGAGCCGAAGGAGCCGTCCCGATGAGCCTGCACCGGCACAACCCCGCGCAACTGTCCCCGCCCACCGGCTTCTCCCACGCCGTGACCGCCGTCGGCACCAGGCTCGTCTTCCTCGCCGGCCAGACCAGCCTGGACCGCGACGGCAAGATCGTGGGGGAGACCCTGCCCGAGCAGTTCGAGACCGCGCTCACCAACCTCCTCACCGCCCTCCGGCACGCCGGAGGCACCGCCCGCGATCTCGCCCGCGTCACCGTCTACGCCACGGACGTCGCCGACTACCGCGCCCACGCCCCTGAACTCGGCGCCATCTGGCGGAGGTTGGCGGGCCGCGACTACCCGGCGATGGCCGTGATCGGAGTCGTACGGCTGTGGGACGATCAGGCTCAGGTGGAGCTGGACGGCTTCGCGGTGGTGGAGTAGGCCGGGCGACAGGGGGGCCATGCCGGAGATCGAGCTGACCGCGGGAACCATCGCGTACGAGGACACCGGCGGCCCGGGCCCGGTGCTCGTCCTGCTGCACGGGCTCGTCCACGACGCCACCGTCTGGCGCGAGGTGATCGCCGAACTCGCCCCGGACCACCGGGTGGTGGCACCGACCCTCCCGTACGGCTCCCACCGCACCCCGATGAACCCCGAGGTGCCGCTCTCGCCCGACAGCGTCGTCGACCTGATCGCCGAACTCCTCGACCGGCTCGACCTCACCGACGTCGTCCTCGTCGAGAGCGACTGCGGGCGCGCCCAGACCGTGGCCGTCCGGCACCCCGAACGCCTCGCCGGGCTCGTCCTGATCTCCTGCGAGGCGTTCGACAACTACCCGCCCGGCACGCCCGGCAAGATGATCGACCTGGCCTGCCGCATCCCCGGTGGCGTCCTGCTGATGGCCCGTGTCCTCGGCCTGAAGCCGCTGCGCCGACTGCCCGTCGGCCTCGGGGCGCTCACCCGCCGACCGGTGCCCGAGGCGATCGCCGACGCCTGGCTGCGGCCCCTGCGCACCGACCCCGCGATCCGCCACGACTTCCGCCGCTACTGCCTCGCCGTCCGCAAGGACGAACTCCTGCGGGCCGCCGAGGGACTGCGGACGTTCGACCGTCCCGCGCTCGTCGTCTGGGCCGTCGACGACCTGATGATGCCGCGCGAACACGGCCGCCGACTCGCCGAACTCCTGCCCCGGGGGCGGCTCGTCGAGATCGCGGACAGCAGGACGCTCGTCGCCGAGGACCAGCCCGAACGGCTGGCGAAGGAGCTGCGCGCCTTCGTCGCGGAGACCTCCGCGGGCGGGTCTTGATCAACTGGTCAGCCGCCGGACCCGGGCTTAGTGTCGAAAGGGTGGACTGACCGGCCCACGGCTCCCCCACACCAGGCGAGGGGGCGCGATGCGCCATGAGTACCCCGAAGCCGACGTCTCCAGCGGAGACCACAGCGTCAAGGAAGGGCGGTGACGGCAAGGGCATCGCCCTTTTCGTGATCGCGTCCTGTCAGCTGATGGTCGTGCTCGACATCACGATCGTCAACATCGCGTTGCCGCACATCCAGAGCTCTCTCGACTTCTCCACGACCAGCCTGTCGTGGGTGGTCAACGCCTACACGCTGACCTTCGGCGGACTGCTGCTCCTCGGTGGACGAGCCGGCGACATCCTCGGCCGCCGCCGCGTCTTCATGTTCGGCATCCTGCTCTTCGGATTCGCCTCGCTGCTCTGCGGATTTGCCCAGAACGACTGGCAACTCCTCGCGGCGCGGGCGCTCCAGGGCGTCGGCGGAGCGATCGCCTCCCCGACCTCGCTCTCCCTGATCACCACGAACTTCGACGAAGGCCCGGAACGCAACCGGGCGTTCGGCGTGTTCGCGGCGGTCTCGGCCGGCGGCGGCGCGATCGGGCTCGTCGCGGGCGGACTGCTCGTCGAGTGGCTCGACTGGCGCTGGATCTTCTTCGTCAACGTGCCGATCGCGCTGCTCATCGCGTTCCTGACGCCCCGCCACATCAAGGAGTCCGAGCGGCACCCCGGCCACTTCGACTTCACCGGAGCGTTCACCTCGACCCTCGGCATGGTGGCGCTGGTGTACGGCTTCATCCGGGCCTCCCAGGAGGGCTGGCGCGACCCGTGGACGCTCGCCTCGTTCGGCGCCGCGGTCGTCCTGCTGCTCCTGTTCATCCTGGTGGAGCGCCGGTCCCGGCAGCCGATCACTCCGCTGCACATGTTCGCCGACCGCAATCGGGCGGGCACGTACGCGATCATGCTCTGTCTGGCCGCGGCGATCTTCGGCATGTTCTTCTTCCTGACGCTGTGGGTGCAGGGAGTCCTGCACTTCAGCCCGCTGAAGACCGGCCTCGCCTTCCTGCCCGTCAGCGCGATCATCGCGGTCGGCGCCGGCTTCGCCTCCCAACTGCTGCCCAAGTTCGGTCCGAAACCCTTCATGGTCGTCGGCTCGCTGCTGTCGGCGGCCGGCCTGTCCTGGCTGACCCTGACCAACGTCGACTCGACCTATCTGGGGAGCATCCTGGGCCCGATCCTCGTCTTCGGCCTGGGCATGGGCCTGATGTTCGTCTCGCTGACCATCATGGCGCTGTCCAACGTCGAGCAGAGGGAGGCGGGCGCGGCGTCCGGCCTGCTCAACGCCACGCAGCAGGTGGGCGGTTCGCTGGGTCTCTCGATCCTGGTGACGGTCTTCGGCACGGCCAGCCGCAACGAGGCGCAGGAACAGATACCGATCTTCCTGTCCCAGGCGGGCCCCCTGGAGAAGGCCCGGTTCGCCGAGACCGGCCAACTGCCCCCGCCCTACGCGGACGAGGTCCTCACCTCCGGCGTCTCGTCCGGCTTCATCACGGCGGCGGCGTTCGCCATCGTGGCGTTCTTCATCGCCCTGTTCGTCATCCAGGTCCGAGCCTCGGACATCGAACGCCTCAAGGGCGGCATGGGCCCCCCGGGCGTCGGCTGACCCGCATCCCGGGACGGGCACGCCGGACACCCGCCGTGCCCGCTCCTGGCTGCTCGTGGGGGATCGGACGGGGTGAGCGCCTGGAGGCTCGGTCAGTCCCTGCCGTACTTGCGGTGGTAGTCGTCGTCGTTGTCGTAATCGCCGTCGTAGTACTCGTCAGGGTTGCCGTGATCGCGGTGCCACTCGTCGTCGTTGTCGTAGATCCCGTCGTAGTAGCTGTCGTTGTCGCGAGAGTCGCGAGGCCGGCCGCCTTCCGTGTTCGGGGCGTTCCCGGGCTCGGGGGTGTACGCGGGGGACGAGGAGTCGAGAGGCGGCGGCGTCGTCGTGGTGGAGCCGGCCTCGGGTTCGGTGATCGAAGCGGTGGACGACTCGGAGGGGCTGCTCTCGGGCTCGGGGGCCAGGCCGGTGGACGACCCCGAGGGGCTGCGGTCGGGCTCCTCACCCCAGCTGACGGGAAGGGCGACGATGGCGACGGCCATCACGAGACCGGCGACGAGGTACAAGAGGGTGCCCGAGGGAGCCCGCCTCTCGGTCTTGCCGGTCTTCCTCACCGTTCCCTTGCCGGGGCGAGCAGCGCTGCTTTCCGACAGGCCGACGGAGTTGTGACGGGAGGCCGAGGCGCGTTCCGATCGGTCCGCGCGCTCGGACGGCGTGAGCCATGTCTGCTCGACGCCGGCGGCAGGTGTCCGCCGTGCACCGGTCCACGCGTGAACGGCTTCGCGCGAGTGGCGGCGCGTGGCGTCGCCCATCGACTCTCCGTCGGCGAACGTGATCGGCTTCTCGCACTTGGCGCACTGCCAGTCCATCGACTCCCCCGCTTCTGCCGGTGCCGACCGAGCTTACGGCTGCTCGAAGGGCCCGGATGGGCCCTTCGAGCAGAGAGGCTCGGGCGGACGTGGGGGAGGGGCGCGCGGCTCGGCTCCGAGCCCCGGCTTTCTAGATGTCCCGGAAGATCTCGATCTGCGCGCCCACCGAGTTCAGGCGCTCCGCCAGTTCCTCGTAGCCGCGGTTGATGACGTACACGTTGCGCAGGACCGACGTGCCCTCCGCCGCCATCATCGCGAGGAGGACGACCACCGCCGGGCGCAGGGCCGGGGGGCACATCATCTCTGCGGCGCGCCAGCGGGTGGGGCCCTCGACCAGGACGCGGTGGGGGTCCAGGAGTTGGAGGCGGCCGCCGAGGCGGTTGAGATCGGTGAGGTAGATCGCGCGGTTGTCGTAGACCCAGTCGTGGATCAGGGTCTTGCCCTGCGCGGTCGCCGCGATGGCCGCGAAGAAGGGGACGTTGTCGATGTTGAGGCCCGGGAACGGCATCGGGTGGATCTTGTCGATCGGCGCCTCCAGCTTGGAGGGGCGGACCGTCAGGTCGACCAGGCGCGTACGGCCGTTGTCCGCCGGGTACTCCGGCGAGCGGTCGTGGTCGAGGCCCATCTCCTCCAGGACCGCGAGCTCGATCTCCATGAACTCGATCGGGACCCGCCGGATCGTCAGCTCCGACTCGGTGACGACGGCCGCGGCCAGCAGGCTCATCGCCTCGACCGGGTCCTCGGAGGGGGAGTAGTCCACGTCGACGTCGATCTGCGCGATGCCGTGCACGGTGAGGGTCGTGGTGCCGATGCCCTCGACCCGTACGCCCAGGGCCTCCAGGAAGAAGCACAGGTCCTGGACCATGTAGTTGGAGGAGGCGTTGCGGATGACGGTCACGCCGTCGTGGCGGGCGGCGGCCAGCAGCGCGTTCTCGGTCACGGTGTCGCCGCGCTCGGTCAGCACGATCGGGCGGTCGGGGACGACGGACGACTCGACCCGCGCGTGGTAGAGGCCCTCGGTGGCGGTGATGTCCAGACCGAAGCGGCGCAGCGCGATCATGTGCGGCTCGATGGTGCGCGTACCGAGGTCGCAGCCGCCCGCATAGGGCAGCTTGAAGCGGTCGAGGCGGTGCAGCAGCGGGCCGAGGAACATGATGATGGAGCGGGTGCGGATCGCGGCCTCGGCGTCGATCGAGTCCATGTCCAGCTCGGCCGGCGGCACGATCTCCAGGTCGACGCCGTCGTTGATCCAACGGGTGCGGACCCCGATGGAGTTGAGGACCTCCAGGAGCCGGAAGACCTCCTCGATCCGGGCGACGCGGCGCAGGACCGTGCGGCCCTTGTTGAGGAGCGAGGCGCAGAGCAGGGCGACACAGGCGTTCTTGCTCGTCTTGACGTCGATGGCACCGGAGAGCCGGCGGCGGCCGACGACCCGCAGATGCATGGGGCCGGCGTAACCCAGAGAGACGATCTCGCTGTCGAGCGCTTCACCGATGCGTGCGATCATCTCAAGACTGATGTTCTGGTTGCCGCGCTCGATCCGGTTGACCGCGCTCTGGCTGGTGGCCAGGGCCTCCGCGAGCTGCGTCTGGGTCCAGCCGCGGTGCTGGCGGGCGTCACGGATGAGCTTGCCGATGCGTACGAGGTAGTCGTCTGCCATGCCGTCACGTTATCTCAGATATGAGATGGGTCCTGCGAGGGGGTGGGCCATCAGGGTGACGGAGTGTGCGCGGTGGGGTGGCGCGGTTCATAGAGCGGCAGTTCGGCGCCGCTCGGCATGCGTACGGCGGCGAGGAGTCCCCAGCCCTGGTCGCTGATGGGCCGTGAGACCTGCACCCCGCGGTCCTCCAGGGTGGTCAGCGTGCCGGTGATGTCCTCGCACATCAGGTAGAACTCGTGCTTCGGCCCGCCCTCCGTGGGGTGGACCGCGAGCTCCGCCGGAGGCAGCCGGAAGATGAGCCAGCCGCCGCCCGCGTCGACGTGGTCGAAGCCCAGGACGTCCTTGACGAACGCCCGGTCGGTCTCCGCGTCCGGGGTGTAGAGGATCACATGCGCGCCGCTGAACATGGTTCGATCCTCGGCCTCCCGTACGGCCCCGGCAATTCCTCCGCGGCCGTACGGGGGCCGGTGCGACCCGTCAGTTCTCGCCGCAGCCGCACGCCCGGTGGCGGCCGCCGTGGACCGCCGCGTACGCCGAAGGGCGCGGCGCCGACACCGCGCGGGCCAGGCCGGCGGCCGCGGTCCGGCCCGAGGCCGAGTCCGCGTCGTGGACCACGCGGCCCCCGACCAGCGTGAGCCGCACCTCGGTGTCGCTGATGTCCGCGACCGGACAACGTGTGACATCCCGGTCGAGAACCACCAGATCGGCGGCCCGTCCCTCCCGCACCGTCCCGGTCTCCCCGTCCATGCGCAGCTGCCATGCCGTGCCGTACGTGTGCATCCGCAGTGCCGAGGTGCGGCTCAGGCCCTCCAGCTCCCGGTAGAGCGGCCCGTCGCCGTGCGAGCCCTGCCGGTCGATCGCCGTCCGGATCTGGTTCCACACCTGGAGCGCGTCGACCGGCCAGTCCGAGCCGCCCGAGAGCAGGGCGCCGTGACGCTCCAGCGAGCGCGCCGGGTACATCCAGCGGTGCCGCTCGGGCCCGATGTGCGGCAGCAGCGCCTCCATCGTCCAGGTGTCCCGGGCCGCCCACTGCAGCTGCATGCAGGCCGCCACGCCCAGTTCGGCGAAGCGCCGCAGGTCGGCCGGGTCGACCAGCTGGAGGTGGGCGACGGCGTTGCGCGCGTCGCGCAGCCCCGTCGCGCGGCGGGCGTAGGCGTAGCCGTCGAGCGCGGTGCGCACCGCGCGGTCGCCGAGACCGTGGGCATGCAGCTGCCAGCCGGCCCGGTTGAAGGCGGCCGTCAGTCGCCCGTAGTCCCGACCGGAAACATAGAGTTCGCCCCGATTCGTCGTCGGGCGCCCTTCCCCGTCCAGATAGGGTTCGAGCAAGGCCGCGGTCTGCGCCGGGTACTCGATCACCCCGTCCAGGAACACCTTGATCATTCCGAACCGCAGCCCCCGCACGCCGCCGAACTCCCGGCGCAGCCCCCGCGCGTACGCGAGCGCGGCCGCCGGGTCCTTCGCCTGCTCCGAGTCGATCCGGATCGCCGGGACGATCCGCTGCGGCAGCTTCCCCGCCGCCGACAGGGCCTGATACGTGCTCAGCTCCCCGCGCCCGACCCAGGCGTCCATCATGGTGGTGACGCCGGAGGCCGCCGCCCGGCCGAGAACCCGGGCGCACGCCTCGACCAGCTCGGCCTCGCTCGGCTCCGGGATGTGCCGGGTCACCAGCGGCTGGGCGTCGTCCTTGAGCACCCCGGTCGGCCTGCCGTCCGCCCCCTTCACGATCTTCCCGCCCACCGGGTCCGGCGTCGTGGCCGTGATGCCGGCGATCTCCAGGGCGCGGGCGTTGACCCAGATGTTGTGGCCGTCGCCGCCGACCAGGGCGACCGGGCGGCGGGTCGGCAGGGAGTCGAGCAGCGCGTGGTGGGGCAGGGTCCCCTGCGGCAGCAGACCGACCGGATTCCAGTCCTCCACCACCAGCCAGCCGTCCGGCTCCTGGCCCGGGGTGTCCTTCAGGAACCCGGTCAGGATCGCCAGGAGCTCCTCCTTCGTCGTCTCCGCGCCTTCGAGGGAGGGCCGCAACGAGCGGCTGCCGGCACCCAGCGGATGGACGTGACCGTCGTGGATGCCGCTCATCACGGTCGCCCCGCGCGCGTCCACGACCTCGGTGTCGCGGCCGACGAGGCGGAGCAGCTCGGTGCCGCGCCCGGTGGCCAGGATCCGGCCGTCGCGCCCGACGGCCACGGCCTCGACGGGCCGGGCGCCGGGCCGACCGGTGAACACCCGCGCGTTGTGCACGACCAGGGCGGCGGACCGGGGGCGGGAGCCCGCCGCCGCGGGGCCGGCGGCGACCCCGACGAGCCCCGCCGCACCGGCGGCGGCGAGAACGGTGCGCCGGCTCAGGGAAGAAGTCATGACCACTCCAAACATTGGCTGTGGCCGGACGTTCGCTGATTAACGTCGTAACCAGTAGCCTCCCCGGGCCGCGAAATCCGTACGATGGCGCGCATGTCAGGGCCCACCCTCACCGACATCGCCCGCGCCGCCGAGGTGTCCACCGCGACGGTGTCGCATGCCCTCAACGGGACGGGCCGGCTCGGCGAGTCCACGCGCCGCAGGGTCCGCGAGGTCGCCGCGGCCCTCGGTTACGGATCGCGCCGTACGCCCCTGAGCCGCACCGGAACGCTCGGCCTCGCCGTCACCACCTTCGCCGGCGAGCCCTGGAACTACCTGGAAGTCCCCTACTTCTCCCGGCTGCTGACCACCGCCACCGCCACCGCGCACGCCCATGGCTACGCCCTCACGGTGCTGCCCGCGGCGCGCGGTGGGGAGACCCTGTGGCACACCCTGACCGTCGACGGCATGCTCCTGCTGGACAGCCCCGACGACGATCCGGTCCGGCGCGCCCTGCGGGCCCGGGGCATCCCCGTGGTCTTCGACGGCCGCCCCGCCGACCCGTGCCCCGACGACGTCTGGGTCGACAACGACCACGCCGCCACCACCCGCGAGGTCCTCGACCACCTGGCCACCGCCGGCGCCCGCCGGATCGCGCTGCATGCCGGGTTCGGCCGCGAGTACTACACCGGCGCGGTGACCAGGGCCTATGAGGAGTGGTGCCGGGAGCACGGGCACGACCCGCTGGTGATCCCCTTCGACCCGGACGACGCGCCCGGCCACGCCTTCGACCGGGCCTTCGCCGACCGCGCCTGCGACGCCGTCCACGCCGTCTACGACCCCGGCGGCCGCCAGGCCCACGCGGCCGCGGCCCGGCACGGCCTGCGGATCCCCGACGACCTGCTCCTCGTCTGCGCCAGCGAGGATCCCGCCTACGCCGAGACCGACCCGCCCGTGACCACCGTGACGCTGCGGCCGGAGGCGATCGCGGAGGCGGCCGTCACGACCCTGGTCGCCCGTCTCGACCCCGCCCTCCCCGATCCCGCGCCGGGCGGCCGGACGATCCCGGCCCGGATCCGCCCCCGCGCCTCGTCCCGCCCGAGGGGCGGGTGAGGGCCTACACCGTCGCCCGGGCCGCCGCGCGGTGCTGGGTGGGACGGATTCCGTACACGCGGTGGAAGGCGACGCTGAGTCCGAAGGCGCTGCCGTAGCCGACCTGTCGGGCGATCGACTCCACGGTGGCCTCGGTGCGCGCCAGCAGATCGGCGGCGAGGGCGAGCCGCCAGCCGGTCAGATAGGTCATCGGCGGCTCGCCGACCAGCTCGCCGAAGCGACGCGCGAAGGTCGCCCGGGACACACCGGTCTCCTCGGCGAGGGCGGTCACGGTCCACGGGCGGGCGGGACGGTCGTGGATCAGACGCAGCGCCCGGCCGGCGACGGGGTCGCCGAGTGCGCGGTACCACCCGGGCGGATCGGCCTCGGGGCGGGTGAACCACTCCCGCAGCGTGGAGAGCAGGAGCAGATCGAGGAGCCGGTCGAGGACGGCCTGCTGCCCGGGTTCGTCCCGGGAGACCTCCTCGGCGGTGAGGTCCAGGATCGGGCCGGGCCGCCCGTCGTTGCGCACCACGAGCACTCGGGGGAGCGCGCTCAGCAGCCGTTCCGAGACCCGGCCGCCGACCTGGTAGCTGCCGGTGAGCAGCACGGTCGGGCCGTCCAGGCTGTTCCGCAGGTGCGCATCCCCAGGACGATGTCCTCGCTGATCTCCTCGCCGTCGGCCGTGGTGCACCGGTCGGGACCCGCCAGGACGTACAGCGGCGGAGCCGTCGAGTCGGCGCTGTCGGCGAAGGAGAACGGCTCCGGGCCGACCACGATCGCCACATCGCCCCGCTCCAGCGGGACGGGCCCGCCGTCGGGCGTGCCGGAGGCGCCGTCGCCGGGGAGGACCCAGCCCGAGCCGCGCAACATGGTGACCAGGGTGATCGGTCGGCGGTCCGCGAACCGGATCGACCACGGCGGCGTGAGCACGTTCCGGCTGAACAGCGCTCCGTCGGACCGCACCTCGTACAGCAGACTCGCCAGCGCATCCATGGCGGCAAGGTTAGACGCTGAGACATCGGAATGAGCCGACAGGCCATTCCACGGCTCAGGGGGGAGCGGTTTGACTCCTCCCATGACGATCAACAACGTGATCACGACGAACGACACGACGAAACCGGTCCTGGTCCTCGGCGGCACGGGCAAGACGGGCAGGCGCGTCGCCGCCCGCCTCCGGAGCCGCGGTCACGAGGTGCGCGCCGTCTCCCGCGGCGGGCCGGTCCGCTTCGACTGGACGGACGAGAGCACCTGGGAGCCGGTCCTCACGGGAGCCCGTGCCGCCTACCTCGTCGACTCGCAGCGCGCCGACGCCGGGACGTCGATGCGTGGCTTCGCGAAGCTCGCCGCCTCCCTGGGCGTGGAGCGCCTGGTGCTCCTGTCGCACAGCGACTGGGTGGCGCCGGAGGGAGAGGAGAAGCTGCCGTGCGAGCGCGCGGTGCGGGAGTCCGGCGCGCGCTGGACGATCCTGAAGCCCGCCTGGTTCGCGCAGAACTTCAGCGAGGACCCCTTCTTCCTGCGTCAGGTCCTCGACGGTGACGTGGTGAGCTCGACCGGCGAGGGCGTCGAGCCGTGGCTCGACGTGGAGGACATCGCCGACGTCGCGGTGGCGGCCCTGACCGAGGACGGCCACGACGAGCAGGCGTACGCGCTGTCCGGGCCGCGGCTGCTGAGCATGGCGGAGGCGGTCGGCGAGATCGCCCGCGCCACGGGCCGCGATGTCGTCCACCGGGCCGTGTCGCCGGCCGACTTCGCCGCCCACGCCGCGAGGCAGGGGGTGTCGGAGGAGCACGTGGAGCTGCTGAACATGCTCTACGGCTGGATCAGGGAAGGCCGCTTCGCCCGGCTCGGCGACGGCGTCCGGCGCGCGCTCGGCCGCGAACCGCGCGACTTCACCGACTATGTCCGGACAGCGGCTGCTACCGGGGTCTGGCTCGGCTGACCGGACGGACATCAGGATGATGCCCGTCACAGTCATGCCGGGCATGACCGGGCCGCGGTGATGCACTAGAGTTATCTCGACATCGAGATAACTGCTTACGGCGCACCGCGGCCGCCCACCCGGTAAGGGTTACCTAACTAAGTCTTACCTTAGCGGATCGGCGAGGAGTCGTGGCGGCAGCATGGCGGTAGTACGCGCACATTGATGAAGGAGACTGTCGTGTCGGCGAACAGCTTCGACGCCCGCAGCACGCTGCGCGTGGGCGACGAGTCGTACGAGATCTTCAAGCTGGACAAGGTCGAGGGCTCCGCGCGCCTTCCCTACAGCCTGAAGGTGCTTCTGGAGAACCTGCTCCGCACCGAGGACGGCGCGAACATCACCGCCGACCACATCCGGGCCCTCGGCACCTGGGACTCCCAGGCCCAGCCGAGCCAGGAGATCCAGTTCACGCCGGCGCGCGTGATCATGCAGGACTTCACCGGTGTGCCCTGTGTCGTCGACCTCGCCACCATGCGTGAGGCCGTCGCCGCGCTCGGCGGCGACCCGGCGAAGATCAACCCGCTCTCCCCGGCCGAGATGGTCATCGACCACTCCGTCATCGCCGACAAGTTCGGCACCAACGACGCCTTCGCGCAGAACGTCGAGCTGGAGTACGGCCGCAACAAGGAGCGCTACCAGTTCCTGCGCTGGGGCCAGACCGCCTTCGACGACTTCAAGGTCGTCCCCCCGGGCACCGGCATCGTCCACCAGGTCAACATCGAGCACCTGGCCCGCACGGTCATGGTCCGCAACGGCCAGGCGTACCCCGACACCCTCGTCGGCACCGACTCGCACACCACCATGGTCAACGGCCTCGGTGTGCTCGGCTGGGGCGTCGGCGGCATCGAGGCCGAGGCCGCCATGCTCGGCCAGCCGGTCTCCATGCTGATCCCGCGCGTCGTCGGCTTCAAGCTGACCGGCGAGCTGCCGACCGGCACCACCGCCACGGACCTGGTCCTCACGATCACCGAGATGCTGCGCAAGCACGGCGTCGTCGGCAAGTTCGTCGAGTTCTACGGTGAGGGCGTCGCCGCCACCTCTCTCGCGAACCGCGCCACCATCGGCAACATGTCCCCGGAGTTCGGCTCCACCGCCGCGGTCTTCCCGATCGACGACGAGACCCTGAACTACCTCAAGCTCACCGGCCGCTCCGAGCAGCAGGTCGCGCTCGTCGAGGCGTACGCCAAGGAGCAGGGCCTCTGGCTGGACCCGTCCGCCGAGCCCGACTTCTCCGAGAAGCTGGAGCTCGACCTCTCCACGGTCGTCCCCTCCATCGCCGGCCCGAAGCGCCCGCAGGACCGCATCATCCTGGCCAACGCCGCCCAGCAGTTCGCCCAGGACGTGCGCAACTACGTCTCCACCGCCGACGAGGCCGGCGAGGAGTCCTTCCCGGCCTCCGACGCCCCCGCCGTCAGCAACGGCGTCCCGTCGAACCCGGTCCAGGTGACCGCCCCCGACGGCAGCACCTACACGATCGACCACGGCGCCGTCACCGTCGCCGCGATCACCTCCTGCACCAACACCTCGAACCCGTACGTCATGGTCGCCGCCGCGCTCGTCGCGAAGAAGGCCGTGGAGAAGGGCCTGACCCGCAAGCCGTGGGTCAAGACCACCCTCGCCCCGGGCTCGAAGGTCGTCACCGACTACTTCGACAAGGCGGGTCTGACCCCCTACCTCGACAAGGTCGGCTTCAACCTCGTCGGCTACGGCTGCACCACCTGCATCGGCAACTCCGGCCCGCTGCCGGACGAGGTCTCCAAGGCGGTCAACGAGCACGACCTCGCGGTCACCTCGGTCCTCTCCGGCAACCGGAACTTCGAGGGCCGTATCAACCCCGACGTCAAGATGAACTACCTGGCCTCCCCGCCGCTGGTCGTCGCGTACGCCATCGCGGGCTCCATGAAGGTGGACATCACCAAGGACGCGCTCGGCACCGACACCGAGGGCAACCCGGTCTTCCTCAAGGACATCTGGCCGACCGAGGCCGAGGTCAACGACGTCGTCGCCAACGCCATCGGCGAGGACATGTTCTCCAAGTCCTACCAGGACGTCTTCGCGGGCGACGCCCAGTGGCAGGCGCTGTCCATCCCGACCGGCAACACCTTCGAGTGGGACGCCGAGTCCACCTACGTCCGCAAGCCCCCGTACTTCGAGGGCATGACGATGGAGACCACGCCGGTCACCGACATCACCGGCGCGCGCGTCCTGGCCAAGCTGGGCGACTCGGTCACCACCGACCACATCTCCCCGGCCGGTGCCATCAAGGCCGACACCCCCGCCGGCAAGTACCTCACCGAGCACGGTGTGGAGCGTCGTGACTTCAACTCCTACGGCTCGCGCCGAGGCAACCACGAGGTCATGATCCGCGGCACCTTCGCCAACATCCGCCTGCGCAACCAGATCGCGCCGGGCACCGAGGGCGGCTACACCCGCGACTTCACCCAGGCCGACGGCCCGGTGTCGTTCATCTACGACGCCTCGCAGAACTACCAGGCCGCCGGCACCCCGCTGGTCATCCTGGGCGGCAAGGAGTACGGCTCCGGCTCCTCCCGCGACTGGGCGGCCAAGGGCACCGCGCTCCTCGGCGTCAAGGCCGTCATCACCGAGTCGTACGAGCGCATCCACCGCTCGAACCTCATCGGCATGGGCGTCCTCCCGCTCCAGTTCCCGGCCGGCCAGTCGGCCGACTCGCTCGGCCTGACCGGCGAGGAGACCTTCTCCATCGCGGGCATCACCGAGCTGAACGAGGGCACCACCCCGAGCACGGTCAAGGTCACCACCGACACCGGTGTCGAGTTCGACGCGGTCGTCCGCATCGACACCCCCGGTGAGGCGGACTACTACCGCAACGGCGGCATCATGCAGTACGTGCTGCGCAACCTGATCCGCGGCTGACGGATCCGGTAGCAGCGAAGGGCCGCACCCCCCTCACGGGGAGTGCGGCCCTCTCGCGTCCGCGCCTCGCTAACCGAGCAGCTCGACCTCCGCGAGCGTGCCGGGCGCGGCGGCCACCAGCCGGTACTTCGCGTACGAACCGGGTGCGGCGACCGAGAAGACCCGGGTCTGCCGGTCCCAGGCGAAGGACTCGCCGGCACGCCGGTCCAGGTCCTTCCAGGTGGTGCCGTCGGCCGAGCCCTGCAGGACCCAGCCGGCCGGAGCCTTGTCCCGCACGGACGAGGTCAGCGTGTACTGGACCGCCCGGACCGGCTTCGCCACCGGCAGCTCCACCGTGGCGACGGCGCCCTCCGTGGCCGAGGTGTCGTCGAAGAGCGGCCCGGCGCCGGTGATCGCGTCCGTCCGGGGGGAGGGCGTCCCGCCCACCGGAGTGAGGGAGACCGGGCCGGCGTTCGCGCCCGTGCCCCATGCCGAGGGCCTCGGCCCCATCTCGAACCGCAGCGTGCCGCCCTCGGCGAGCAGCTCGTGCGGCAGCGCGGTGGAGTTCCACCGCTTGCCGTCGACGGTCACGCCCTGCACGTACAGGTTCTTCGCGCTGTTGCGCGGGGCCTCGACGACCAGCTTGCGGCCGTTGTCCATGCGGACCGTCACCTTGCTGAACAGCGGCGAGCCGATCGCGTACTCCCCGCTGCCCATCACCAGCGGGTAGAAGCCGAGCGCGGAGAAGAGGAACCAGGCGGACTGCTCGCCGTTGTCCTCGTCACCGTGGTAGCCCTGCCCGATCTCGCTGCCGGTGTACAGCCGCGACAGCACCTCGCGGACCTTCTCCTGCGTCTTCCAGGGCTGCCCGGCCGCGTTGTACATGTACGGGACGTGGTGGGCGACCTGGTTGGAGTGCCCGTACATGCCCATCCGGACGTCCCGCGCCTCGGTCATCTCGTGGATGACGCTGCCGTACGAGCCGACGAACTCGGGGCTCGCGGTCTCCGGGGTGGAGAAGTACGTGTCCAGCTTCTGCCCGAGGCCCTTGCGGCCGCCGTACAACTGGGCGAGCCCGCGCGAGTCCTGCGGGGCCGTGAAGGCGTACCCCCAGCCGTTCGTCTCGGTGTAGTCGTACCCCCAGATCCTCGGGTCGTACTGGGCCGAGGGAACCCGCCAGTCGCCCTTCAGGTCACGGCCCTGGAAGAAGCCCGCCTCGGAGTCGAAGAGGGAGACGTAGCTCTGCGCGCGGGAGAGGAAGTACGCCGCCTCCTCCTGGTACCGCTTCTTGCCGGTCTTCTTGTGCAGCGCCTGCGCCATCTTCGCGATGCCGTAGTCGTTGAGGTAGCCCTCCAGCGACCAGGACAGGCCCTCGTGGGTCTCCGTCGACGCGTAGCCGAGGAAGGGAGAGGTCTCCATGCCCTTGCGGCCCACGCCCCGGCTCGGCGGCACGACCGTCGCGTTCTTCAGCGCCGCCTCGTACGCCGCCTCGGCGTCGAAGTCCACGCCCTTCACGAACGCGTCGGCGAACGCGACGTCCGAGGAGGTGCCGGTCATCAGATCGGCGTAGCCGGGGGAGGACCAGCGGGAGATCCAGCCGCCGTCCTTGTACTGCTGCACGAAGCCGTCGACCAGCTCACCCGCCTTGTTCGGGGTGAGGAAGGAGTACGCCGGCCAGGTCGTGCGATAGGTGTCCCAGAAGCCGTTGTTGACGTACACCTCCCCGTCGACGATCTTCGCGCCGGTACGGGTCGGGGTGTCCGGGCCCGTCATGGGGGAGAAGGGGCTGGCGTACCGGTTCTTCCCGTCGACCTTCTCGAAACCGGAGTTGGGGTACAGGTAGAGCCGGTAGAGGCTGGAGTAGAGCGTCACCAGCTGGTCGTGGGTCGCGCCCTCGACCTCCACCCGCTCCAGGATCCGGTCCCAGGCGGCCTGCGCCCGCTCCCTGACCTGATCGAATCGGGTCCCCTCGCGGATCTCCGCGGCGAGGTTGGCCTTCGCCTGGTCCACGGAGATCAACGAGGTCGCGATCCTCAGGGTGACCGTGCGGTCGGCGCCCGCGTCGAAGCGGAGGTGGCCCTTCACACCTTGTGCGGAGGAGCCGGTGACCGGCGCGTCGAAGACGCCGTACACGAACATCCGGGTGGCGCCGGTCGAAAGGCCGCTCTTCACGTCGGAGAAGCCGGTGAAGGAGCTCGTCGCCGGGTCGAGGGTCAGTCCGCCCTCCTCGGTGACGTTGTCGAAGACGACGCTCGCGTCCTCACCCGGATAGGTGAAGCGCATCATCGCCGCGTGGTCCGTGGGGGTGATCTCGGCCTTCAGACCGTTCTCGAAGGTGACGCCGTACAGATGGGGCTTCGCCGTCTCCTTCTCGTGGCGGAAGGCGAGGGCACGCTCGACCCGGCCCGTCGCCGGAGTGCCGGCCGCCGCCGAGGGCATGACCTGGAAGGTCTGTCGGTCGCCCATCCAGGGACTCGGCTCGTGGCTGACGGCGAACGCCTGCACGGTCGGCAGGTTGTCCGCGTTGTTGGCGCGGGCGTACTCGTACAGCCAGCTCTTGGAGGCGGCGTTGGTGACCGGCGTCCAGAAGTTGAAGCCATGCGGGACAGCCGTCGCGGGGAAGGTGTTGCCGCGCGAGAACGAACCGCTGGAGTTGGTGCCACGGGTCGTGGAGGCGTAGTCCGAGAGCCGGTCGAGGCGCTTCTCGGGAGCCTTGGCCTTCAGCGCGATGTCGTCGATCCAGCCCTGGAACTTCGCCGGACCCTTGGGGGAGTCGTACGCCACCAGGATCCGGTCCACGGTCTTCCCCGCCGCGACCGCGCCGATCCGGGAGCTCACCTGGTTCCACTGGTTCACGTACAGCCGCTTGGCGTCGCCCTGGCCCTGCGGGGTCAGCAGCCCGCCGTGGGAGTCGACGGCCCGCAGATCACTCAGATAGGTGCCGTCGGTGAAGGCCAGGTCCACCGAGACGTGCGTGGCGGGGTAGGTGAGGTCCGTCTCCGGCAGGGACGGGAAGACCCGGTACGACAGCTCGGTGTCCCGGGCGATCCGGGTGTCCACGTCGAAGATCTTGTTGTACGAGTACGCCCGGCCGTCGGCCTTGTGGGTGCCGGCGTAGCGCAGCGCCCGCTTGCCGGTGAAGCCGGCGTTCGCCTTGGCGGTGGGGGAGCCGCCGGGGCCGCGGTCGACCTGGCTGCGCATCTCCTCGGGTACGGGGGTCGAGGTGTTCCCGTCGGAGAACTGGACGTCCGCCAGCTGGGTGAGGCCCGCGCCGCCGTTCTTGGTGATCTCCAGGCGGTAGTGGGCGTAGGCCGTGTCGTTCGCGAAGTCGAAGGTCCTCGTCTCGAAGCGCTTGGCGAAGGTCTGCCCCGCCCGGCTGTCGAGGACCTTCCACTCCTTGCCGTCCGCCGAGCCCTTGAGCGTCCAGTCCCGGGGGTCGCGCTCGGCGGCGTCGTTCGCCGAAGTCAGTGCGTACGTCACCACCTTGACCGGCGCGTCCAGGTCGAACTCGATCCAGGCGGTCGGCTCGAAGACCAGCCATTTCGTGCCGGACTGGAGGTCGACCAGGTTCTCCTTGGTCTCACCCGAGCCCGCGTTCTCGCCGCTGGCCCGCAGCTCCGTCACCCGGTCGGTGACATTGCCCGGTATTCCGCTCGCGAAGCCGCCGTCGACCCCTGATGTCCGCTTGGTGCCGTCCGCGCCGACCTCCACCGTGTTGCGCCATGTGGGTTGAGTTTCGTCGGCTTCGAAGGAGGTGGTGAACTCCTGTGCGCGTGTGTCCGTTTGGCCGGGAAGTGCCTGTGCCACCGAGGGCACCGAGCCCAGTACCAATGCCGACGCGGCCATCAGGGAGACGGCCGCGAGGGGGTGGTTTCTGGACCGTGAACGGGTGCGAATTCTGGGCTCCATGCCGTGTCGCCGCTCCTGCCACTGGATCTAGACAACGTTGTCATCCGAATGAAGCACATCCAGTAGGGGGCCAAGTGGCCGATGGTGTCAAGGGTGTTGACGACAAGTCGGGGGATGAAACGGTACAGATACAGCGGGGGTATCCCCGAGGTCTCAACTCGGGAAAGACTGCCGCTCAAACCTGCTTTCGATCTTGCTCAGTCGAAGGGAAGTGGACTATACCTGTCGGCGTCCAGCCCGTCGTCCCACACACGCGACGGCACGACGCCTGTACGACCCAAGCTGCATTCGAATGCGGTGGCGGGGCCCTTCGCCTTGGCGAGCAGATAACGGGCGACCGGTACACCGCCTGAGTCCTGAATGAAGGCGAGGACTTGAGCATGGGATCCACCTCCGCGCACAACCACGAAGGCCCCGGCCGCCGCGATCTGATCAAGCGCTCCGCCGCTCTCGGTCTGCTCTCGGTGCCGACGATGAGCTTCCTCTCCGCCTGTGCCAGCGGCGGCACCGCCGAGGGCGGGGGCAAGGTCGAGAAGGGGACCAAGACCGAGAAGAACCCGCTCGGTGTCAACGAGTCGGCCCCGCTCGACTTCGTCCTCTTCGACGGCGGCTTCGGCCAGCAGTACGCCAAGGACGCGGTGAAGATCTACGAGGGCACGTATCCGAAGGCCAAGGTCAAGTTCACCGCCACCCAGAAGATCACCACCGAGCTGCAGCCGCGGTTCAACGGCGGCAACCCGCCGGACCTCATCGACAACTCCGGCGCCGAGCAGATGGACATGGGCGTCCTCGTCGGCCAGAAGCAGCTGGCCGACCTCACCGCGCTGCTCGACGCCGCGTCGATCGACGACCCGAGCAAGAAGGTCCGCGACACCCTGCGCCCGGGCATCGTGGAGATGGGCCAGTTCGACGGCGCCCCGGTCTGGATCCTCTACTACGCCTACACGGTCTACGGCGTCTGGTACTCCCAGAAGCTGCTGGACTCGCTCGACGCGAAGTACCCCGAGACCTGGGACGAGATGCTCGCGGTCTGCGAGAAGGCCAAGAAGAAGGGCATCGCGGGCTGGACGTACGCCGGCAAGCACCCCTACTACGTCCCCTTCTCGCTCTACCCGATGATCGGCAAGGTCGGTGGCCGCGAGGTCCTCGACGCCATCGACAACCTGGAGCCGAAGGCCTGGGAGCACCCGGCCGTCAAGACCTGCTTCGAGGCGTACTACGAGCTCCAGCGCAAGGGCTACATCCTCCAGGGCACCCCGGGCCTGGACCACATCCAGTCGCAGACGGCCTGGACCGAGGGCAAGGCGCTCTTCATCCCGAACGGCTCGTGGGTGGAGAACGAGGCGGCGAAGACCATGCCCGCCGACTTCAACCTCGCCGTCTCCGCCCCGACCGGCATCGACTCCTCCGACAAGATGCCGTTCGGTACGATCTGGGCCTCCGGCGGCGAGCCCTTCATCGTCCCGGCCAAGGCGAAGAACATCGAGGGCGGCATGGAGCAGCTGCGCATCATGCTCAGCGAGGCCTCCTCGAAGAACTTCACCAAGTCCGTGAAGTCGCTGACCGCGTTCAACGGCGGCACCGACGGCATCGAGCTGACCCCGGGTCTGAAGTCCGGTGTCGCGGCCCTCGACAAGGCCGGACAGAACGTCGTCAACCCGCGTCTGCAGGACTGGTACGTGGCGCTGCAGAAGGAGAAGATCGGCGTCGCCGGCATCGGCGAGATGATGGCCGGCCGGGCGACCCCGGCCGAGACGATCAAGAAGATCCAGAAGTTCGCCGACGAGGCGGCCAAGGACTCCTCCATCAAGCACTACAAGCACCAGTGAGCTGTGCCGGGGCCCCTTCCCGCCGACCGGGAGCGGGCCCCGGCTCCTTGCGTACGGCACTCACCGCACGCACGGCACCAGCGGCTACTCCGCGGGAAGATCGGGGTCGGTAGGAATGCAACACGGCAAGTACCGTTTCATCGTGGGGTTCCTGGCGGTTCCCCTGGCCATGTACGCGTTGTTCGTCATCTGGCCCTTCATCCAGTCCATCTACTACTCGTTCACGGACTGGAGCGGTCTCAGCCCCGAATTCCGGATGGTCGGTTTCGACAACTACAGCCGGATGCTCGACGACGAGGTGTTCTGGAAGTCGCTCCAGCACAGCCTGACCTTCGCGGTCGTGCTGCCGCTGGTCACCGTCGGCCTGGCGCTGTTCTTCGCGTTCATGCTCAATGTCGGCGGTCGGCGTCGCCGGGGAGCGGCCGTGGCCGGTGTGCGCGGCTCGTCCTTCTACAAGATCGTGTACTTCTTCCCGCAGGTGCTGTCCATCGCGATCGTGGCGCTCCTCTTCCAGTTCGCGTACAACCCCAACAGCGGCGCCATCAACTCGGTCCTCAAGGGGGTCGGACTCGGCAGCGTCCAGCCCGACTGGCTGGGCGACCCGAACCTGGCCCTGATCTGTGTGATGGTCGTCCTCGTCTGGTCCACGGTCGGCTTCTTCGTGGTCCTCTTCTCGGCGGGCATGGCCTCCATCCCGAAGGACTTCTACGAGGCGGCGCTCCTCGACGGCGCCAACCGCTTCACCACCTTCTTCAAGATCACGCTGCCGCTGCTCTGGGACACCGTGCAGTCCGGCTGGATCTACATGGGCATCCTGGCGCTCGGCGCCGAGTCCTTCGCGGTGGTCCAGATCATGACGGTCGGCCCCAACGGCGGCGGACCGGACTACTCCACCATCGTGATGCCGCTGTACGTGTACCAGAAGGCCTTCCGCGACGGTCAGGCCGCGTACGCGACCACGATCGGTGTCGCGCTGCTCGTCGTCACCCTGCTCTTCGCGGCGGTCGTGATGCGGTTCGGCCGGCGCGAGCGGCTGGAGTACTGATGCGGTGTCTTCCCGGGGGACAGCCCCCGGACCCCCAGCAGGAAAGCAGCTCGGTCGCGGTGGCCGGCACGACAGCACGAGGTGACCTCCGGTGAAAGCCATCGACACCCCTCCGGCCGGCGCGGCGCTGCCCGAGCCGCCCGAGCCCGGCGTCACGCAGGTGACGAAGCGCGCGCTCCCGGCTCCCCGCACGGAGAAGAGGGAGGGCGCGGTCCTCAACGTCTTCTCCCACGGCATCCTGATCATCTGGGCGATCATGGTGGTCATGCCGCTGCTCTGGGCGGTGATGACCTCCTTCAAGACCGACCGGGCGATCTTCACCTCGCCGTGGTCGTTGCCCGACAAGCTGCACTTCGAGAACTGGTCGCGCGCCTGGACCGAGGCGCACATGAGCGACTACTTCCTGAACACCATCCTGGTGGTGGGCGGATCGCTGATCGGGACGCTCCTCTTCGGCTCGATGGCGGCCTACGTGCTGGCCCGCTTCGAGTTCCCCGGCAACCGCTTCATCTACTTCCTCTTCATCGGCGGGATGAGCTTCCCGATCATCCTGGCGCTCGTGCCGCTCTTCTACGTGCTGCAGAACATGGCCCTGCTCAACACGCTGCACGGCCTGATCCTGGTCTACATCGCGTACTCGCTGCCCTTCACGGTCTTCTTCCTGACCGCGTTCTTCCGCACGCTGCCGACCTCGGTGGCGGAGGCGGCCTTCATGGACGGCGCCTCGCACACCCGGACCTTCTTCCAGGTGATGCTGCCGATGGCCAAGCCCGGCCTCATCAGCGTCGGCATCTTCAACTTCCTGGGCCAGTGGAACCAGTACCTGCTGCCCACCGTGCTCAACACCGAACAGGACCAGAAGGTGCTCTCGCAGGGCCTGGTCCAGCTCGCGGTCAGCCAGGGGTACAAGGGTGACTGGTCGGGTCTGTTCGCCGGCCTGGTGATGGCGATGCTCCCCGTCCTCGCCGCGTACATCGTCTTCCAGCGTCAGGTGGTCGCCGGACTGACGGCAGGCGCCGTGAAGTAACGGTCCCGTACACCTTCGAGGGCGGCCCCGAGCAGGGGCCGCCCTTCTGCGCATCATCTTCACGCCCCGGCCGTGATGCGGGATGATCGAGGAGACGGCGGCATCGCCGCGGGGCGGCGCTGGGCGCCCGTACCCACCGTGACCTGCGTGTTCACCTGCGGAGCCGGATGCCGAGGGCGCCGCCCGGAGCGTCGGTGTCCGCCCGTCCCGGCCGGAAGGGGTGGGTGTGCGCGCGGGGCTCATCCGAGCAGCCTCTGACTCAAGGTCTTGACGAGCGACCACCCCGAAGGCTCAGCTTAGAGTTCACAAGTTGGAGAAGCAGCCGGGGTCTCCATGGCATGGCCCCGGTCGGGGGCGGCGGACACGCCGTCCATCGCAGGCGGGAGTGGATGAGTCGATGGAGACTCCGGGGTCGCAGACATCTCTGCACAGGGCCAATCTCGAACGGGTGGTCCGTGCGGTACGCATGGCCGGCTCGCTCACCCAGGCGGAGATCGCCCGAGCGACCGGGCTGTCCGCCGCCACGGTCTCCAACATCGTGCGGGAGCTGAAGGACGGCGGGACCGTCGAGGTCACCCCCACCTCCGCCGGCGGGCGCCGGGCCCGCAGCGTCTCGCTCTCGGGCGACGCGGGCATCGTCATCGGCGTCGACTTCGGCCATACGCACCTGCGGGTCGCCGTCGGCAACCTCGCCCACCAGGTCCTCGCCGAGGAGTCCGAGCCGCTGGACGTCGACGCCTCCGCCGCGGAGGGCTTCGACCGGGCGGAACGGCTGGTCACCCGGCTGATCCAGGCCACCGGAATCGGCCGGGACAAGGTCGTCGGCGTCGGCCTCGGCGTACCGGGTCCGATCGACGTCTCCTCCGGCACGCTCGGCTCCACCTCGATCCTGCCGGGCTGGAGCGGGATCAATCCGGCGGACGAGCTCTCCGGCCGGCTCGGCGTGCCCGTGTACGTCGACAACGACGCCAATCTCGGCGCGCTCGGCGAGCTCGTCTGGGGCAGCGGGCGCGGGGTCAAGGACCTGGCGTACATCAAGGTCGCCAGCGGCGTCGGAGCGGGCCTCGTCATCGACGGACGGGTCTATCGAGGCCCCGGAGGCACCGCGGGCGAGATCGGGCACATCACGATCGACGAGTCGGGCCCTGTCTGCCGCTGCGGCAACCGGGGCTGTCTGGAGACCTTCACCGCCGCCCGGTACGTCCTGCCGCTGCTCCAGCCCGGCCACGGCCCCGATCTGACGATGGAACGGGTCGTCCAGCTGGCGCGCGAGGGCGACCCGGGCTGCCGGCGCGTGATCGCCGACGTGGGCCGCCACATCGGCAGCGGTGTCGCCAACCTGTGCAACCTGCTGAACCCCAGCCGGGTGGTCCTCGGGGGCGACCTCGCGGAGGCCGGTGAGCTGGTGCTCGCGCCGATCCGCGACTCCGTCTCGCGCTACGCGATCCCCAGCGCCGCGCGCCAGCTGTCGCTGGCTCCCGGGGCGCTCGGCGGACGGGCCGAAGTGCTGGGCGCGCTGGCGCTCGCGCTGAGTGAAATGGGCGATTCGACCCTGTTGGAGGGGGCCCTTCCCGGGGCCGCTCCCGCGGCCGCCCCGGCCTCGGTCCATGCCTTCACTTAGATAACGGATGGCACCGTTGTCATCTCGTTAAGGATTTACTCCTTGACGCCGGGGTTGCGGCCGAGTTGACTTCCAGCCACCTCGGCCGCAAAGTCGCGGCCTCGTCAGGGAGGCAACCCCACATGAACGCAATGACGCGTCGCGTCGTCATAGGCACGGCCGCGGTTTCCATGGCCCTCTCCCTCGCCGCCTGTGGCAAGGCGGGCGACAGCGGCTCGGGTTCGGGCGACGGCGCCGCTGGGAGCGGCGGCGACGGCAAGACCATCGGTCTGCTGCTGCCGGAGAACAAGACCACGCGTTACGAGACCTTCGACCGCCCCATCATCGAGGCGAAGATCAAGGCGCTCTGCTCGGACTGCGAGGTCAAGTACAACAACGCCGCGCAGGACACCGAGACGCAGAAGAAGCAGTTCGACGCGCTGGTGACGCAGGGCGTGAAGGTCATCATCCTGGACTCGGTCGACTACAAGGCCACCAAGTCCTGGGTCCAGCAGGCCAAGGAGCAGGGCGTCGCGGTCGTGGCCTACGACCGCCTGGCCGAGGGTCCGATCTCCGCCTACGTCTCGTACGACAACGAGAAGATCGGCCGCCTCCAGGGCGAGGGCCTCGTGAAGGCGCTCGGCGACAAGGCCAAGGACGCCAACGTTGTCATGATCAACGGCTCGCCGACCGACCCGAACGCCCCGCTGTTCAAGAAGGGCGCCCACAGCGTCCTGGACACCGGCGTCAAGAAGGTCGTCTACGAGCAGGACATCCCGGACTGGTCCCCGGACGAGGCCAACAAGAAGATGGGTGCCGCCATCGACTCGCTGGGCAAGGACGGCTTCCAGGGCGTCTACTCGGCCAACGACGGCATGGCCGGCGGCATCATCACCGCCCTCGCCAAGCAGGGCATCAAGGTCCCGGTCGGCGGCCAGGACGCCGAGCTCGCGGGTCTGCAGCGCATCCTGAAGGGCGACCAGGCCTTCACGATCTACAAGCAGATCAAGCCGGAGGCCGAGACCACCGCCGAGATCGCGGTCCGCCTCCTCAAGGGCGAGAAGATCGACGACCTGGTTCCCACCAAGGTCACCAGCCTGACCGGTGAGTTCAAGGACATCCCGGCGAAGCTGTACGACGCGCAGGTCGTCACCAAGGGCGACATCGCCGGAACGATCATCAAGGACGGCGTCTACAAGGCCGCCGACATCTGCACCGCCGAGTACAAGGCGGCCTGCGAGGCGGCGGGCATCAAGTAACACCCGCTGCCGGTACGGCCCTTCGGACCCACTGACCTCCCACCGAAGCGGCCCCCGGTCCGGTCCGGCGCACCCCGCCCCGTTCAACGCCCCGCAAGCGGGGGCGGGGCGCCGGACTCCTCTCACAGCCCCCTCTGTGCTCTTCGCACCACCATCCCCGCCGGTCAGGCGGCGAAGGAGATGATTCACGTGTCCGCTACGCCCGTGCTGGCGTTGCGCGGAGTCTCCAAGCGGTTCGGCGCCGTCCAGGTGCTCACCGACGTAGAACTGGAGATCCACGCCGGTGAGGTCGTCGCCCTGGTCGGCGACAACGGAGCCGGCAAGTCGACCCTCGTCAAGACGATCTCGGGCGTCCACCCGATCGACGAGGGCGTGATCGAGTGGGACGGCAGCCCCGTCCAGATCACCAAGCCCCACGACGCCCAGAACCTCGGAGTCGCCACCGTCTACCAGGACCTGGCGCTCTGCGACAACCTCGACGTCGTCGCCAACCTCTTCCTCGGCAGCGAGCTCCGCTCCGCGTCCGTCCTGGACGAGATCGCGATGGAGAAGCGCGCCAAGGAGCTCCTGGACACGCTGTCCATCCGCATCCCGTCGGTCCGCATCCCCGTCGCGGCGCTCTCCGGCGGTCAGCGCCAGGTCGTGGCCATCGCCCGCGCCCTGATCGGCGACCCCAAGATCGTCATCCTGGACGAGCCCACCGCCGCCCTCGGCGTCGAGCAGACCGCACAGGTGCTCGACCTCGTGGAGCGACTGCGCGAGCGCGGCCACGGAGTCATCCTCATCAGCCACAACATGGCCGACGTCCGCGCCGTCGCGGACAAGGTCGCGGTCCTCCGCCTGGGCCGCAACAACGGTGTCTTCGACGTGAAGGACACCAGCCACGAGACGATCATCGCCGCCATCACCGGTGCCACGGACAACGCCGTGACCCGTCGGCAGGCCCGTACGGCCTCGGCCACGGCCACGAAGGAGGACGCCAAGTGAGCGACCTCGCCAAGACCCCCGAGACGCCCGAGGCGGCCGGCACCGCGGCGGCCGAGGCCACGGGCACCACCGCCCCCGAGGCCGCGAGCACCCCGGCTCCCGAGGCCGCCGTGCCCGCCCAGGCCGCCCCCGTCGAGGGCTCCGCGGCCCCGATCCCCGCCGTCGACCCGCGCCTGCTCGTCCGCGAGCAGGGCATCAAGGGCTACTGGACCGAGTTCAACCGCAAGATCCGCGGCGGAGAGCTCGGCTCCCTCCCCGTCGTCCTGGGCCTGATCGTCATCGCGATCGTCTTCCAGGTCCAGAACGGCAACTTCCTCTCCGCGAGCTCCGTCGCCAACATCGCGGTCTACTCCTCCGGCCTCGGCATCATGGCCGTCGGCATCGTCTTCGTCCTCATCCTGGGCGAGATCGACCTGTCGATGGGCTCGGTCGCCGGTGTCGGCGCCGCCGTCTGGGCCGTGCTCAGCGTCACCAACGGCATGAACGACCTGCTCTCGGTCGTCGTCGCCGTCGCCTCCGGCCTCCTCATCGGCCTGCTCCACGGCTTCTTCTTCGCCAAGATCGGCGTCCCGGCCTTCGTGGTCACCCTGGCCGGCTTCCTCGGCTGGTCCGGCCTGCAGATCTGGCTGATGGGCAAGGAGGGGTCGATCAACGCCCCCACCGGCTCGATCGTGGAGAACCTCACGGCGTACTACTTCGAGGACAAGGCCGCCGCGTACGGTCTCGCCCTGGTCGCGGTCCTCGCCTACGCCGGCTCGCTGCTCCTCGACGCCAGGCGCCGCAAGGCCGCGGCGCTGCCGTCCCGCCCCACCAGCGAGATCGTGCTCCGCACGGCCGTGGTCGCGGTCCTCTGCTTCGTCGTCGCGTACGTCCTGAACGAGCCCCAGGGCGCCCGCGGCCTGCCGCTCGCCCTGGTCCTCTTCCTCGCCGTCCTGGTGATCGCGGACTTCGTCGCCCGCCGCACCCTCTTCGGCCGCAAGGTCTTCGCGGTCGGCGGCAACGCCGAGGCCGCCCGCCGCGCGGGCATCAACGTCGACCGGATCCGGATCCTGGTCTTCGGCCTCTCCGGAATGCTCGCCGCCTTCGGCGGCCTCTTCGTGGCCAGCCTCTCCGGCGGCGCCACCAAGAGCCTCGGCAGCGGCAACACGCTGATGCTGGTCATCGCGGCGGCCGTCATCGGCGGAACCAGCCTCTTCGGCGGCCGCGGCAAGGTCTGGTCGGCACTCCTGGGAATGATCGTCATCCAGTCGATCCAGCAGGGCCTGAACATGATCGGAATGGCCAACGAGATCCAGTTCATGATCACCGGCGCGGTGCTCCTCGCCGCGGTCGTGATCGACTCGGTCTCGCGCAGGACCCAGAAGACAGCGGGCCGCGCGTAGCCTCTGTTACGTACTGCACAGTGCTCGGCGCCGGAGAACCGGCGCCGGGCACTGCTGCGTCTGGCCCTGTGCACCGCCCGTAGGCTCAGCGGTGTGTCGGCCACAAGCGTGACGCGAACCCCGCCGCCCGATGACCACGGTCGGGGGCGGAACATTAGACTCGACAAATCGGCAAGCTCGACCAGCTCAATGGCAAGGAGGCACGGGTGGCATTGCTGACCCGTATCAGGGGACCGCGCGATCTGGACCGGCTCTCCCCGGAACAGCTGGACCAGCTGGCCGCGGAGATCAGGACGTTTCTCGTGGACGCCGTCTCCAAGACCGGCGGCCACCTCGGCCCCAACCTCGGCGTGGTCGAGCTGACCATCGCCCTGCACCGGGTGTTCGACTCCCCGAAGGACAAGGTCCTCTGGGACACCGGCCACCAGAGCTACGTCCACAAGCTCCTCACCGGGCGCCAGGACTTCTCGAAGCTCAAGATGAAGGGCGGCCTGTCCGGCTACCCCGCGCAGGCCGAGTCCGAGCACGACGTGATCGAGAACTCGCACGCCTCGACCGTCCTCGGCTGGGCCGACGGCCTCGCCAAGGCCAACGAGGTCCTGCGGAAGGACGACCACGTCGTCGCCGTGATCGGCGACGGAGCCCTGACGGGCGGCATGGCCTGGGAGGCGCTGAACAACATCGCCGCCGCCAAGGACCGCCCGCTGGTCATCGTCGTCAACGACAACGAGCGCTCCTACGCGCCCACGATCGGCGGCCTCGCCAACCACCTGGCCACGCTCCGCACCACCGACGGCTACGAGCGCTTCCTCGCCCGCGGCAAGGACATCCTGGAGCGCACCCCCGTCGTCGGGAAGCCGCTCTACGAGACCCTGCACGGCGCCAAGAAGGGCCTGAAGGACTTCATCGCCCCGCAGGGCATGTTCGAGGACCTCGGTCTGAAGTACGTCGGCCCCATCGACGGCCACGACATCGAGGCCCTGGAGTCCGCCCTGACGCGCGCCAAGCGCTTCGGCGGCCCGGTGATCGTCCACTGCCTCACGGAGAAGGGCCGCGGCTACCAGCCGGCCCTCCAGGACGAGGCCGACCGCTTCCACGCCGTCGGCAAGATCCACCCCGACACCGGCCTGCCGATCTCCTCCTCGGGAGCCGACTGGACCGGCGTCTTCGCCCAGGAGATGGTCGAGCTCGGCAAGGAGCGCGAGGACATCGTCGCGATCACCGCGGCCATGCTCCAGCCCGTCGGCCTGGACAAGTTCGCCAAGGAGTTCCCCGAGCGCGTCTACGACGTCGGCATCGCCGAGCAGCACGCCGCCGTCTCCGCCGCCGGCCTCGCCACCGGAGGACTCCACCCCGTCTTCGCGGTGTACGCGACCTTCCTCAACCGCGCCTTCGACCAGGTCCTGATGGACGTCGCGCTGCACAAGTGCGGTGTGACCTTCGTCCTGGACCGGGCCGGCATCACGGGCACCGACGGCGCCTCCCACAACGGCATGTGGGACATGTCGATCCTCCAGGTCGTCCCCGGCCTGCGGCTCGCCGCCCCGCGCGACGCGGACCAGGTCCGTGCCCAGCTGCGCGAGGCCGTCGAGGTCACCGACGCGCCGACCGTCGTCCGCTTCTCCAAGGGCGCCGTCGGCCCCGCCGTACCGGCCCTGCGCCGTGTCGGCGGCATGGACGTGCTCCGCGAGCCGGGCACGGACACCCCCGACGTCCTCCTGGTCTCCGTCGGCGCGCTCGCGCCGATGTGCCTGGAGATCGCCGACCTGCTCGACAAGCAGGGCATCACCACCACCGTCGTCGACCCCCGCTGGGTCAAGCCGGTCGACGAGGCGCTCGCCCCGCTGGCCGAGCGGCACCGCGTCGTCGTCACCGTGGAGGACAACAGCCGGGTCGGCGGTGTCGGTTCGGCCGTCGCCCAGGCCCTGCGCGACGCCGGGGTGGACGTACCCCTGCGCGACTTCGGCATCCCGCCGCGCTTCCTCGACCACGCGTCGCGCGCCGAGGTCATGGCCGAGATCGGCCTGACCGCGCCGGACATCGCCCGCCAGGTCACCGGCCTCGTCGCGCGCCTGGACGGCCTCACCGAGGACAGCGGCAAGGCCGTGGAGCCCGCCCGCGACTGACCACCGTCACCGCGCGTCACCATTGGGCCGGTCGGACCACCCCACGAGGTGTTCGACCGGCCCATTCGTGTGAACTCCGTTCCCTCGACAGGCGCCGACGCGCCCGGGTCTCGATCATGGGTGCTGGGACTGACGGCACGGAGGTACGAAGGTGAGTACGGACCAGCAGCCAAGCAGGTCGTCCGGAATGTTCCGGACGAAGACGGTCGAGCAGTCGATCCGGGACACCGAGGAGCCCGAGCACGCGCTCAAGAAATCGCTCTCCGCCTGGGACCTGATGGTCTTCGGCGTCGGCGTCATCATCGGCACCGGCATCTTCGTGCTCACCGGCAAGGTGGCCAAGGAGAACGCGGGGCCCGCCACCGCGCTGGCCTTCATCGCGGCAGGCATCGTCTGCGCCCTCGCGGCGCTGTGCTACGCGGAGTTCGCCTCGACGGTGCCCGTCGCCGGTTCGGCCTACACCTTCGCGTACGCCTCCATCGGCGAACTCCCGGCCTGGATCATCGGCTGGGACCTCGTCCTGGAGTTCGCGCTCGGCACGGCCGTCGTCGCGGTGGGCTGGTCCGGCTACGTACGCTCCCTGATGGACAACGTGGACTGGCACCTACCAGCCGCGCTGGAAGGGCCTGACGCGCCGGGCGGCACCTTCGACATCCTGGCCTTCCTCCTGGTCCTCGTGCTGACCGTGGTCCTCGTCCTCGGCATGAAGCTGTCCGCCCGCATCACGGCGCTCGTCGTGGCCATCAAGGTCACGGTCGTCATGATCGTGATCATCGCGGGTCTCTTCTTCATCGTCGGCGACAACTACGACCCGTTCATTCCTCCCGCGGTCACCCCGGAGGGCGGCGGCTCCGCATGGGACGCCCCGCTGGTTCAGACGATCTTCGGGTACGAGGCCACCAACTTCGGCGTCATGGGCATCTTCACCGCCGCCTCCGTCGTCTTCTTCGCCTTCATCGGCTTCGACGTGGTGGCCACCGCCGCCGAGGAGACCAAGCTTCCGCAGCGCGACATGCCCCGCGGCATCCTGGGCTCGCTCTTCATCTGCACCGTGCTCTACGTCGCCGTGGCGCTGGTCGTGACCGGCATGCAGCACTACTCCGAACTGTCGGTCAGCGCACCGCTCGCCGACGCCTTCAAGGCGGTCGGACATCCCTTCTACGCCGGTGTGATCAGCTTCGGCGCCGCCGTCGGCCTCACGACGGTCTGCCTGATCCTGCTGCTCGGCCAGACCCGGGTGTTCTTCGCGATGAGCCGTGACGGGCTGCTGCCGCGGTTCTTCTCCGTCACGCACCCGCGCTTCAAGACGCCCTACCGGCCGACCATCCTGCTCGGCGTGATCATCGCGATCGTGGCCGGCTTCACCAGCATCAACGAGCTGGCGACCCTGGTGAACATCGGCACGCTCTTCGCCTTCGTCGTCGTCGCCTTCGGCGTGATCGTGCTGCGCCGCACCCGCCCCGACCTGCACAGGGCCTTCCGCACGCCGTGGGTGCCGGTGCTCCCCATCCTGTCCATCGCCGCCTCGCTCTGGCTGATGCTCAACCTGCCCGGCGAGACCTGGTTCCGCTTCGCGGTCTGGATGGCCCTCGGCGTCATCGTCTACTTCCTGTACGGCCGCTCCCACAGCCGCCTGGGCCAGGCGGGCCGGGACGCGCAGTACTAGACCGTGTTGCTTGTCGGCGACGGCTCGGACCGCGTGGTCGGGGCCGTCGCCCTGTTGTCGGCCGACGCGGGTTCCGGCTCGGGCGGGGGGCGTCGGATCACGTCCGGGGGAGAGTAATGCCTGGCCCGGTGGAGTCCGGCCCGGCATCATCGCGGCATGGGCAAGGACATCTGGGGCTTCATCGAGTGCCACCGTGACTATCGAGACCATGAGGCAGACTCGTTCTGGCACGCCACCATCGACCTGGACCACCTCAAAGTGCCGCGGAACTACGACGCCTTCGGCTGTCTGTTCGGCGTCTGTGACAACGAGCAGTTCGTGCCCGTGGCCCCTGTCCGTGGGCTGCCGGCCGATGTGTCGAACCGTGTTCGGGACGGCCAGGAGACGACAGCCGGGCGAAGTGCGAGCTGGGTCAGCTGGGCAGAGATCAAGCGGGTCGACTGGGATGAGGAGTCCGCCGAGCCGGATGCCTGCATCCGCGAGTACTACCGTGATCAGCGAGGCGACTGGCAGTTTCTCCAGCGGCACCACTCCGCTCCCCAGCAATTCGTCGACCTCTGCGGACAGCCGGCTCATATCGCGGTCCGGCCCAGGAAGAACTTCCCGGAAGGCTCCCAGTGGATCGATGGAGACCAGATGTTCCGCGTTGAGCGCCTCAGGCGCCGCGACGCCGTGCCGGACCATGAGTGGGGCCCGGTCTGGACCGTCATGCGTACCCTCGCCGACCTGCACGGCGACGACGACGTCAGGCTGGTCGTCTGGTTCGACGACTGACGTCGCCTTCCGCCAAGAGCACGCGCGGGGTTGTACGGGTCGACCGTGAGCACGAGGCACTCGCAAGCGCGGCAGCACCCGAAGACCTTCTCCCCGGTCCCGTCGGAGGCCCACTTCCGCGGCCGGTCGTGGGCGCCCTTCCACGAGCCGAAGCACTCGGGCAGGTCCATCCACGGCGTCCCGGTGCGGTACGTGAACGCGACCGCGTCGATCGCCTGCCGGTGATCACGCCACACCCCGCCGAGGTGTCCGGTCCGGCAGCAACGGCTCGATCCTCGCCCACTGGGCAGCAGTCAACGACACACATCGCCCAGCGATCGGATGATCCGAGGGAAACGACCTAGGGCTCCGGCAGCGCGCGGGGGCCCACGCAGTGGGCCCCGTGCTCGCCCACCCGTCGACGCAGTTCACGGTCGGCCGTGACCACCAGGCACGGCCGACCTGCCGCGCTTTCGGCCAGTTCCACGACGAGGTCGTCCCCGCTGCCGGGCGCCTCCTCGACCCGTACCCCTGGCACGGAATCGACGCCGCGGGCCCGTCCCTCGACGACCAGCACGATCTCGAAGGGACCGCCCTCCGGCCCGCCCCCGGCCGCGAGCCGGTCCCGCAGCCGCTCCGCGGCCGCACGCCGGTCCCGCCACCAGCCGTCGGGCCGGGAGCCCACCACGTTGGCGCCGTCGACGATCAGCAGAGGCAGTGCGGGGTCCATGCGGACAGGATGTCACCCACCGGTCGCGGGAGACTTCTTCGCCGACTCGGGGATCGGGGAGTCCTCCCGGATCGCCTTCCACAGCTGCGCCGCGTTGGGCTCGTGGGCCACCACGCGGTTCGGGTCCTTCTTGTCGTAGGCCACCGGCAGCATGATCGTCTCCATGGTGCTCGGGTTCACCCCGTTCATCGACCGCGCGAAGTCGCTCAGGGCCGTCAGCGAGTCCAGCTCCGAGTCGGTGGTGAGCGCCTTGGTCGCCGAATCGGCGATCTCGTAGGTCTTGGCCGGGCTGCTCAGCAGGTCCTGCTTCTTGATCTCCGTGAGCAGCGCCATCAGGAACTTCTGCTGGTTGCCGATGCGGCCGAGGTCGCTGCCGTCACCGACGCCGTACCGGGTCCGTACGAAGGCGAGGGACTGGGTGCCGTCGAGCTTCTGCGGACCGGCCGCGAGGTCGAGTCCGGCCGCGCCGTTCCTGATCGGCTCGTCGAGGTCGACGGTCACTCCGCCGATGGCGTCCACGAGGTCCTTGAACCCGGCGAAGTCGATCTCCAGGTAGTGGTCGAGCCGCACACCGGACATCTTCTCGACGGTCTTCACCACACAGGCCGGACCGTGCTGGGCGTAGACCGAGTTGAACATGACGCGCTGGGCGGAGGGGGCGGTGCCGCCGCCCTTCCGCGGGCACTCGGGCCGGGTCACCAGGGTGTCGCGGGGAATGCTGATCGCGACGGCCTTCGTCCGGCCCTCGGGTATGTGGACCACCAGCGCGGTGTCCGACCGGGCGCCGGACACCTTGCCCCCGTCGAGCGTCGCGTTGGCCCCCGCCCGTGAGTCCGAACCGAGCACGAGAAGGTTCTGACCGCCGGCCGGCGGCTTCTGCGGCCGGTCGTCCCCGAGTTCCTTGTGCAGGTCCACGGCCTTGATGTTGCCGTCGATGCTCGTGTACATCCAGTACACGGTGCCGCCGGCGGCGAGGAGGAGGACGAGCAGCGTCAGCAGGACGATCCGCCCGGTCCGGCGCCGGCGCTTCGGGGCGGCGCTGCGCGCGGGCGCGGCGGAGCGATCGGAATCGCTGCCGGATTCCGGCGTGAATCTGTCCTGGTTCATCCTGCCTCAGTTCTCTGCTCCGTAGGGCGTGCAGTATAGGCAAGACGGTCGGACTGGCGTACGAGTTCGCCGGGTTGACGCCGTGTGAACGACGACTGCCGGCGGCGGCACCCGAAGGTGCCCCCGCCGGCAGTCGGCTGTCGCGTCGTTACGCGGGGACGCTCGCCACGCCCTGCGCGAGGAACGGCTTGCCGTTCACCCGCTGGGAGACGCCCTCACGGTCCAGGTACGGCGTGATGCCGCCCAGGTGGAAGGGCCAGCCCGCGCCCGTGATCAGGCAGAGGTCGATGTCCTGCGCCTCGGCGACGACACCCTCCTCCAGCATCAGGCCGATCTCCTGCGCCACCGCGTCCAGGACGCGGTCGCGGACCTGCTCCTCGGTCAGGACGACGTCGCCCTGCTTCAGGAGCGCGGCGACCTCGGGGTCCAGCTCCGGCTTGCCGGAGTCGTAGACGTAGAAGCCGCGCTTGCCGGCCTTGACCACGGCCGCCAGGTTCGGGGAGACGGTGAAGCGCTCCGGGAAGGCGCGGTTCAGGGTCTCGGACACGTGCAGACCGATCGCCGGGCCGACGAGCTCCAGGAGGACCAGCGGCGACATCGGCAGACCGAGCGGCTCGATGGCCTTCTCGGCCGTCTCGACCGAGGTGCCCTCGTCGATGACGTTCTGGATCTCGCCCATGAAGCGGGTCAGGATGCGGTTCACGACGAACGCCGGGGCGTCCTTGGTGAGGACCGCGGTCTTCTTCAGCTTCTTCGCGACACCGAACGCGGTGGCGAGAGAGGCGTCGTCCGTCTTCTCGCCGCGCACGATCTCCAGCAGCGGGAGGATCGCGACCGGGTTGAAGAAGTGGAAGCCGACCACGCGCTCCGGGTGCTGGAGCTTGGAGGCCATCTCCGAGACCGACAGCGAGGAGGTGTTGGTGGCGAGGATCGCGTGCGCCGGGGCGACCGCCTCGACCTCCGCGAACACCTTCTGCTTGACGGACATCTCCTCGAACACGGCCTCGATGATGAAGTCCGCGTCCGCGAAGCCCTCGGCCTTGTCCAGGACGCCGGAGACCAGGCCCTTGAGACGGTTGGCCTTGTCCTGGTTGATCCGGCCCTTGCCGAGCAGCTTCTCGATCTCGGCGTGGACGTAGCCCACACCCTTGTCGACGCGCTCCTGGTCGATGTCGGTCAGGACGACCGGCACCTCCAGGCGGCGCAGGAAGAGCAGGGCGAGCTGGGAGGCCATCAGACCGGCGCCGACGACGCCGACCTTGGTGACCGGGCGGGCCAGCGACTTGTCCGGGGCACCGGCGGGGCGCTTGCCGCGCTTCTGCACCAGGTTGAAGGCGTAGATGCCGGAGCGGAGCTCGCCGCCCATGATCAGGTCCGCGAGGGCCTGGTCCTCGGCGTCGAAGCCCTTCTGCAGGTCGCCGTCCTTGGACGCCTCGATGATGTCCAGGGCGCGGTACGCGGCCGGGGCCGCGCCGTGCACCTTGGAGTCGGCGATGAACCGGCCCTTGGCGACGGCCTGGTCCCAGCCCTCACCGCGGTCGATCTCCGGACGCTCCACCGTGACCGAGCCGTTGAGGACCGACGCGGTCCAGATCAGCGACTGCTCCAGGAAGTCGGCGCCCTCGAAGATCGCGTCGGCGATGCCGAGCTCGAAGACCTGCTTGCCCTTGAGCTGACGGTTCTGGTTCAGCGAGTTCTCGATGATGACCGTGACGGCCTTCTCCGCGCCGATCAGGTTCGGCAGGATCGTGCAGCCGCCCCAGCCGGGGACCAGACCGAGGAAGACCTCGGGCAGCGAGAAGGCCGGCAGGGCCTTGGAGACGGTGCGGTAGGTGCAGTGCAGACCGACCTCGACACCGCCGCCCATCGCCGCGCCGTTGTAGTACGCGAAGGTCGGCACGGCCAGCGCGGACAGACGCTTGAAGACGTCGTGACCGCCCTTGCCGATGGCGAGCGCGTCGGAGTGCTGCTTGAGCAGCTCGACGCCCTTGAGGTCGGCGCCCACGGCGAAGATGAACGGCTTGCCGGTGACACCGACGCCGACGATCTCACCGTTCGCGGCCTCGGCCTCGACCTGGTCGATCGCCTTGTCGAGGTTCGCCAGGGACTGCGGACCGAAGGTGGTCGGCTTGGTGTGGTCGAAGCCGTTGTCCAGCGTGATCAGCGCGAACCGGCCCGCACCCGCGGGCAGTTCGAAGTGCCGTACGTGGGCGCTGGTGACGACCTCGTCCGGGAACAGCTCGGCCGCACCCTTCAGAAGCTCGGCGGTGGTGCTCACTTGCCCTCCCAGTGGGGGTTCTCCCAGATGACGGTCGCGCCCATGCCGAAGCCGACGCACATCGTGTTGAGGCCGTAACGGACCTGCGGGTTCTCCTCGAACTGGCGGGCCAGCTGCGTCATGAGACGGACGCCGGAGGAGGCGAGCGGGTGACCGTACGCGATCGCGCCGCCGTACTGGTTGACGCGGGCGTCGTCGTCGGCGATGCCGTAGTGCTCCAGGAACGCCAGGACCTGGACCGCGAAGGCCTCGTTGACCTCGAAGAGGCCGATGTCCTCGATCGAGAGGCCGGCCTGGGCCAGAGCCTTCTCGGTCGCCGGGATCGGGCCGTAGCCCATGACCTCGGGCTCGACGCCGGCGAAGGCGTACGAGACGAGGCGCATCTTCACCGGGAGGTCGTTCTCGCGGGCGAAGTCCTCGGAGGCGATGATCGAGGCGGTGGCGCCGTCGTTGAGACCGGCCGCGTTACCGGCGGTGACGTTGCCGTGGACGCGGAAGGGCGTCTTCAGGTTCGCCAGCGACTCCAGGGTGGTGCCCGGGCGCATCGGCTCGTCGGCGGTGACCAGGCCCCAGCCCGTCTCGCCGCCCTCGGGGGAGGTGCGGCGGACCGAGATCGGCACCAGGTCCTGCTGGATCTTGCCGTCGGCGTACGCCTTGGCGGCCTTCTCCTGCGAGCGCACGGCGTACTCGTCGGCGCGCTGCTTGGTGATGCTCGGGTAGCGGTCGTGCAGGTTCTCGGCGGTCATGCCCATGAACAGGGCGGACTCGTCGACCAGCTTCTCGCTCACGAAGCGCGGGTTCGGGTCGACGCCCTCGCCCATGGGGTGGCGGCCCATGTGCTCGACGCCACCGGCGATGACGGCGTCGTACGCGCCGAAGGCGATGGAGCCGGCGACCGAGGTGACGGCGGTGAGGGCACCGGCGCACATGCGGTCGATGGAGTAGCCCGGGACGGACTGCGGCAGACCGGCGAGGATGCCGGCGGTGCGGCCGAGGGTCAGACCCTGGTCACCGATCTGCGTGGTCGCCGCGATGGCGACCTCGTCGATCTTCGCGGGGTCGAGGCCGGGGTTGCGGCGCAGCAGCTCCCGGATGGCCTTCACGACGAGATCGTCGGCGCGGGTCTCGTGGTAGATGCCCTTCGGGCCCGCCTTGCCGAACGGGGTGCGGACGCCGTCGACGAAGACGACGTCCCTGACGGTACGAGGCACGATGGCTCTCCTCCAGGGTGCGGGATGGCACTGCTGCGGCACGCGGCTAAGCGCGCGCTTGCTGCCCCCATGCTACTTGCGGGTAACCATGCTGCCCAGCCCCGGGGGCCGGAGCGGTGAAGGTCACACTGCGGGGAGGGTACGCCGAAGCGCCGGCCGGGGCGCGGGGGTGCGTGTGTGCGCCCGGCGCACGCCCGTCCGATCGGCGTGCTGCGGCTACCCGATCGTGTCGACGGCGCGGTCGACACGGTCACGTCAACCATGCGGGGCGTGGTTCCGAGCGGACGCTGATCGCACCCCGGGCGAACCGTCCCGGGACCGATCCGGAGAACGGAGCACCCCCATGGCTGTCACCGACCTCTATGTGGACCACGTGTCGTCCATCCCCGCGAACAAAGGGCTGAAGGTCAAGCTCTTCGTGCGGGAGCACGAGGCCAGGAACCCCGGCACTCCGCGCCGGCCCGTCCTCATGCTCCACGGCCGCAGCGTCCCCGCCGTGGCCGGCTTCGACCTGCCGTACAAGAAGTACAGCTGGGCCGCCGAGCTGGCGAAGGCCGGCTTCGACGTGTACCTGATGGAGCTGCAGGGCTCCGGACTGTCCACCCGGCCGCAGATGGACGACCCGCACAACGTCAGCCCCGCCCCCGCCCAGCAGCAGCTCCTCGTCCCCAACCCGAACGGGACCCTCTACAACGGCCCGGTGCCCTACCCGTCCCAGCTGAACAACTCCCGGAGCGACTGGGACGAGGTCGACACGGTCGTCGACTTCGTCCTCCAGCGCACCGGCACGACGAAGGTCGACCTGATCGGCTGGTCCGCGGCCGCCCAGCAGCTCGGGCCCTACAGCATCCAGTACTCCGACAAGGTGCGCAGCCTCCTCCTGGTGGCCCCGATCTTCCCGCCGGAGGGCAGGCAGAGCGCGCCAGGTACCGACTTCGACCCACCCGTGGCGCTGCCGGTGTCCACACCGGCCGGCGCCTTCGGCTTCCCGATGACCGTCGGCACCAAGGGCGGTCTCAACACCTCCTGGGAGAAGGACCTGGGCTGTCCGGACCAGCGCGAGGCCGGGATGGTCGAAGAGGTGTGGAAGGCGATCATGGCGGTCGACAAGGAGGGCGTGAAGTGGGGCGGCACCGTGCCCGGATCCCCCGAGGGGCTCAACCGGATCCGGAACTCCTACTGGTGGGGCTGGAACTCGACCACCGTGCCGCTGCACGGAATCCTCGGTGACAAGGTGCCCGTGTGCATCGTGTACGGGGAGCACGACACGATCATCAACACCTCGCCGGGTCTCGGACTCCTGTACTTCTCCACGTCCGAGCTCTACAAGAAGATCCCCGGGCCCAAGAAGCTGATGTTCCGGCTCTCCTGCGCGGGGCACCAGATCGTCTGGGAGCGCAAGGCGAAGCTGCTGCACACGATGTCCGAGCACTGGCTCAAGGACGGCAAGGTCTTCGGCGAGACGAAGGGCAGCTTCTACCGGGACGAGGACGAGATCCTCACGCCGATGGAGTGAGGATCCCGTCACGGGGCCCGGCGGAGCGGGTCAGGCCCCCGCGGCCAGCGCCGTCACCAGGAGCGGGGTCACCAGGCCCACCTGCCAGGGCCGGGCTCCGTGGCCCGTGAGTGCCTCGGCGACCGAGTCCTCGGTCGCCGGGGCCGGCGGCTCCCAGCAGACGCGGCGGACCGTGTCCGGCGTGATCAGGTTCTCCTGCGGGAGGTTCAGCTCCTCCGCGAGGGCCGAGATCGCCGTGCGCGCCGCCGACAGGCGGGCGGCCGCCGCCGGGTCCTTGTCCGCCCAGGCGCGCGGCGGAGGCGGGCCCGCGACCGGCTGGCCGGGCTGGGGGAGCTCGTTGTCCGGGAGGGCCTTGGCGCGGTCCACGGCCGTCTGCCACTGCTCCAGCTGGCGTCGGCCCATGCGGTGTCCGAAGCCCGGCAGCGCGGTCAGCGCGGCCACGTTCGCGGGCACGGCGAGTGCCGCCTCCACGATCGCGGTGTCACTGAGCACCTTGCCGGGCGAGACGTCCCGCCGCTGCGCGACGCGGTCCCGGGCCGTCCACAGCTCCCGTACGACCGCCATCTGGCGGCGGCGTCGCACCTTGTGCATCCCGGACGTCCGCCGCCAGGGGTCCTTGCGGGGCGGCGCGGGCGGGGCCGCGGCGATCGCGTCGAACTCCTGGCGGGCCCACTCCAGCTTGCCCTGCCGGTCGAGCTCCTTCTCCAGTGCGTCACGCAGGTCGACGAGCAGCTCGACGTCCAGCGCGGCGTACCGGAGCCAGGGCTCGGGCAGCGGGCGGGTGGACCAGTCCACCGCGGAGTGCCCCTTCTCCAGGGCGTAGCCGAGAACGGACTCGACCATCGCCCCGAGCCCGACCCGCGGGAAGCCCGCGAGGCGGCCGGCCAGCTCGGTGTCGAACAGCCGGGTCGGCACCATGCCTATGTCGCGCAGGCACGGCAGGTCCTGGGTCGCCGCGTGCAGGATCCACTCGGTCCCGGCGAGCGCCTCGCCGAGTCCGGAGAGATCGGGGCAGCCCACGGGGTCGACGAGCGCGGTGCCCGCGCCCTCGCGGCGGAGCTGGACGAGATAGGCGCGCTGTCCGTAGCGGTAGCCGGAGGCGCGCTCGGCGTCCACGGCGACGGGGCCGCGGCCGGCGGCGAAGGCGGCGATCACCTCCGCGAGCGCCTCCTCGGTCTCGACGACGGGCGGAATGCCCTCGCGGGGCTCCAGCAAGGGGATCGGCAGCCCGTTCGCAGGGACGTCGTCGTCCGGGGGAGCGCCCCCGGTGGTTCGCAGTGCTGTGTCTGCTGCGGTCTCTTGGGCGTCGGTCACGTGTCAAGGGTATCTGTGAACGGCAAGCGCCTGCCGACGGAACGTTCCGTCGACAGGCGCCGATCTTTCGTCAACCGTTCAGGGATCGCCGTGGGCCCGGTGACGCGGCTCGTCCGGGGCCCGCTTCCGGTCCGCTTCCGGTCCGGCGCGGCCTGCCAGGGTCAGTGGATGATCCCGGTGCGCAGCGCCACCGCGACCATGCCGGCCCGGTCACCCGTGCCGAGCTTGCGCGCGATCCGGGCGAGGTGGCTCTTCACGGTCAGCGCGGACAGGCCCATCGAGACGCCGATGGCCTTGTTCGACTGACCTTCGGCGACCAGCCGGAGCACCTCGACCTCACGGCCGGAGAGCTCGCGGTAGCCGCCCGGGTGGCTCGGGGCACCCGGGGGGCGGCGGTGGCCGAGACGGGCGGCCGCGGAGCCGATGGGGGCGGCGCCGGGGCGGGTGGGGTGCCCGATGTTCGTACGCGTACCGGTGACGACGTAACCCTTGACGCCACCGGCCAGTGCGTTGCGCACCGCGCCGATGTCGTCGGCGGCGGAGAGGGCGAGGCCGTTGGGCCAGCCCGCGGCGCGGGTCTCGGACAGCAGCGTCAGGCCGCTGCCGTCGGGGAGGTGGACGTCGGCCACGCAGATGTCACGGGGATTGCCGACGCGGGGACGGGCCTCAGCGATGGACGACGCCTCGATGACGTCACGTACTCCGAGGGCCCACAGGTGGCGGGTGACGGTGGAGCGGACGCGCGGGTCGGCCACGACGACCATGGCCGTCGGCTTGTTGGGGCGGTAGGCGACCAGGCTTGCGGGCTGCTCGAGGAGAACGGACACACGGCCTCCTGGGGAGATGCGGGACGGAGCCGGCTCGGGGAGAAGCCGGGGGCGAACCCGTGCGGTGAAGGGGTCAATGACTCCTTCGGCAGCTCGGGCGCCCGCCTTTAGAGAAAGATCACGATTTGGTGAGTAACAATTCGGGCAATTCGGACGAGTGATCGATCATCCTACGAGTGAGCCTCCGTCCGGACGGTCCCGGACGCGCCGTCACGGCTGCTGCGGACCCCGGCGCTGGGGCAGCGAGACGACCCCCGCACCCGAGATCGTCCCCGCCCCCGGATCGGGTGCGGTCGGCGGCAGACCGGCGATCTGGCACAGCAGATCGCACCAGGCCGTCAGGTGCGCCGCGGTGTCCGGCACGCCCCCCAGGCCCTCCTGCGGCGTCCACGAGGCCCGGATCTCGATCTGGGTCGCGGGACGGCGTTCGGCGAGCCCGCCGAAGTAGTGCGAGCCCGCCTGGGTGACCGTACCGCTCGCCTCCCCGTACGGCAGCCCGCGCGCCTCCAGCGCACCGGTCAGCCAGGACCAGCAGACCTCCGGCAGCAGCGGGTCCGACGCCATCTCCGGCTCCAGCTCCGCCCGTACCAGCGTCACCAGCCGGAAGGTGCCCTTCCAGGCGTCGTGGCCGGCCGGATCGTGCAGCAGGACGAGCCGGCCGTCGGCCAGATCCTCCTCGCCGTCCACGACCGCCGCCTCCAGTGCGTACGAGTACGGAGCGAGCCGCTGCGGCGGCCGGGTCGGATCGATCTCGACCTCCGGCCGCAGCCGGGCCGAACGCAGTGCCTCGACCGCCCGCCGGAACGCGGGCGGCACCGGGTTCGTCTCCGGTTTGCCCGCCGTGTCGCCCGCCTGTTCGTCGCCGTCGGAATGATCGGAAAAATGTCCCTGAGCCGCAGCCATGCGGGGAAGAGTAGGCGGAACGGGGGCCTCGCGCAGGGAGGGACACCCGGCCCGGACGAGCGGCTTCCCGCCACATGCGAAGATTCTGGGCGTGAGTGCCAATGACAGCCCCGAGGGCCAGCAGACGAAGCACCAGCCGCAGACGTACGACTCCGCGTTCCTGAAGGCGTGCCGGCGCGAGGCCGTGCCGCACACGCCCGTCTGGTTCATGCGGCAGGCGGGCCGCTCGCTGCCCGAGTACCTGAAGGTCCGCGAGGGCATCCCGATGCTCGAGTCCTGCATGCGGCCCGAGCTGGTCACCGAGATCACGCTGCAGCCCGTGCGCCGCCACAAGGTGGACGCGGCGATCTACTTCAGCGACATCGTCGTCCCGCTCAAGGCCATCGGCATCGACCTCGACATCAAGCCGGGCGTCGGCCCGGTCGTCGCCGACCCGATCCGCACCCGCGCCGACCTGGACCGACTGCGCGACCTGACCCCCGAGGACGTCCACTACGTCACCGAGGCCATCGGGATGCTCACCGGCGAGCTGGGCTCCACGCCCCTCATCGGATTCGCCGGCGCGCCTTTCACTCTCGCGAGCTACCTCGTGGAGGGCGGCCCGTCCCGCAACCACGAGCACACCAAGGCGTTGATGTACGGCGACCCGCAGCTGTGGGCCGACCTGCTCGACCGCCTCGCCGAGATCACCTCGGCCTTCCTCAAGGTCCAGATCGAGGCCGGCGCCTCCGCCGTACAGCTCTTCGACTCCTGGGTCGGAGCCCTCGCCCCCGCCGACTACCGCCGTTCGGTGATGCCGGCCTCCGTGAAGGTCTTCGAGGCCGTCGCCTCCTACGGCGTCCCCCGGATCCACTTCGGTGTCGGCACGGGTGAGCTGCTCGGCCTCATGGGCGAGGCGGGCGCGGACGTCGTCGGCGTCGACTGGCGCGTCCCGATGGACGAGGCCGCCCGCCGCGTCGGCCCCGGCAAGGCGCTCCAGGGCAACCTGGACCCGGCCGTGCTGTTCTCCACCCGCGAGGCCGTCGAGGCCAAGACGGACGAGGTCCTGGCCGCCGCGAGCGGTCTCGAAGGGCACGTCTTCAACCTGGGTCACGGCGTGCTGCCGACGACCGACCCGGACGCCCTGTCGCGCCTGGTGGAGTACGTCCACACCAAGACGGCCGTCTGAGCGACGCCCTCGGGTGACCGCGCCGTCGTTCCCCATGGGGGAGCGACGGCGCTCGCGCTCGCGCCGGGGAGCGCCGCACGCTCCCGGCGCACGCGCGCGTCCCGGTTCAGCCCGCCGCGCGCACCGCCGCCACCGCCTTGCGTGCCGCGACCAGCACCGGGTCCCACACCGGCGAGAACGGCGGCGCGTACCCCAGGTCCAGGGCCGTCATCCGCTCCACCGTCATCCCGGCCGTCAACGCCACCGCCGCGATGTCCACCCGCTTCCCCGCCCCCTCACGGCCCACGATCTGCACCCCGAGGAGCCGGCCCGTACGGCGCTCCGCGAGCATCTTCACCGTCATCGGCGCCGCGCCCGGGTAGTACCCCGCCCGGCTGGTCGACTCGATCGTCACCGTCACGTACCGCAGTCCGACCTCGCGGGCGTCCTTCTCCCGCAGACCGGTGCGCGCGATCTCCAGGTCGCACACCTTGGACACCGCCGTGCCGACCACACCGGGGAACGTGGCGTAACCGCCGCCCACGTTCGAGCCGATCACCTGCCCGTGCTTGTTGGCATGCGTGCCCAACGCGATGTGCCGCTCCCGGCCGGAGACCAGGTCGAGCACCTCGACGCAGTCGCCGCCGGCCCAGATGTTCTCGTGCCCCCGCACCCGCATCGCCAGATCGGTGAGGAGACCGCCGTACGTCCCGAGCGGCAGCCCGGCCGCACGCGCCAGGGTCGTCTCCGGGACCACGCCCATCCCGAGGACCACCACGTCCGCCGGATACTCCGCGTCCTCCGTCGCCACCGCCCGGACCCGGCCGTCCTCACCTGTGAGGATCTTCGTGACCGCCGAGGAGCCGATCGTCCTGATGCCGAGACCGTCCATCACCCGGTGGACCAGGCGCCCCATGTCCGGGTCGAGCGTCGCCATCGGCTGCTCGCCCCGGTTGAGCACCGTCACCTCGTAGCCCCGGTTCAGCAGCGCCTCGGCCATCTCCACGCCGATGTACCCGGCGCCCACGACCACCGCGCGCCGGCCCTGCGTACGCTCCAGCGAGTCCAGCAGCGCCTGCCCGTCGTCCAGCGTCTGCACCCCGTGCACCCCCGGTGCGTCGATCCCCGGCAGCGGCGGCCGCAGCGGCCGAGCACCGGTCGCGACCACCAGCTTGTCGAACCCCGTCCACGCCTCCGTACCGGACTCCAGGTCGCGCGTCCGCACCCGCTGCCCCGGCACGTCCACCTCGGTCACCTCGGTCCGCATCCGCAGATCGATGTCCCGAGCCCGATGCTCCTCCGGGGTGCGCGCGATCAGCTCGTCGCGCTCCTCGACGTCTCCGCCGACCCAGTACGGGATGCCGCAGGCCGAGTACGAGGTGAAGTGACCGCGCTCGAAGGCGACGATCTCCAGCTCCCCGGGCGTCTTGAGCCTGCGTGCCTGCGACGCGGCGGACATCCCCGCCGCGTCGCCGCCGATGACCACCAGTCGTTCGCTCATGACAACACGCTACGTCGGCTGGGCGGTTCAGTCCGTGGATGTGTCAGGTCCCTGCGCCGCCTCCGCCTGCGCCGCCTCCGCCCGTGCCCCGGTCGTGCGACGCCGCAGCCGTGGGCGGACGAGCAGGCGCCACAGCAGGTACAGGGCGAGGGCCACCGCCAGCCAGGGTGCCACCGCCGCCAGGACGATCACCACCCAGGCCAGCGCCGTCACCAGCGCGTTCCAGCCGCCCGCGAGCGCGTCCAGGAAGTCCGGACGGTCCTCGGAATCCGACGCCTTCTCCGTCTCCCTCTCGGTGAGTTCGAGGGTGATCGTCGCCAGCGTCGTACGGTCCTTCAGCGAGGACTGCTGGGCCAGCAGCGACTCCAGATCCGCCTGACGGCGGCTCAGCTCGCCCTCCAGGGTCACCACATCGCCCAGCTTCTCCGCCCGGTTCATCAGCGCGCGGACCCGTTCGACGCTCGCCCGCTGGGTGGCGATCCGGCTCTCCACGTCCACCACCTGCTCGGTGACGTCCTTCGCGTCCGCCTTCCGGGACAGCAGCCGTCCCGTGCCCGCCAGCTCCCCGAGCACCGCGTCGTACGAGCCCTGCGGCACCCGCAGCACGATCCGCGAGGTCAGATGCGTGTCGTCGATCCGCTCGGTCGACTCGCTCGCGACCTGACCGCCCGCGCCCTCGGTGACCCGGCGGGCGGTCGCCAGCGCCTCGGACGCGTCCTCGACCTCCACGCTCAGCTCGGCGGTACGGATGATGTGCTGCCGCGGGGCCGTGGGCGCGGCCGGCTTCTTCGCGGCCTCGTACCCCTGGTCCGCCGCGCCCGCCGCGCCCTCGGCGGGGCGCGCCGCGCTCTGCCCCTTGCTGTCGGCCGCCCGGTCGGCCGCGCCCCCGGCGCAGCCGGCCAGCGCCAGCGAGACCGCGAGCACCGCCACGGCCGCTCTCCGTGCCCCTCGAACTCCGCGCATGGGATCCCCCCTGGGGTGGTGGTGAGTGTCGCCGGTTCGACGTACGGGGAGGGGGCGCGGGTTGCCCCCCGGGCGGTAGCGAAGCGGTCACGTTCCGGCCTCGGAACGGGTTTTGAGAGAGTGGAGCCATGAACGCGCACGTTGTCGTAGTCGGAGGCGGCATCGCCGGCCTCGCCGCCGCCCACCGGCTGCTCTCCGCCGGAGCACGGGTGACGCTGCTCGAAGGCGGCGACCGGATCGGCGGCAAACTGCTCGCCGGGGAGATCGCCGGCGCCCCCGTCGACCTGGGCGCCGAGTCGCTGCTCGCCCGCCGCCCCGAGGCGGTGGCGCTCGCCCGCGCCGTCGGCCTCGGCGACCGGCTCCGGCCGCCCGCCACGACCACCGCGTCCGTGTGGACCCGGGGGACGCTGCGCCCGATGCCCAAGGGGCACGTCATGGGCGTCCCCGGCGACGCCGCCGCGCTCACCGGCCTCCTCTCCGAGGAGGGGCTCCACCGGGTCGAGCGGGACCGCGAACTGCCCCCGGCCGAGATCGGCGAGGACATCGCCATCGGCGCGTACGTCGCCGACCGGATGGGCCCCGAGGTCGTCGACCGGCTGGTCGAGCCGCTGCTCGGCGGGGTCTACGCGGGCGACGCCTACCGGATCTCGATGCGGGCCGCCGTCCCCGCGCTCTTCGCCGCCGCCCGTGCCCACGACACGCTCACCGACGCCGTCCACGCCGTCCAGCGCGCGGGCGCCGCCACCCCCTCGGACGCGGCGGGCGCGGCCACCGGACTCGGCGGCTCCCCCTTCATGGGCATCGAGGGCGGCATCGGCACGCTGCCCGACGCGGTCGCCACGGCGATCCGGGCCGCGGGCGGCGAGATCCTCACCCACGCTCCGGTGACGGAGCTGCGGCGGATCGCGGGACCGGAGTCCGCCGCCGCGTCCGCCACCCGGTGGCGTGTCGTGACCGGGGGGCGGGCCGTCGAGGCCGACGCGGTCGTCCTCGCGACCCCCGCCTGGGCCACCGCCGAGCTGCTCGGCCACGAGGCGCCCCGCGCCGCCGACGAGCTCGGGGCCGTCGAGTACGCCTCCATGGCGCTCGTCACCCTCGCCTTCCGCCGGACCGACGTCCAGGGCCTGCCCGGGTCCGGGTTCCTGGTGCCGCCCGTCGACGGGCACACCATCAAGGCGTCCACCTTCTCCAGCCAGAAGTGGCAGTGGGTCTCCGACGCCGCCCCCGACCTCTTCGTCCTGAGGACCTCGGTCGGCCGCTACGGCGAGGAGGAACAGATCCTCCGCGACGACGCCGACCTCGTCGAGACCTCGCTCAAGGACCTCGGCGCGGCCATCGGCCTGACCGCCCGCCCCGTCGCCACCACCGTCACCCGCTGGACCGGCGGCCTCCCGCAGTACCCCGTGGGCCACCTCGCCCGCGTCGACCGGATCCGCGAGGCCGTCGCGCACCTGCCCGGACTGCGCCTCGCCGGGGCCGTGTACGAGGGCGTCGGCATCCCCGCCTGCATCGCCTCCGGCCACCGCGCCGCCGACGAGATCGCCGACGAGATCATCGCCACGTCGGAAAGCACCCACCCTGGTGCGGGGCACTGTCCGTGACGGGCGAGAATAGGCGTATGAGTGCGCCCGAAAAGATCCCGAACGCCGGTAAGAAGGCGAAGGACCTCAACGAGGTCATCCGCTACACCCTGTGGTCCGTGTTCAAGCTGCGCGACAACCTGCCCGAGGACCGCGCCGGATACGCGGACGAGGTCCAGGAGCTGTTCGACCAGCTCGCCGCCAAGGACATCACCATCCGCGGCACGTACGACCTCTCCGGTCTGCGCGCCGACGCGGACGTGATGATCTGGTGGCACGCCGAGACGAGCGACGAGCTCCAGGAGGCGTACAACCTCTTCCGCCGCACCAAGCTGGGCCGCGCCCTGGAGCCGGTCTGGTCGAACATGGCGCTGCACCGCCCCGCCGAGTTCAACAAGTCGCACATCCCGGCCTTCCTGGCCGACGAGACGCCCCGCGACTACGTGAGCGTCTACCCCTTCGTGCGCTCCTACGACTGGTACCTGCTGCCGGACGAGGACCGCCGCCGGATGCTCGCCGACCACGGCAAGATGGCCCGCGGCTACCCCGACGTCCGCGCCAACACGGTCGCCTCGTTCTCGCTCGGCGACTACGAGTGGATCCTCGCCTTCGAGGCCGACGAGCTGCACCGCATCGTCGACCTCATGCGCCACCTGCGCGCGTCCGAGGCGCGGATGCACGTCCGCGAGGAGGTCCCCTTCTACACCGGCCGCCGCCGTTCCGTGGCGGACCTGGTGGCGGGCCTGGCCTGACGGCCCTACGAACTCGGTGACAGCCCGGCGACCGGCCGGACCGTCACCCCTCGACCCGGAAGATCAGACGGCGGACGGAGTTCCGTACGCCGCTCCAGCGACACCGGGTCCGGCTCCGGGTGCGGCGCGCACGACGCGCGCCGCACCGGCGTCCCTCCGGGCACGGCCCCGGTCAGCAGATACGTCTCCAGGTGCTCGTTGACGCAGGCGTTCGGGCCGCCCCCGATGCCGTGCGTCCCGGCGTCCCGCTCGGTCACCAGCGCGGACCCCCACAGCCTGCGCTGCAGCTCCAGCGCCCCCTCGTACGGTGTGGCCGCGTCCCGCTCGGCGGCCAGGATCAGCACCGGCGGCAGGACGCCGGGACCGCTCCGCACGTCCAGCGGCTCGCGCCGGGGTGCCTTCCAGTACGCGCACGGCAGGTTCAGCCACGCGTTGTCCCAGGTCTCGAACGGCGCGGTCTTCGCCAGCCGGGTGTTGTCCCGGTCCCAGACGGCGAAGTCCTCCGGCCAGGGAGCGTCGTTGCACTCCACCGCCGTGTAGACCGCCCTGGCGTTCCCGTCGTCCGGGGACGGCTCCCGTGCCGGCGCGGCCTGCTCGGTCAAGGGCCGCGGATCGCCCCTCAGATAGCGCGACAGCGCGGTGGCCCGCAGCGCCCAGAATCCGTCGTGATAGCCCACGTCGAGCATCGCCGCGTGCAGCTGGCCCTGGCCGACCCTCCCGCCCGCCGGGCTCGCCGCGAGTCCGGCGCGGACCTTCTCGTAACTCGCCTGGACCTCCCGCGCCGTGGCGCCCAGACCGTACACCTCGTCGTGCTCGGCGACCCAGGCGCGGAAATCCGCCCAGCGGCGCTCGAACGCGGGCGACTGGTCCAGGTTGTTGACGTACCAGATCTGGCGCGGCGCGGGGTTGACGGGCGCGTCGAAGACCATCCGGCGCACCCGGTGCGGGAAGAGCGTGGCGTACAGCGCCCCGAAGTACGTGCCGTACGAGGCGCCCATGTAGGTCAGCTTCGGCTCGCCCAGCGCCGCCCGCAGCACCTCCAGGTCACGGGCGTTGTTGAGCGAGTGGTAGTGGCGCAGGGCCGGGCCGGTGCGGGTGGCGCAGCCCTGGGCGTACGTCTTCGCGCGGGCGATCCGCTCCCGCTTGTAGACCTCCGAGGGGTGGGTGGGCGCCGGTGTGGGGCCCGTGGCGCGGTCCGCGGGGTCCTGGCAGGAGACGGGTGCCGAGCGGCCGACCCCGCGCGGCGCGTAGCCGACCAGGTCGTACGCGGCGGAGATCCGCTTCCAGGCGGGGAGCTCCGCGGCCAGCGGGAAGGACGTCGAGGAGGCGCCGGGGCCGCCCGGGTTGTGGACGAGCGCGCCCTGGCGGTCCGCGGCCGGGCCCGACGCCTCGACCCGGCTCACCGTCAGCGGGATCGAGGCGCCGTCCGGGTCGGCGTAGTCGAGCGGGACCCGGACCGTGCCGCACGTGACGTGCGGCGGCAGCTTCTCCTCCACCGGGCAGGTGGTGAAACGGATGCCCTCGACCGCCGCGCGCCGGGCCGCGAGCAGGGTGCCGCGCGCCTCGGAGGGCGGGGCGTCCAGCGCCCGGCCGGGCGGGGCGGCGAGTGACGTCAGGACGAGCGAGCCGACGACTCCGGACAGCACGAGGGCGTTCACGCCGGGATCGTCGGCACGCGTCGCGGGACCTGTAAAGGACCTTCGCGGGGTGTCGGGAGCAACCACCCGATCAGCCGCTGGAACCTCCGCAACTGGAACCGCCGCTGCTGGAGCTCCCGCAGCTGGACCCGCTGCTGCTGGAACTCCCGCAGCTGGACCCGCCGCCGCTGGAGCCTCCGCAGCCGCCGCCCCCGCCCCCACCGGAACAGGCGCTCGCGGAACAGCCACCGCCACCGGCACCGCTGTCGGACCCGCCGCCCGACCCTCCGGGAGCGCCACCGCAACCGCTCGGACTGCCGGGGGTGCCCGCGCACCAGTGCAGGGCCGCGAGCGTGAGCGCGTCCGTCCCCGCGGTGTGGGAGGAGTGCGCAGGGGACGGCCTGGGCATCCGGGCCGCCGCGATCAGCTGCGTCCGCAGCTCCGTGTCGGGCACGCCGCGCAGGCCGCGCAGCCCGACCTGGTGTCCGGCGTCGGGGAAGTAGACGTGGGCGGCCCGGTACTCGGCGGCGGCGCGACGGCCGGCCCGGGTCGTCCGCCCGGCGTTGTACGCGCCGCAGACGAGGGCGACGACGATGCCCGCGAACAGGACGGGCACGACCTTGAAGACGAACGGGACCTCGAACGCGTCGCGCGCGACGCCCACGGACAGGGCGATCGAGACGATGAGCAGAGCGAACGAGCCGAAGCCCAGGGCGAGGCAGGCCCGCTTGCCGGAGCGCCTGGCCTCCGGAGCCACCATCAGACCGCGCGCGGCCAGACTGTCGCCGATCTCCTGGACGGCGGGGCTGCGCATCACCGCGAGCCGCAGCTCGTGCAGGGCGCCACTGGGAGCGGCCGCGAGCTGCTCCAGGACGGCACGGCCGACATGGTCCCGGGCCCGCAGGTCCGGGCGGAGCACGACGACGAGGCCGGGGCCCCCGACGCCGATGAGTCCGTCGGCGTGCAGGGTCGCCAGGGTGGTGTCCACGACGCGGGGCGGTCCGCCGAGCAGGAACGCGGCCTCGGCGAGGTCGTGGACGGAGCCGCCGTGGTCGGCGCGGGCGGCGCGGAGCCGGGCGATCGTCAGGAAGAGGGCGACGAGGACGGCGGCCCAGACGATCAGGGCGAGGAGGTTCATGCGGCCCTCACTTTCCGTACGAGCGTGGCGCGGGCGGCGCGGATGAGCCGGGTCGCCCGGCCGGGCGGGCGGGTGTCGGCGCGCTCCTGCCACCAGCGGGTGAGCCGGCGGCGGGCGTCCGGGTCCTCGGGGCGGCCGGTGACGAGCAGGTTCTCGACGAAGGCGAGGGCGTCGCGGCGGTAGCCGCCGGTCATGGGGCGGGTCCTGGCGTACGCGAAGAACGCGCGGCGGTAGTCGGTCCCGAGGATCTCGGGCAGCTCGGGCGCGATCTTGGCGATCACGTCGGCCCGCTTGCCGACGAGGGCGCGGCTCTGCACGCCGAGCCGCCGCGTGTCGAACCCCTCGGGCGCGGGTGTCCCCGCGACGAGCGCGGACAGCAGCGCGGCCTGCGCCACGGCGACCCGCCCGCGGGCCCGCTCCGGATGGTCCCCGGTCGGCGGGGCCGGGAGCCGGCCGAGGGCCGCGTCGGGCGAACCGGGGGTGGACCCGGCCGTGACGGGCCCGCCCGGGGCCGCTCCCGCCGTGCCGTCCTCGGCCCGGCCGGCGGAGGATGCGTCGCTCTCGGCCACAGGAGCCGTCTCCGCCGGCTGCGGCATCGGGCCGCCGGAGACGCGAGCCCCCGCGCCGATGAGCAGCGGCCGCCCGACACCGGCGTCCTCGGCCTCGACGGCCTCGACGGCCTCGACGGCCTCGACGGCCTCGACGGACGGCGCCCCGGTCCCGGCGGACAGCGCCGCGGCCTCGGCGTCCTCCGTGATCCCGGTGGCCCCGGTCCCGGCCTTCTCCGTGAACCCGGTGGCCCCGACCTCCGTGGAGCGTGTTCCCGTCACGCCGTCCAGGCGTGCGCGGATCGTCGCGAGTTCCGACGACAGTTCCGCCTGGGGCGGGAAGCGGTCGTCCCGTTCCAGCAGGACGCCCGGCGGGGTGGTCCTCGACACCAGGTCCGAGAGGATGTCCAGGACCGGCTCGGGCACCGGGTGGGCGTGGGTGTCGTGCCAGACGCCGTCGCGTTCGAGGCCGCCCGCGACATGGACGTACGCGATCGCCTCGACCGGGAGTTCGGCGAGGGCCTTCGACGGGCACTCGCCACGGTTGACGTGGTTCGTGTGGAGGTTCGCCACGTCGATCAGGAGCCGTACCCCCGTGCGCTCCACCAGCTCCGCCAGGAACTGGCCCTCCGTCAGCTCCTCGCCCGGCCACGAGATCAGCGCCGCGATGTTCTCCAGCGCCAGCGGCACCGGCAGCGCGTCCTGCGCGATCCGTACGTTCTCGCACAGCACGTCCAGCGCGTCCCAGGTCCGGGGCACCGGCAGCAGGTGGCCCGCCTCCAGGACCGGCGTCGCCGTCAGGGCGCCCCCGGCCCGTACGAACGCGATGTGCTCCGTCACCAGCGGCGCACCCAGGGCCTCCGCCTTGGCCGCCAGCTCCCTCAGCCGTCCCGCGTCCGGCCGGTCCGCGCCGCCGAGGCCCAGGGAGACCCCGTGCGGCACGACCGTGACCCCGCGCGCCCGCAGCCGGTTCAGGGAGTCGGGGAGGTGGCCGACGCACACGTTCTCCGCGACGACCTCCACCCAGTCGATCCCGGGCAGCGCCTCGATCGCGTCCGCGATCTCCGGCCGCCAGCCGATCCCGACCCCGAGCGCGGTGCCGGGGCCCGTGCCGGGCGTCGTCGCGCGTGCCGTGCCGAGCGTCGTGCGGTGTTCCTTCATGTCCCCCTCCTTCGGTCCCCCAGGTGATGGCCCGGCCGGAGACGTTCGAATCCGGTCGGAGGGACGTTCAGAGGTTGATTTGAGGTTCCGGCGCCGCTACGGCTCCGAGTGCGGGGTCACGATCCCCGCCTCCGGGACGGGGCGCGAGGTGAACGACTGGTCCGTCCCCGAGGGCACCACCGGCGAGGGCGCCGCCGGCGAGGGCACGACCGGGGGACCGGTCGGCGGCGAGGTCTTCCGGCCCGCGGCCTCGTTGGCCAGCGCGTCGTGGTCGACCATTCCGGTCGCCTCCAGCATGGTGATGTGGTCGAGCACGGTCTGGTTCGCGTCGCTCGCCAGCTGCCGGATCAGCGTGTTGCGCGTGGTGTGCCGGACCTCGGCGATCAGCGCGAACACCTTGCCGTGCGCGTTGCGCAGCAGGTTCGCGAACTTGCGCTCGTACTCCTCGCCGCTCGCGGCCGTGAGCTCGCGCAGCCATCCCTGCTGCTGTTCGGTCGGCTGGTTCGGCAGCTCCACGCCCAGCTTCGCGGCCACCGTACGGGCCCGTCGGTCCAGGTCCGTGTGGCCGACGACGAGATGGTCGCCGCACTCCACCATCGCCTTGCTGGGGGCGCGCTCGATGGCCTGCTGGCCGGCCGGGAGCTCCCAGAGACCGGCCAGCCGCACCTTGACGAGGAAGTCACGGTCCGTGGCGGACAGCGGTCCCCACTGGGTGGCCACGCTCGACGCGTTCAGATTCGCCTGGCCCGTTCCGGAGCGGTCGGCGTAGGACCAGACGGGGAAGGCGAGCGCGCCGACCGTGGCGACGAGCGCCGCGATGATGAGGGCCGTCCCGTTGACGCGTAGCGACAAGGTGTCTCCCGTACGTTCGAAATTTCGGTCACCGCAGACTGAACCGGTAAGGAGGCTTCCGTTCAACCCACTTGGCGGTATCGGGAGATACGTACGAGAGGACGGGCGCGTTCAGTCGCCGTTCGGAACGAGCGCGGGGAATTCGGACACGACCGTGCACGAACCGGGCGCGATCTCCGTGAATCCGGCGTCCCGCACCACCGGCAGCCCACTCGTCGTCAGCTCCGTCCAGCGGGCCGGATCGGCCGTCCGCACGGCCAGCGGGAAGCCGGCCCCGCGCCACGTCTCGCGGTCCGCCGCCGACATCGCCCACCACGCCAGCTGCGCCCCGTGTCCCGCCTGGGCCATCGCCTTGCCCGCGGACATGTCCAGGTCCGGGTTGAGCCACAGCATCGCCGCGCCGGGCCGCGGCGCGCCCGGCGCGGCCGGGTCCTCCAGGTCGGTGCCCGACACCTGGAGCTTGGCCAGCTCCTTGGGCCAGCCGTCCAGCGGGATCGGCGGGAACACCCGTACCTCCGCGGCCTCACCCGTCACCGTGATCCCCGGGAGTGCCTCCGCGCGCCGCCACTCGGAGCCGCGTGCCCGTCGCACCACCTTGCGGATGCGGGCGTCCTGCCAGTCGGACATGGCCTGCGCCCACTCGCCTTCGCCGTGCGCCCGCTCGTCGGCGAGGATCGTCAGGACGGCGCGAGCGGCCGTCTCCAGGGCGTCGGTGCGCGCCGGGGGCCCGGCCTTCTCGATCCGCACCACCAACGGGAGGACGAATTGGGGCTTCTCATCGCGGATATCGGTTTCGTTGCTGCTCACGCGGCAAGTCTGCCACCGTCCCGAGAGGCGCTTCTTGTAGGAATCGGAGGTTCCGGGACAGGATGCCTGTCATGAAGAGCGATCTTTTTGCCAGCGAACACCTCGCCGAGACCGCGCCGTTCCCCGGTATGACCCTGCAGAACGCCAAATGCGTCAAGTACGCCGTCAACGGGGAGATGCAGGCGCGCCAGGGTTCGATGATCGCCTTCCGCGGCGACCTCCAGTTCGAGCGCAAGGGTCAGGGCATCGGCGGCATGCTCAAGCGCGCCGTCACCGGTGAGGGCCTGCCGCTGATGGCCGTCAGGGGCCAGGGCGAGGCGTGGTTCGCGCACGAGGCGCAGAACTGCTTCATCGTCGAGATCGAGCAGAACGACGCCTTCAGCGTGAACGGCCGCAACGTCCTCTGCTTCGACTCCACCCTGAGCTATGAGATCAGGACGGTGAAGGGCGCAGGGATGACCGGCGGCGGCCTCTTCAACAGCGTCTTCACCGGCTACGGCAAGGTCGCCCTGATGTGCGAGGGCACCCCGATCGTCATCCCCGTCACCACACAGGCCCCGGTGTGCGTCGACACCGACGCCGTCGTCGGCTGGAGCGAGCAGTTGCGCACCTCGCTGCACCGCTCGCAGTCCGTCGGCTCGATGATCCGCGGCGGCTCGGGCGAAGCCGTCCAGCTGAGGCTGGACGGCGAGGGCTTCGTCATCGTCCGGCCCAGCGAGCTCACCCCGCAGAAGACGTCGAACTGAACCTGGAACGGGTGGGGCGCCGGTACGGCCTGCGGGGACCCTGGGTGCTGCGCGAGGTCGGCCTCGCCCTGCCCGCCGGGGCCCTCGTCCGGATCACCGGCACCAACGGCACCGGGAAGTCGACGCTGCTCCGGCTCGTCGCGGGCATCGACGCGCCGAGCGAGGGCCGGATCTCCGGGCGGCCTCGGCGCACGGCGTACGTCCCCGAACGCTTCCCGGCCGCCCTGCCGTTCACCGCGCGGGGCTATCTGACGCACCTCGGGCGCGTTCAGGGGCTCGGCGGTGCGGACGCGGCCGCGAGGGCGGGGGAGTGGCTGGAGCGGTTCGGCGCGTCCCCCTACGCGGACACCCCGCTCGCCGAACTCTCCAAGGGCAGCAGCCAGAAGGTCGCCGTCGCCCAGGCGCTGCTCGCCGGCCCCGAGCTCCTGGTCCTCGACGAGGCGTGGACCGGCCTCGACTCCGGCGCGCGCCAGGAACTGGACCGCGCGGTCCGCCAACGCGTCGCGGCGGGCGCGACGGTCGTCTTCGTCGACCACGACCCGCGCCGGCTCGCGGGCGAGGCCGACGCCGTGTTCACCGTGGAGGCGGGGCGCGTACGGCCCGGGAGCACCCGACGCGACGACGGGGCACGGACCCGCGTGCGGATCGTGGCCTCCGGGGGCCACCCGCTCCCCGTGGGCCTGACGGGTTCCCCGTCGTACGAGCCCGGGTCCGACGGCACCACCACCGTGTACGCGGTCGACGCCGCGCACTCCGACGGGCTGCTCCGGGCCCTGCTCGACGCCTCCTGGCACATCCACGAGCTGAGCACCGAAGGCATCCGGGCAGGACGGGCATGACCTCACTGCTGCGCTATCAGACCGGCCTGCTGTTGCGCTCCCAGCGCTGGCTCGCCCCGCTGCTGCTGTACGCCGTGTTCCTCGGGGTCGGTGTGCGCAGCGGCGAGCCCGTGCTCGGCGCCCTCGGGTACGCGGCGGCCGCGCTGCTCCCCGTCACCGCGTGGGTGGTCCGGATCTGCCTGAACCAGGAACCGCCCGCCGCGCGCGACGTCGTGGCCGCCGCGGCCGGACGGGAGCGGGCCCACCACGCGGCGGTCCTGGCCGCCGTGGCCTGTGCGGCGCTCCTGGGCGCCGTCACCGTCCTCGGGGTGACGGCGGTGAGCGACCTGCGCCGGGTCGGCCCGTGGGAGGCCGGGACCTCGGGGCTCCTCGCCGCCGCGGCCTGCGTCCTGACGGGTGCCGCCGTGGGGGCCCTCACGACCCGGCCGCTCGTGCGGTCCCGTGGCTGGTCCCTCGCCGCGCTCGTCCTCGGCTCGCTCCTCGCGCTCGTGACGACCGGCTCACCGGCGCAGTTCGCGGTGCGGGCCCTGATCACCGGAGCCCGCACCGCGACCGTCACCCTGCCCTGGCTCGCCCTCGCGGGCGCCCTGGCCCTCGTCGCGGCCGCTTCGGCCCTGAGCGCCAAGGCCACGGCGTGGCGGGAATGAGTACGCTCGACGACATGGACGAGGACACGTCGTACCGCGCGCCCGCCGAGGCGGAGGCGACGGCTCCGGCCGCCGAGGAGCCGTACGCCGAGTGCGTGCTGTGCAGGAAGCCGACCGAGTACCCGGAGTCGACCCGGGGGATCACCCTCTGCCCGGTCTGCGCATGGCAGGAGGGCCAGCGAACGGCCTGCTCCGGTTAGGTTGGTGACACGGCGTCATGTACGCGCCGGGAGACACGGGGGGCACGATGGAACGACTGGGACCGCTCGAACTGGTCGGTGACCGATGGATCGTCGGAGACCCGAAACGGGCCGACGGCTCCTGCCTGGTCCTCACCGCCGACGGCATGGAGCACCACCGGAACGCGGTGGCCGAACCGCGGGCCGTCGTACCGTGGTCCAGGTTCATGCGGATGACGATGCGCGCCACCACGAAGGCGTGGATGGCGAGCCGGACCGTGACCGTGCTCGACACCGTGGCCGGCGGCCCCTTCTCTCCGCAGGGCCGCGACGGCTGCGCCGTCGTCGCGCTGCTGCGCCATCCGTACGAGGACTGGTCCGCGCGCTACAGCCACCATGAGCGTCCCTACACGTCGGCGGAGGTCTTCTGGCTGGGGCATCTCTTCCAGCAGACGGTCAAGGCGAAGGCGGCCCACCGGCTCGGCGACCGGGAGTGGATGGGCGCGGCGGTCGCCCGGCTGGCGGCGCTCCGCCCGATGTGGGGCTTCACGGTGAACCGGCGGGCCGCGGAGGTCATCGCGGACCTCCACGACGTCGCCGTCTAGGACGCCCGCTCCGCCATCAGCTCGGAGACCTTCACGAAGCGGTAGCCCTTGGCCCGCAGCTCCGGGACGATCCGGCGGATCGCGCGCTCCGTGGCGGGCGCGGCGCTGCGGGTGCAGTGCATGACCACGAGCGAGCCGGGCCGCACCCCGTCGAGGACCTGCCGGGCCACCGCGTCGCCGTCCTCGGCGAAGGCGTCGCCGCTGACCACGTCCCACTGCACCGCGGTGACCTTGGCGGGGGCCAGCGCCCGCAGCGCGTCGTCGTCGTAGCAGCCGCCGGGGAAGCGGAAGTACGGCACCACGTTGCGTGCCCCGGCCTTGTGGAACGCCGCGAACGCCCGTCGCACGTCCTTCGCCATGTCCTGTTTCGCCACCGTCGGCAGGCCGTAGCAGGGCGAGGCGAAGGCGTAGTGGCTGTACGAGTGGTTGGCGATCTCGAAGCGGGGGTCGGTGCCGATGGAGCGCGCCTGGTCCGGGTACTCCTCTGCCCAGCGGCCGGTCATGAACACCGTCGCGTCGACCTGGAGCCGCCGCAGCGTGGCGATCAGCCCGGGGTTGTCGAAGCGTTCGCCGCCCGCCGCCCGCGCACCCTGGTCGGCCGTCATGTCGGCGTCGAAGGTGAGGGCGACGATCTTGTCGCCGCCCTTGCGGGCCCGCTCGAAGACGGGAGTGAGTCCCTCCGGGCCGGGCGCCATGGTGGGGGGTGCCTTGCGCACGGTCGCCGGGCCGGCCGCGGCGCTCACGCTCGGCGCCACGCGCCCCGGAGCGCCGGTCGCGCCGGACGGGGTGTCAGGAGCCGTCGGCGAGCCGGCCGTGCCCCCGCCACAGGCGACGAGGACGGCGCCCAACAGCGCGAGCGCCGACATTCTTCGTGCAGAAATGGTCACTCACGGAAACTAACCGATCAGGAAGCGAGCAGCTGCCTCCGGCACTCGGCCACGTCGAAGTCGCCCGGCGGGTACCGCGGATCGAGCGCCTCCAGATGCTCCATGAGCAGCGTGCTGATGGCCCAGTTGCGGTACCACTTGCGGTCGGCGGGGACGAGGTACCAGGGCGCCTCCGACGTCGAGCAGCGCTCCAGCGCCAGCTCGTACGCCTCCTGGTACGCGGGCCACAGGGCGCGCTCCTCGATGTCGCCCGCGTTGAACTTCCAGTGCTTGTCCGGGTTGTCGAGCCGCTCCAGGAGCCGTGCGCGCTGTTCCTCGTACGAGATGTGCAGGAAGACCTTGACGATCGTGACGCCGTCGTCCGCGAGGGACTCCTCCCAGCGGTTGATCTGGCCGTAGCGGCGGCCGAGGTCCCGGCGGGGTACGAGGTCGCGGACCCGGGCGATGAGCACGTCCTCGTAGTGCGAGCGGTCGAAGATGCCGATCTCGCCCGGCACCGGCAGGGCGCGATTGATCCTCCAGAGGAAGGGGTGGCCCCGCTCCTCGGTCGTCGGTGCCTTGAAGGCCCGGATCCGGCAGCCCGACGGGTTGAAGTGGCCGATCACGTGTTTGACCGTGCCGCCCTTGCCGCTGGTGTCCATGCCCTGGAGGACGAGCAGCAGCCGGCGCCGGTCACCGGCCGTGCTCGCCGCGTAGAGGCGCTCCTGGAGCTCGGCGAGGCGCGGGGCCAGCCGGGCCGTGGCCTCGATCCCGGCCGCCTTCCCCGACGGGCCGGCCGGGATCTCCGAGGCGGAGTACGAGGAGAGGTCGACCGGCTTGCCGACGGGGACGCGCAGCAGCTCCCGCAGAGCCGCGGACCGCACCGGCGGGGACCCCCGCCGCTTCTTCCCGGACCCCTTGGCCGCCTTCCCGTCCTTCTTGTCGTCCTTCTTCTCTTTCGCCCTGGCCATCTGCGCCCCTTCGGGTCCGTCGCTCGCCTTCTCCGATCCTGCGACGGAATCGACGGACCCGCGAACGCTGCGACCGGGCGGCTAGCTCAGCACCACGGCCCCGTCACCGCGAACGTCGTCCCCGGGGTGTAGCAGTTGACGTACATCGTCGCTCCGTCCGGCGAGAACGTGACGCCCGCGAACTCGCCCCACTCCGGGGCCTGAGGAGTGCCGATGTTCTGGGCCCCGCGGGCGACCGCGTACACCTCGCCCTTCCGGCTCACGCCGTAGACGTGCTGGCCGCCCTCGCCGTCCTCGCTGACCATCAGACCGCCGCTCGGGGCGAGACAGATGTTGTCCGGCGACTCGCCAGGCAGCTGGATGTCGGTGCTCGGGCCGAAGACGACGACGAGCGTGAGCCGGCGCCGGTGCGGCTCGTACTTCCACACCTGGCCGTAGTGCGTGGCCCCCGAGCCGTCCGAGGCGCGGGCGAAGGACGAGACGAAGTACACGGCCCGCCCGCCCCAGTAGCAGCCCTCCAGCTTCTGCGCGTGCGTGATGCCCTTCGGCCCGAAGTCCTGGAGCCGGATGGGCGTCTCGACGGCCTGCGGATCCGGCACGGGGACCCACTCGACGCCGCCGAAGCTCGCCCCGGTCTCCTGCACCACGGAGAGGTCCGGCACGCCCGGCACCCGCATCGCCTCCAGGGCGCCGCCCGCGCGCAGCGAACCGTGGCCGCCCAGGGGCTTCTCCGGCAGGAAGCGGTAGAAGAGCCCGAAGGGCCGCTCGAAGGCGTCCTCCGTCTCGTACACGATCCCGCTGTGCGGGTCGACGGCGATCGCCTCGTGCTGGAAGCGGCCCATGGCGGTGAGCGGGACGGCTCCGGTGCGGTGCGGGTCGGCACCGTCGACCTCGAAGATGAAGCCGTGGTCCTTGGTGTAGCCGTTGGTCCCGGCCTTGTCCTCGGTCTCCTCGCAGGTCAGCCAGGTGTCCCAAGGGGTCGGCCCGCCCGCGCAGTTGACCGCGGTGCCGGCGATGGCGACGCGCTCGCCGAGGACGTTGCCGCGGCCGTCCAGCTCGATCGCGGTACAGCCCCCCTTGGCCGCGGGGTCGTACGTCAGGCCCGGCACGGTCGGGACGCCGATCTTGCCGGTCACCCGGTTCTCGTGGTTGCGCACCAGATGGACGCGGCCCCGGCGGCCGGCGAAGGCGGCCATGCCGTCGAAGTTGCTGGGGACCGGGCCCTCACCGGAGCGCAGGGGGTCGCCCTGGCGGGAGAGCACCTTGTAGCGGAAGCCCCTGGGGAGGTCGAGGAGCCCGGCGGGATCCGGGATCAGCGGGCCGTAGCCCGCGTGACCCCGGGCGGCCGCCGTACCGGCGAAGAGCTCGGAGAAGGCGCCCGCGAAGGCGATGCCGGCGACGGACGCGCCGGTGCCGGAAAGGATCTGACGTCGTGTTGCGGACATGAGGCAACCCACTTTTCCTGTTGGCGGACAGGTGTGTGCTGTGACGTGTGACCCGCATGTGTGTATCACGCACCCTGGTGGCAGGTGAACCATGCGGGGCACAACGGCCTCATGTGGCGTGAGCGATCAGGCGAGTTCGGCGGTCAGCGTGATCGTCGTGCCGGTCAGCGCCTGGCTGACGGGGCAGTTCTTCTTGGCGTCCTCGGCGGCCGCCTTGAACTGCTCGGCGTCCAGGCCGGGGACCTCGCCGCGCACGGTCAGGTGGATGCCCGTGATGCCCTCGCCGGGCTGGAACGTGACATCGGCCTTGGTCTCCAGCCGGGTGGGCGGGTTGCCCGCGCCGGCCAGACCGTGGGACAGCGCCATCGAGAAGCAGGAGGAGTGCGCGGCGGCGATCAGCTCTTCCGGGCTGGTCCTGCCGTTCGGCTCCTCGGCACGCGACGGCCAGGAGACCTGGTACTCGCCGAGGCCGGAGGAGTCGAGGGTGACGACGCCCTTGCCCTTGAGGAGGTCGCCCTCCCAGACGGTGTGGGCGTGACGGACGGTGGCCATGGTGAATCCCTTTCGATCGGGTATGGCCCCCAACCTACTGCTCCACCAGACCCTTTGCGTCCCGCGCCAGGGCGGTGAGCCGGGAGATCGCCCGGAAGTACTTCTTCCGGTACCCGCCCTTCAGCATCTCTTCACTGAACAGCCGGTCGAAGGGGAGCCCGGAGGCGAGCACCGGGACCTCACGGTCGTAGAGCCGGTCGGCGAGGACCACGAGCCGCAGCGCGGTCGACTGGTCCGGGACCGCCTGGACGTCGGTGAGGCAGACCGCGGACAGCCCGTCGGTCAGCGCGCCGTAGCGGCTGGGGTGGACCTTCGCCAGGTGGTCGAGGAGGTGCGGGAAGTCGTCGAGCGAGGAGCCGGGCGTCGCGTACGCGGCCTTCGTCACCTGCTCCTCGGAGTACGGCGCGGGCGCCTCGGGCAGTCCGCGGTGACGGTAGTCCTCGCCGTCGATCCGCAGCGGCCGGAAGTGGGCGGAGAGGCCCTGGATCTCGCGCAGGAAGTCGGCGGCGGCGAACCTGCCCTCGCCCAGCTTGCCGGGCAGCGTGTTCGAGGTGGCGGCCAGCGCCACGCCCTCCTCCACGAGCCGGCTGAGCAGGGAGGAGACGAGAACGGTGTCGCCCGGGTCGTCCAGCTCGAATTCGTCGATGCAGAGCAGCCGGTGTCCGCTGAGCGTCCGCACGGTCTGCTGGAAGCCCAGCGCGCCCACCAGGTTCGTCAGCTCCACGAAGGTGCCGAAGGCCTTGAGCCCCGGCTCGGCGGGCGTGGCATGCCAGAGGGAGGCGAGCAGGTGGGTCTTGCCGACGCCGTAGCCGCCGTCGAGGTAGATCCCGCGCGGGCCCGCGGGGGCGGCGGGCTTCCTGGCGAACCAGCGGCCGAGCGCCGGGCGCTTGCCCGCGCCGGTGGCGTGGGCTCCGCCGAGCCCCTCGGCGAACGAGCTCAGGGCCTTGACCGCGTCGGTCTGGCTGGGCTGGTTCGGGTCCGGGATGTACGTGTCGAAACGCACCGAGTCGAAGCGCGGCGGCGGGACCATCTCGGCGACGAGCCGGTCCGCGGGGACATGGGGCTCCCGGGCGCAGAGGGAGACCGGAGCGGCTTCGGCGGAAGAGGCTTCGGTTATGGCACGGGAGGTGTGGGAGGCACGGGTCGACACAGTTCCCCACTGTAAGCGCCGTGTCAGACTGCGAGGATGCGACGCCTGTTCCCTGTGACGGACATGACAGCCGACGACGCCCTCGCCGGGGACCGGGAGTGGTCCCTCGACGAGCTGGCCGACCTCTACGCGTATCCGGAACCGGTCCCGGACGGCGTCTGGCTGCGCGCCAACATGGTCTCCTCCCTCGACGGGGCCGGTCAGCACGACGGCCGCTCCCAGCCCCTCTCGTCCGATGCCGACATGCGGATCTTCGGCACGCTGCGGGGACTGGCCGACGTGATCGTGGTGGGGGCGCAGACCGTGCGCCAGGAGGGGTACCGGCCGGCCCGCGCCCGTGAGGCGTTCGCGGCCCGCCGCGCGGCCGCCGGACAGGGGCCGGCGCCGGTGATCGCGGTGGTCAGCGCCTCCCTCGACCTGGACTTCTCGGCTCCGCTCTTCGCCGAGCCGCTGGTGCCGACCCTGGTCCTGACGGGGGCATCGGCTCCCCCCGACCGCGTGGAGGCGGCCGTGAAGGCCGGTGCGGAGGTGGTGATCGCCGGCGACGGGCCCGGCGTGGAGCCGGACCGCGCCAAGGCGGCCCTCGTGGAGCGGGGCCTGCGGCGGCAGCTGACCGAGGGCGGGCCCCGGCTGCTGGGCCAGTTCGTGGCGGCGGGCGTGCTCGACGAGCTGTGTCTGACGGTGTCGCCGACCATGACGGCGGGCGCCGCGCAGCGGATCGCGGGAGGCCCCTCGGTGGACGTCCCGAAACGGTTCGCCGTGGCGTCGGTGTTGGAGGAGGCCGGGTTCCTTTTCACCCGCTACCGTCGGATCTGACAATCAAGCGGATTTTGTCGTTCCGGTTAGCTTCCGCTGGGCACACTTACCCCCGTAGACCCCGTGTGGGCACGGGGAAGGATGGTTTCCGCAGAAGGGCTCCTGAGGTGTTCACAAGCGTTCTGATGATCGAGAAGCCCCTCACGTCCGTCGACGTGGAATTCGTCACCACCCTGCACGGCGAAGAGGCGGTGTCCTTCATCGTGCTGATGCAGCCCCGTGGTGACCAGGCCGATGTACTGCTGCGTGCCATCGACGACGTCGCCATGGGCGAGCTGAAGGAAGCGACCAAGGAGGGCGGGGAGCCCGAGGGCAAGGAGGCCCGCGTCCCCGCCGAGCAGGCGCTGGAGTACTCCCTCCGGGCTCTGCGGAAGGCCGGCTGCGAGGCGGTCGGACAGGTGGTCGAGGACCACCCCCTCGACAAGATGAAGTCCGTCGTCGAGGAGTCGGACGCCGACGAGGTGATCGTTCTGACGGCCCCGCACTACGTGGAGGAGTTCTTCCACCGGGACTGGGCCTCACGGGCCCGCCACAAGGTCGGCGTCCCGGTCCTGAAGCTGTTCGCGCACAGCGAGTGACGGCGGCCGTCCGGACGGCCCCGGGCGCCATGCCCGGGGCCGTCCGGACGAGCCACTAGGCTGGGGCCTCCTGAACGTCGCACCCCGGGGAGAGATCCGCATGGCACCCGCCATCCCTGCCGCCATGGACCGGCCGCACTTCATCGGCATCGGCGGTGCCGGAATGTCGGGCATCGCGAAGATCCTGGCCCAGCGCGGGGCCAAGGTCGCCGGCAGCGACGCGAAGGAGTCCGCGACCGCCGAGGCGCTGCGCGCCCTCGGCGTCACCGTCCACATCGGACACGCCGCCGCTCACCTCGCCGACGACGCCACCGCCGTCGTCGTCTCCAGCGCCATCCGCGCCGACAACCCCGAGCTCGCCCGCGCCGCCGAGCTGGACATCCCGGTCGTCCACCGCTCCGACGCCCTCGCCTCCCTGATGGACGGCCTGCGCGCGATCGCGGTCGCCGGTACGCACGGCAAGACCACGACCACCTCCATGCTGGCCGTCGCCCTCACCGAGCTCGGCCTGGACCCCTCGTACGCCATCGGCGGCGACCTGGCGGGCCCCGGCACCAACGCCCGCCACGGCGCGGGAGAGGTCTTCGTCGCCGAGGCCGACGAGAGCGACCGCAGCTTCCAGAAGTACGACCCCGAGGTCGCGATCGTCCTCAACGTGGAGCTGGACCACCACGCGAACTACGCGTCGATGGACGAGATCTACGAGTCCTTCGAGGCGTTCACCGCCAAGATCCGCCCCGGCGGCACCCTCGTCGTCGGCGAGCACTCCGGCGCCCGCGAACTGGCCGCACGGGTCTCCGGCCGCGACGACCTGAGCATCCTCACCGTCGGCGAGGCCGAGACCTCCGACGTGTGGATCCGCTCGATCGTCCCGAACGGCATGACCAGCGAGGTCGTGGTCGTCCTCGACGGAACCGAGCACACCTTCACCGTCTCCGTCCCCGGCCGCCACTACGCCCACAACGCCGCCGCGGCCCTCGCCGCCGGTGCCCGTGTCGGCATCGACCCCGCCGAGCTGGCCCGGGCCCTCACCGCGTACACCGGGGTCGGCCGGCGCCTCCAGCTCAAGGGCGAGGCCGCGGGCGTCCAGGTCATCGACTCCTACGCGCACCACCCCACCGAGATGACCGCCGACCTCGAGGCCATGCGCGGCGCCGCCGGCGCCTCGCGCCTCCTGGTCGTCTTCCAGCCCCACCTCTTCTCCCGCACGCAGGAGCTGGGCAAGGAGATGGGCGACGCCCTCGCCCTCGCCGACGCCTCCGTGGTCCTCGACATCTACCCGGCCCGCGAGGACCCGATCCCCGGCGTCACCAGCGAGCTGATCATGTCGGCGGCCCGCGCGGCCGGTGCCGACGTGACGGCGGTGCACGACAAGGAGACCGTCCCGGAGGTGATCGCGGGAATGGCCAAGCCCGGTGATCTCGTTCTCACGATGGGCGCGGGCGACGTCACGGACCTCGGACCGCGGATCCTCGCCCACCTGTCGAAGTAGAGGGAGAGAGCCAATGTCGTACGACGTCGAGAAGCCGGACGAGCAGTGGCGTGCGGAGCTGACCCCGGCGGAGTACCAGGTGCTGCGCCAGGCGGGCACCGAGCCCGCCTTCCGGGGTGAGTACACCGACACCACGACCCAGGGCGTCTACTCCTGTCGGGCCTGCGGCGCCGAGCTCTTCACCTCGACCGAGAAGTTCGCGTCGCACTGCGGCTGGCCGTCCTTCTACGACCCGAAGGACAGCGACGCCGTCGAACTGATCGAGGACCGCTCGCACGGAATGGTCCGCACCGAGGTGCGGTGCTCGCGCTGCGGCTCGCACCTGGGCCATGTCTTCGAGGGCGAGGGCTACCCCACGCCCACCGACCAGCGCTACTGCATCAACTCGATCTCGCTCCGGCTGACGCCGGACGCGGACGCGTAGCCTTCGGGCGACACTCCCGGGTGCCCCCGGTCGACACGGTCGGCCGGGGGCACGTCCGCATCCGTTCGCGCGCCCCGGTGATCGCTCGGCGATCGCGCACGGTGTTCACGCGGGCGGGCCCGGAAACCGGCGGAAGGGGAGGGACCCGTGACCCACGTCCATGTCGTCCACGCGCACCCGAGCGCGCGGGGCTTCACGCGGGAGGTGCTCGACGCCTTCCTGGGCGGACTCGCCGACGCCGGGCACACGCACACCCTCTCGGACCTCGACGCGATGGGGTTCCGCTCCGAGCTCACGCGCGACGAGTACGAGCGCGAGTCCGGGCGCCGTGCCGACGCGCCCGTTCCCGACGACATCGCCGCCGAGCAGGCAAGACTCGCGGTCGCCGACGTGTGGGTGTTCGTCTACCCCGTGTGGTGGGCCGACTGCCCGGCGCGGCTCAAGGGCTGGTTCGACCGGGTCTGGACGGTCGGCTTCGCGTACAAGCCGGCCGGGATCGCCGTGGCGCGGAAGGCGCTCGTGCTGTGCACGGCCGGATACACCGTCGCCGAACTCGACGCCTCGGGATGCTACGAGGCGATGAGGACCGTCATGCTCACCGACCGGATCGGCGCGCGGGCGAGGACGAGCGAGTTCGTCGTCCTGGGCGGGTCGGCGGGGAGCGGGGAGGAGTGGGCCACGCTCAGAGACCGACACCTCGCCCGGGCGGCGGAGCTGGCGCGGTCGCTCTGAGGCCGTCCGGGGCTCGTCGCTGCTGAGGCTCGGCGATCCGGGGCCGGTTGTTCCGAGGCACAGCGGGGCCTGCGCCTCAGGGGATCGGTGCTCTGAGGCTGTCCGGGGCGGCCGGCGTCTTCGGCGGGGCCGGTCGCCCTCAGCGGGCCTTCGCCTCCTCGGCCGTCTCCCGGTGCGGCTCCTCGCCCGCCTTCCTCCGGGACCGGCGGGCGACGTCGCCGACGGCGAGCGTCACGACGCCCGCCAGCAGGCCCCAGAAGGTCGAGCCGATGCCGAAGAGCGTGAGGCCGGACGCGGTGGCGAGGAGGGTGACCACCGCCGGCTCGCGGAGGCGTTCGTCCACGAGCGCCGAGGTGAGCGAGCTGCCGATGGTCCCGAGGAGACCGATGCCCGCGATGCCCAGGACCAGGGCGGGCGGCATCGCGGTGAGCAGCCAGCCGACCGTACCGCCGAAGAGGCCGACCAGCAGGTAGAAGACACCCGCCCAGACGCCCGCGACATAGCGCTTGCGCGGATCGGGATGGGCGGTCTCGCCGCTGCAGATGGCCGCCGTGATCGCGGCCAGGTTCAGACCGAAGCAACCGAACGGCGCGAGAACGGTGTTGACCGCGCCGGTCCAGGTCAGCAGGGGCGAGACGGGCGTCGTGTAGCCGGCGTTGCGCAGCACGGCCACGCCGGGCAGGTTCTGCGAGGCCATCGTCACCGCGAACAGGGGCAGACCGACCCCGACGAGCACCTGCCAGCTGAACTCGGGCCTGACGAAGGCCGGTGCGGCCAGGGCCAGTTCGAAGCCGTCCAGCTTCCAGGAGCCCTGCCATGCCGTCGCCGCGACACCGGCGACGAGGGCGCCGACGACCGCGTACCGGGGGAACCAGCGCCTGCCCACGAGGTACGCCAGGAACATGGGGACGGCGATCAGGCCGTCCCGCTCCATCTGGGTGAACAACTCGGTGCCGAACTGGAGAAGCACCCCAGCGAGCAGCGCGGAGGCGAGCGGGACCGGAATCCGGTTCATGATCCGCTCGAACCAGCCGGTGACCCCGCTGACGACGATCAGCACGCCGGACAGCAGGAACGCCCCCACGGCCTGGGCCATCGTCACCCCGTGCAGCCCGGTGGCGAGCAGGGCGGCGCCCGGCGTCGACCAGGCCGTGACGATCGGCGCGCGGTGGCGCAGGGAGAGGGAGACACAGGTGACGCCGATGCCCACGCCCAGGGCGAAGACCCACGAGGTGAGCTGCGCGGACGTCGCCCCCGCCGCCTTGGCGGCGGTGAAGACGACGGCCACGGAGCTGGTGACGCCGATGAGCATGGCGAGGAAACCGGCCGACACCGCGGTCGGGGGCGCGGCGGACCGCAGAAGACGCGGGAAGGACATGGCAGGACCTCAGCGCAGCCGCTCGGCGAGCTCGGCCGGCCAGGCCCCGGGCGCCGGCGGCTCCGGCGGATCGACTCGCACCAGATCGTCCTCGGACACCTTCACGTGGGCGTCGATCGTCATGGCCCCCGCCTCTCGTCGCTCGGGCCACCCTAACAACGCGGTCCGAGGGCCTTGTCCCGCGGGCTCGCGTGACCGGAAGATCCATGAGTGATCGATTTCGGGGAGGGGAAATGATCAAGGGAGGCAATGCCTTCGTTCCGACGGTGCCGCTACGGATCGCGGTACGGAGCGGGGTCGATGTCGCGGCGCTGCTCCTGGCGGAGACGGGCCGGGTCCGGGGGGACGGGGACATCGTGTTCCACGGGGCTCCGGTCCATCCGTCGGGCGCCGTACGGCTGCTGGGGGAGGAGAACGGCACGGTGTGGCTGGAGGCGGGCCTCACCGCGGTCGAGGAGGGGGTCGTCCGCGTCCTCGTGGTCGCGTCGACGGAGAACGGCGCGATGCGGGACGTGAACGGGCTGTCCGTCGAGGCGTTCGCGCCCGACGGCACGTCCGTCGCGCGGTACGACGTGACCGACGCGGGCGGCGAGACGGCGATGGTGCTCGCGGAGCTGTACCGGCGGGCGGGGGGCTGGAAGTTCCGTGCGGTGGGCCAGGGTTATGTGAACGGCCTCGTGGGCCTGGTGACGGACCACGGCGTGGACGTGGCGCAGGAGGGCCAGGCGCCACCGCCGAGGGTCCCGTACCAGCCGCCGACGCAGCAGGCGGCGGCTCCCGTCCCGTACCAGCCGCCGACGCAGCAGGCCGCGGCGCCCGTTCCCTTCCAGCCGCCGGCTGCGGCGCCGCCCCCGTACCAGCCCCCGGCTCCGGCAGTGACGCCACCTCCGTTCCAGGCCCCGGCTCCGGCAGGGGTGCCGTCGCCGTACCAGCCGTCGGCTCCGGCTCAGGTGCCTCCGTTCCAGCCCCCGGCTCCGGCTGCCGCTCCGCCCCCGTTCCAGCCACCGGTGCCGGCCGCGGGAGTTCCGGTCCAGGACCAGGCATCGGTCGTGCCGCCGCCCGTGGGCGCGGGTGCGGAGGCGTGGTCGTTCGGAGCCGTCTTCGAGCCGTACACGCAGACCGGCCGGGACAACGACGTGATCACCGTGGAGGGTCTGCCGCCGGGCCCGGTCGTGGTCGACCTCGCGATCCGGGGCGACGGCTACACCGGACTGTGGCCGCTCACCCGTTTCAACAAGGAGGGGGACACCCTCGTCAACAGCACCGAGGAGGACTTCCGGGGCCGTCTGCTCACCCAGGTCCCCGGAAACGGCCGTCTACGGCTGCAGTTGAAGGCCGATGGCCCCTGGCAGCTCCAGGTGCTGCCGCTGGCCGCGGCGTCGCGCCTGACGGAGGGGGAACTGGAGTGCCGTGGACCCGACGTCCTGCTGCACACCGGTGGTACGGCCGACCTCGCCCTCCACTACCGAGGCGACGACAACCTCATCATCAACATCTTCGAACTGGCGGGGCACGACGACCACACCTGCCTGCCCACGGACGAGAACGTGGTCAACGAGATCGGCAAGCGGCGGGAGACCGTCCCCCTGCCGGAGGGGCCGGTCGTCGTGCAGTTGGAGAGGGCGGACGGTCCCTGGCGGGCCCGGTTGAAGCACCTGGAGCCGCACAGCCGGCGGTCGGCGGGTGACGGCCTCGGGAACGTGACGGACAGCCGCACGGCACAGGCCGGACGGGCGTGGTGGGCCAGGCGCTGACGCGTCAGCGGACCGGTGTGCCGCCCCGAAGGCTCTCAGGGGCGCACACCGGTCCGCGCCAGAGCGCGGGCGCCAGAAGCGTCAGCCGCAGGACCGCCGCGGCGGCCAGTGCCGTCGAGATCGCGTACCACCAGGCCCTCAGCCACCGCGCCTTCACGAACCGGAGGGTCGGCAGCGCGGTGACCACGGAGAGGGCCAGCGTGCCGGCGGATCCCCGACCGTACGCCTGGGCGTCGTCGCTCTCGTCGTAGGGACCGGCGTTGTATCGAGCGGCCGCTTCCCTCATCTGCTCGCGGTCGGGCGGGCGCGGGGGTCAGGACGTCGGCTGCAGGAGGTCCCAGCGGTTGCCGTAGAGGTCCTCGAAGACCGCCACCGAGCCGTACGGTTCATGGCGGGGGGCTTCCAGGAAGCGGACGCCCGCCGCCGTCATCCGGGCGTGGTCGCGGGCGAAGTCGTCCGTGTGCAGGAAGAAGCCGACGCGGCCGCCCGTCTGCGCGCCGACGGCGGACTCCTGGGCGGTGTCCTTCGCGCGGGCGAGCAGCAGGCCCGTACCCGCGGGGCCGCCCGCGGGGCGGACGACGACCCAGCGGGTGCCGTCGCCGCGGTTCGTGTCCTCGGCCAGGTCGAAGCCGAGGGCGTCGGTGTAGAAGGCGATGGCCTCGTCGTAGTCACGGACGACGAGGGTGATGAGGGCGATGGAGGACATGGGACAAGGTTATACGTATGACCCGAGCGTCGCCACACGGTGCGAGAATGCACCCCATGGACGCCCAGTCGCTCACCGAGCTCACCGACCGCGCTCGGCTGCTCGCCGTTCCCGGCCGGCGGCGGATCCTGGGTCTCGCCGGGGCCCCGGGAGCGGGGAAGTCCACGCTCGCGGCCCGGCTCGTCGCCCGGCTCGACGGGCTCGCCGCCCTCGTACCGATGGACGGCTTCCACCTCGCCCAGCAGGAGCTGGAACGGCTCGGGCGGGCGCGCCGCAAGGGCGCGCCCGACACCTTCGACGCCGCCGGCTACACCGCGCTCCTCACACGCCTGCGCGCCCCCGAGTCCGGCACCACCGTCTACGCCCCCGCCTTCGACCGGGCCCTGGAGGAGCCCGTCGCGGGCGCGATACCGGTCGCCCCGGACGTCCCGCTCGTGGTCACCGAGGGCAACTACCTGCTCCACGACGAGGGCCACTGGGCCACCGTCCTGCCGCTCCTCGACGAGGTCTGGTACCTGGAGCTCGACGACCACCGCCGCGTCCCCCGGCTCGTCGAGCGACACGTGCGCTTCGGCAAGGACCGCGCGCACGCCGAGCGCTGGGTCCAGGACTCCGACGAGTCCAACGCCCGGCTCGTCGCGCGCGGCCGGCACCGGGCCCATCTCGTCGTACGCATGAACTGACCCCCCTGGGAGCCGTCCGCCGCCCGTCGGACATGATCACCGCATGAACACGACCAGTCGCCGCACCATCCTCACCTCCATGGCCGCCGCTGCCGCCGGCCTCCCGCTGATCAACGACCTCGCGGGGAACGGTGCGAAGGCCGCCGCGGCCACCACCGCCGCCGTCGAGTTCCCCTCGAACACGGCGTTGTACAGCAGCGGTACCTACCAGGAGGGCGTCCACTGGATGCGGCGCTTCCGCCGCGGCGGCGCCCCGGCGGAGCTCCTCGACAACGCGAGCGGGACGAGCGAGCCCGTCCGCAGCACGGCGGTGATCGCCCCGCACGGCGGTGGCATCGAGGCGGGCACCAGCGAACTGTGCCTCGCCATCGCCGGGTACACGCTCGCCGGTGCCGGGACCGCGCCCGCCGCCGTGGCCGGTGTGCCGCAGCGCGACTACTGGATGTTCGAGGGGCTCGCGTCCTCCAGCGACCTGCACGTCACCTCGACCAACTGCGACGACCCGGCCGCGCTGGCCGTCTGCGGGAACAACCTGTACGCCGTCTCCCTCCACGGCTTCGCCCCGGAGACCGGCCCGGCCAAGCAGATCCTCATCGGCGGCCGAGACCAGCGCCTGATGCGCAACCTGGCGGCCGCCTTCGCCGCGCACGGCCTCACCACCGGGACCGGCACCTCCCGCCTGGACGTGACGGTGGTCCTCGCGGGCGTCAACTCCCCGCTGAACGGCGACGATCCCGCGAACATCGTCAACCGCACCAGCACCGGGGCCGGTGCCCAGCTGGAGATCTCCACCGAGCTGCGCAAGGCGATGTTCGGCACCTTCGGCAGCGCCGGCGACCGCAGGGCGACCGCGGGCAAGGGCACGGCCGACGAGGCCCACTTCTGGAACGCCTTCGTCGACGCGGTCCGCGAAGCCGTCGACCAGCACGAACTCGGCCGCGCCGCCGTGTAGGCGGCGCCGTCGCGCACGGCGCCCCGCCCCGCCCGGCCCGTCCCCGGCCGCCGGGGACGGGCCGGGCGGGGACGTTCCGGCGGGGACGGGCCGAGCGGGGACGGGCGAGCGGGGACGGGCCGAGCGGCAACGGGCCGGCGGCCTATCGCGCCCGCTCCGTCGCCGCTCGTGCCAGCGCCCGGACGATCGGGTGCGGGCGCGAGCCGTCGCCCGCGAGCTCCGGCTGGAACAGCGTCGCCAGGAAGAACGGGTGCCCGGGCAGTTCCGCGATCCGGACCCGGCCCTCCTCGTCCTCGCCCGTGAAGCGCAGGCCATGGGCCCGCAGCGTGTCCAGACGACGGCTGTCCGGGCCGTAGTCGCAGTGGTACCGCTCCGTCGTCCGCTCCGCGCCGAGCACGGACTCCGCGAGCGACCCCGGCGTCACCCGCACCGCCCCCTCGTGGCCCACGAGGGAACAGGCGAGCGGCGCGATCAGCAGGTCGTCGTCGGCCGCCGCCGGGTCGTTCTCGGCATGCGCGGCGCCGCTCAGACCACAGACGTCCCGGGCGAACTCGAGCAGCGCGTGCTGGAAGCCACCGCAGGTGCCGAGGAACGGAATCCCGTCCTCCCGCGCCGTGCGGACGGCCGCCAGCGCACCCGCCTCACTCGCGTACGGGCTCCCCGGCAGCACCCACACCGCGTCGAAGCCCTGCACGGCGCCGGGCGCTTCCGCGTCCCCGGTCGGGATCCAGTACGCGTCGAGCACGAGGCCGTCGCGTTCGGCCAGCGCGTCCAGCAACAGGGGGACACGGACATGGGACTTCACGTGCGGGGAACGGTCGCCGACCAGGGCGACTCGGGCGATCTTCGTCATGCCGACCATGCTGGTCGGACAGCCTGGTTCACGTCCAACGATGATTCCTGCACGCTCCATCGTGAATGCTTATGGCCATGGATCCGCACCTCCTGCGTACGTACGTCACCGTCGCCCGGCTCGCCTCCTTCTCCGAGGCGGCCCGTGAGCTCGGCTACACCCAGTCCGCCGTCTCCCAGCACATCGCCGCCCTGGAGGGCGACCTGGGCCTGCCGCTCCTCGGCCGCCGCCCCGTCGTCCCCACGCCCGCGGGCGAGCGCCTCCTCGAACACGCCGGGTCCCTCCTCCTCCGGCTCGACGCGGCCCGCGCCGACCTCGCCCGGTTCGCCGACGCGCCCCGCCGGACGGTGACCGTCGCCGCCGCCCCGCTCGCCCTGCGTCCCCGCGCGCTCGCCGCGCTCCCCGCCTCCGGCGTCACCTTGCGCACGCTGCCCCGCGACGAGGTGCCGGGTGTCGTCGCGACCGGAGCCGCGGATCTCGGTCTCGTCGACGGACTCGCCGCGCCCAGCGACCCGTTGAGGCTTCCGGACGTCGCCCCGCTCACCGCCGTCCGCGTCTTCGAGGAACCGCTCGCCGTGATCCTGCCCGCGGGCCATCCGCTGGCCGTCCGACCCGGACTGCGCCTCGCGGACCTCGTCGACGCGCGCTGGCTGGACGCCCCCGAGGCCGGGATCCCGCTCGACGGGCTGCGCGCGGCGCACGGCGGCCCGGCCGGCCACGGCTTCCGTACCGCACTGCGCTACGAGGGCACCGACACCCGTGCCCTCGTAGCGCTGGCCGCGGCGGGCCACGGCCTGACCCTGCTGCCCGTCTCCCTCGCCACGGGGATCGCGGGCGCCGTCGCCGTGCCGCTGAGCGCGCCCCGCCTGGTGCATCGGACCGAACTCCTCCACGGCGGGCTCGAACCCGGCCCGTCGGCGGCCGAGTTGGCGGCGTCCCTGGTCGCCGAGTCGACTTGGCGACTCGCCACCTGATCGACTCGGCACCCCCTAGGCTGTTCTCCAGGCGACGGAAGGCGGGCGGACGTGGGGTTGTTCCGGCGAGGACCCAGGCGTGACGGTGACGACGCTCCCAGGGACCCCGAGTTCTCGTACTTCTCCGAGCGTGAGGCGGCCCTCTTCCGCGGCCGGGTCCGCGAGGCGTTCGCCGAGCTCGGCCTCGAAGTCACCGTCTACGCCGACCTGGTGTGCGACGCCGACGGCCGCCGGTTCGGTCTCGGCAACCTCGCCGCCGTCTGCCACAACGACCGGCGCGGACCACGCGCCTGGCCCGCACTCATCCACCGTCACGTCGGCCTCGTGCTGCGCACCATGGACGGCCCGTCCGCGCTCGACACCCTCCCGCCCGAGCAGATCCGCTCCCAGCTCTACCCACGGGTGGTCAGCGGCGAGGGCATCGACCCCGGGACCTTCGGCTACGCACGGAGCGTCGCGCCGGGCCTGTACGAGATCCTCGCCCTCGACCTGCCGGAGAGCGTCATGATGCTCACCGACGAGGCACTCGCACCGCTGGGCGACGTCGACCGGTTGCGCGACCGGGCACTCGCCAACCTGCGCGGCCTGCCCGTCGAGGGCCACGAGACGGTCCGGGACGCCGACGGCATGTGCTTCGAGGTGCTCCTCGGCGACTCCTTCTACACCGCGAGCCGCGTCCTCGACCTGGACACCGTGGTGCGCCGCGTCACGGGACAGCCGCTCGGCGAACACGGAGCCCTGGTGGCGATGCCCTTCCGGCACCAGCTCGCCTTCCACCCGATCCGCGACACCACGATCGTGCCCGCGCTCGGTGCGATGGCCTCGTTCGCCGCCTCCGGCTACGAGGACACCCCCGGCGCGATCAGCCCGTACGTCTTCTGGTGGCGCGGCGGCACGCTCACCCAGCTGAGCGACCGGGACGCGGACGGCGGGGAGCTGCGGATCGTCGTCGGGGACGACTTCCACGAGCTGCTCGAACGCCTCATCGCCCAGGGACCGGGACCTGACAGGCGCTGAGCGGTCGCGTCCCGGAGGCTCGGCGGGCAGGATGATCCCATGTCGAGTACGCCCGAGTCCCGTACGCCCGCGCCCTTCACCGCCGACGACTACCGCGCCCGCATGGAGCGCGCCGCCGCGTCGGCGGCCGACGCCGGACTCGCCGGAGTCCTCGTCGCACCGGGTCCGGATCTCGTCTACCTGACCGGATATCAGCCGACCGCGATCACCGAGCGGCTCACCGTCCTCGTCCTCGCCGCCGGCCAGGACCCGGTCCTCGTCGTACCGACGCTGGAGGCCCCGGACGCGGAACAGGCCCCGGGCGCCGCCGCACTCACCCTGCGGGACTGGACCGACGGCAAGGACCCGTACACCGTCACCTCGCCCCTCCTCGAAGCCGAAGGCCGCTTCGGCGTCAGCGACAACGCCTGGGCGATGCACCTCCTCGGGCTGCAGAAGGCGCTGCCCGGCACCTCGTACGTCTCCCTGACCGAGGCGCTGCCGATGCTGCGGGCGGTCAAGGACGCCCACGAGCTGGAGCGGATCGCGGCCGCGGGCGCCGCCGCCGACCAGGCGTACGGCGAGATCCTCAAGGTCCGCTTCGAGGGCAGGCGGGAGACCCAGGTCGCCGCCGACCTCGCCGCGCTGCTCATGCGGTTCGGCCACTCCCAGGTCGACTTCACCGTCGTGGGCTCCGGCCCCAACGGCGCGAACCCGCACCACGAGGCGGGGGACCGGGTCATCCAGCGCGGCGACATGGTCGTCCTCGACTTCGGCGGGCTCAAGCACGGGTACGGGTCCGACACCACCCGCACCGTCCACGTCGGCGAGCCGACCGCCGAGGAACGGCGCGTGCACGACGTGGTGCGGGAGGCCCAGCAGGCGGGCTTCGAGGCGGTCCGCCCCGGGGCGGCCTGCCAGGACGTCGACCGCGCGGCCCGCAAGGTGATCGCGGACGCCGGCTACGGCGAGTACTTCATCCACCGCACCGGCCACGGCATCGGCGTCACCACCCACGAACCGCCGTACATGATCGAGGGGGAGGAGCGGCCGATCGTGCCGGGGATGTGCTTCTCCATCGAGCCCGGCGTCTATCTCCCGGGCCGCTTCGGGGTCCGCATCGAGGACATCGTGACGGCCACCGAGGACGGCCCGGGCGGCACCGGCGGAGGCCGCCGCTTCAACAACACGCCGCACGCGATGGCGATCGTGGAGTGATCAGGCGGTGCGCGTGCCGCCCTCGTCGCAGGGCGGCGCGCGCCACGGACAGGCCGGACCGTGATCCGTCACGGACAGGCCGGACCGTGATCCGTCACGGACAGGCCCGACCGTGATCCGTCACGGACAGGCCCGACCGTGATCCGATCGGCTCGGGACTCCACCCCGCCGGGCTCACCCGTCCGTCAGCACCACCGCGCACTCCGCCGGCAGCCGCAGCATGCCGTCCTCGCCCGGGGCGTCGACGGGCTCCCAGGCGGCGATGACCCGGTCACGGCCGTTCGTGCCGAGCGGGATCTCCACCGGCGCCTTGCCCAGGTTGACCGCGATCCGCAGCACCCCTCGGCGGAACGCCAGCCAGCGGGCCTCCTCGTCGAACGCGACCCGCACCGCCGCCAGGTCCGGATCGGTGAGGTCCGGCAGGGTGCGGCGCAGCGCGATCAGCTCGCGGTGCCAGGCGAGGAGCCGGTTGTGCGGGGCGCGTTCGCGTTCCGTGCGGTCCAGGACGGAACGGTCCCGGGTCGCGGGCTCCTGGGGATCGGGGATGTCCTCCTCCGCCCAGCCGTGCTCCGCGAACTCCCTTCGTCTGCCGCGCCGCACCGCCTCCGCCAGCTCCGGATCCGTGTGGTCGGTGAAGTACTGCCAGGGCGTCTTCGCGCCCCACTCCTCGCCCATGAAGAGCATCGGGACCGACGGCCCGGTCAGGACGAGCGTCGCCGCGCAGGCCAGCAGGCCGGGGGAGAGGGTCGCGGAGAGCCGGTCGCCCAGCGCCCGGTTCCCGATCTGGTCGTGGGTCTGGGCGTAGCCGAGGAAGCGGTGCGCGGGGGTACGGACCCGGTCCACCGGCCGTCCGTGGTGGCGGCCCCGGAAGGTCGAGTACGTCCCGTCGTGGAAGAAGACGTGGGTCAGGGTCTTGGCGAGCGCGGCCAGCGGGGCGCGCGCGAAATCGGCGTAGTACCCCTGGGACTCCCCGGTGAGCGTGGTGTGCAGGGCGTGGTGGAAGTCGTCGTTCCACTGGGCGTGGAGGCCGAGACCGCCCGCGACGCGCGGAGTCGTCGTCCGCGGATCGGCGAGGTCGGACTCGGCGATCAGGAAGTGCTGGCGGCCCTGCTCCCTGGCCAGCTCGTCCACCGCCTCCGACAGTTCCTCCAGGAACGTCAGCGCCCGGTCGTCCACCAGCGCGTGCACGGCGTCCAGCCGGAGTCCGTCGATCCGGTAGTCCTGGAGCCAGGCGAGCGCGCTGTCCCGCAGATACCCGCGGACCTCGTCCGAGCCCGCCGCGTCCAGGTTCACCGCCGCACCCCAGGGGGTGTGGTGCGTGTCGGTGAAGTACGGTCCGAAGGACGGCAGATGGTTCCCTGACGGGCCGAGGTGGTTGTGGACGACGTCCAGGATCACGCCCATCCCGAGTCCGTGCGCCGTGTCGACGAACCGCTTCAGCGCCGTCGGCCCGCCGTACGGTTCGTGGACCGCCCACGGCGCGACACCGTCGTACCCCCAGCCGCGGATCCCCGGGAAAGGACAGAGCGGCATCAGCTCCACATGGGTGATGCCGAGCCCGGCCAGCTCCCCGAGCCGCTCGGCCGCCGCGTCGAGGGTTCCGTCGGGGGTGAAGGTCCCGACGTGCAGCTCGTAGAGGACCGCCGCGCGCAGCCGCAGCCGGGGGGACTCGTTGAACCAGACGTACGCGGAGTGGTCGACGACCGCGCTGAGCCCGTCCGGCCCGTCCGGCTGGCGGCGCGACCGGGGGTCGGGCAGTACGGGACCGCCGTCCAGGGAGTAGCCGTACCGGTCGCCGTCCCCGGCCGCCGCCACACCGGTCCACCAGCCGGCCCGCTCGGGGTCCGGCTCCAGGGGCTGCTCGGTGCCGTTCAGCTCCAGCGTCACCCGGTCACGGGCCCGCGGGGCCCACACCTCGAACAGCACCGGTCGGATCCCCTCGTCGACGGACACCACGCAGCGACAACGACTACGGCGTCCATCCTGGCAGTCGGGGCCGGGGCGCGCCCGGTGTGTCCGGGAGGAAGTCGATCGCTCGCGCGGCCGTCGCGTCACCCACGTGGGCGAAGACGTCCGCCACGGCGACGTCCACCGGGCCGTTCGCAGCCCTGTCGGCCGTGCGACGAGCCCCGTTCTGGACACGTCCGGCCCATCGGACCGACAATCACGGTGTGACGACCCCTTTCGAGTTCTCCACGCACTCCGCGCGGCTCACCGACGCCGAGCGGGATCGTGCGCTGGTGCTGCTCCGTGAGGGTGCCGCGCAGGGCAGGCTCTCGCACGACACCTTCCTCTACCGGATGGAGCGCGCGCTCGTCGCGCGCCGGCCGGACGAACTGGCCCTGCTCACCGCCGATCTGCAGACCGAGTCCGGCTGGACCCGGCGGGTGGTGGGCGCGGTCGAGAAGATGTCCGCGTTCACGGCCAAGCTCGGCCGCGCCTGGCAGGCCGAGCGGCTGCCGAAGCTGCTGCTGCCCGAACCGGGTCCGCACCCGCTGCGGATCGGCCGCGACCCGGTGAACGGGCTGCGGCTGAGCCACGAGACCGTCTCCAGGCTCCACGCCGAACTCTCCCTCCAGGGCGGCATGTGGGTCCTGCGCGACCTCGGCTCGACCAACGGCACGAGCGTCAACGGCCGTCGGGTCACCGGAGCCGTAGCTGTGCGGGCGGGCGACATGGTGGCGTTCGGGCAGATGTCCTTCCGGCTCTCGGTCCGCTGACCGGCGAGAGACGGGCGCGACCCGGGACGTTCGACGGCGCGTCGCGCTCGACCGGCACGTGACATTCGACGGTGCGTGACGTTCGTTCGCGTTCGCGTTCGCGTTCGCGTCCGCGTCCGCGTCCGCGTTCGACCGCGGCGAGCGGACGGCCCGGCGCAGCCCGACGCGTCCCGGGCAACCACTGCAGCCGGTGGGGGACTTCCCCTACGGGTGGGGGTAACCCCCCGCCGGGACACCGGAGTCCACCAGTGACCGGGTGACGTCTCCGACGGGAGGCTGATCACCATGAGGACACCAGGTCAGCAGCCGCGAGGCAGAGTTCCGGTCACCGTCCGCACGGCGCAGTGGTGCGCCACGCACCCCTGGAAGGCCATCTCCGGCTGGGTGCTGCTGCTCGCGCTGTGCGTCGGCGCGGGGGCCGCCGCGGGCACGAACAAGGGCTCGTTCGCCGACTTCTGGATCGGTGAGGCCGGACGGGCCGAGGCCATGGCCTCCGACAGCGGACTGACGCCGCCTCCCGTCGAGCAGGTGCTGATCGAGCGCACGGCCCGTACCGCGGGCGACGAACCCACGGCCGCCGCGGGCGAGATCCGCCGCCGGATGGACGGCCTGCCCGCCGTCGAGTCGGTCGGCGCGCCGGTCGCGGCCCGTGACGGCGCCGCCCTGCGGATCTCCGTCACGCTGCGCGGAGACCGGGAGACCGCGAAGAAGGACGTCGACGCGCTGCTCGCGCAGACCGCCGCCGTCCAGCGGGCCCACCCCGGCCTGCGGATCGAGCAGACGGGCAGCGCCTCCATCTCCGTCGCCGTCAACGACAAGCAGGGCCAGGACCTCCAGCGGACCGAGATGATCAGCCTCCCGGTCACCTTCCTCATCCTCTTCGTCGTCTTCGGCGCGGTCCTCGCCGCCGGCATCCCCGTCCTCCTCGCCGTCTTCGCCTTCGCGGGCTCGGTCGGCCTGTACGGGCTCGCCTCCTGGGTCTTCCCCGACGCGGGCGGCGCGGCGCTCAGCGTGATCTTCATGATGGGCATGGCCGTCGGCGTCGACTACTCGCTCTTCTACCTCAAGCGGGCCAGAGAGGAGCGCGAACGCTCCGGCGGCACGATCTCCCACGCCCGCGCCGTCGAACTGGCCGCCGCGACCTCGGGACGGGCCGTCGTCGACTCCGGTCTCGCCGTCGCGCTCTCCCTCGCCGCCCTGTACCTCGTCGGCGACGTGATCTTCTCCTCGATCGCCACCGGCGCGATCCTCGTCACGCTGGTGGCCGTCGGGGGCTCGCTGACGGTGCTGCCCGCCCTGCTGTCCACGCTCGGCCACCGGATGGACGGCGGCCGGATCGGCCGCCGGCGGCGCGCCGGCGGCGAGGGGCGGCTGTGGGCCCGGCTGCTGCGGCCCGTCGTGCGCCGTCCGCTCGCCGCGCTGGTCACCGGCCTCGTCGCCACCGTCGCGCTCGCCGCGCCCGCGCTGGGGATGAAGCTCGGCACCGAGGGCAAGGAGACGTTCCCCGACAGCATCCCCGCCGTCGCCGCGTACGACAGGCTCGTGACGGCCTTCCCCTCCGAGGGGCCCGCACATCTCGTGCTGGTACGGGGCGAGGACCCCGCCGCGCCGCTCCGGAAGCTGGCCGGGGCCACGCGCGGCGACGCGCTGTTCGCGCAGGACCGTGCGCCGGTGGTACGCACGGCCGAGGACGGGCGCACGGCGCTGCTGACCCTGCCCGTCCCGTACGCCGCGAACTCGGCGGAGGCGGCCCGCTCCCTGGAGAAGGTGCGCGGGCAGCTGCTTCCGGCGGCCGTCGAGGGAGTGCCGGGGCTGCGGTGGGCCGTGTCCGGAGAGATCGCGGCCGGCGCGGACTACGCGGCGCACCAGCGGGAGCGGCTGCCCTGGGTGGTTCTCTTCGTCGCCCTCGCCACCCTGGCGATCATGTACGCCGCGTTCCGCTCGGTCGTGATGGCGGCCCTCGGCATGGTGCTCAACCTGGCGGCGGTGCTGGTGGCGTGGGGCGTCCTCACCCTGGTCTTCCAGGGGACCTGGGCGGAAGGACCGCTCGGCTTCGAGTCGCTGGGCTTCGTCGGCTCCCGTACGCCGCTGCTGGTGCTCGCGATCCTCGTGGGCCTCTCCACGGACTATCAGATCTTCGTGGTCAGCCGGATCCGGGAGGCGGTGGAGCGGGGGGTGCCGACGCGTCAGGCGGTGGTCGACGGGATCGCCGGCTCGGCGAGTGTGGTGACGAGCGCGGCGGTGATCATGGTGTCGGTCTTCGTCAGCTTCCTCTTCATCGACCGCGTCGAGATGAAGCAGATCGCGGTGGGCCTGACGGTGGCCGTCCTCTTCGACGCGATCGTGCTGCGCGCGATCATCCTGCCGTCGGCGATGGCCCTCCTCGGCGAGCGCGCCTGGTGGCCGCGGCACTCGTCGGAGGCGACGGTGGTCCGCACGGGGCGTGTCACGGCGTCCGCGAAGCCGGTGGAGCTCTGAGGTACGGCCACGGGCCGGTGGGACGTCGCACGGCCTCCCGCCGGCCCGTGGAGATCCGAACACCGCCGCGGGACCGGCCGGAGGTCGCACGACCGCCCACGCCCCGACGGAACGAGGGCCCCCGGGGGCAGGACGGCGCGGGGCCCGCTCGCGTATCCGGCCGACCGTCGTCATCACCCGTTCGGAGGAACGCGGGCTGCGCCGGCACCGGCGCGATGGTGGGGTGAGGAGACGCATCCACGCTGTTCCGACAGGTGTTCCGACAGGGGGCACGATGAACGACGAGCCGAACGCGGGCATACGGCCGGACGGCTGGGCGAGCGTGCCACGCATGGAGCCCGCACAGGCCCCGCGCGTATGGGCGAACGGCCCCGGCGCGGCACGGCTGCGGCCGGACACGCCGTTCGTCGGCGAGCGTTCGCCCAGTCGGACCGTCGCGCCCAGCCCCCTCGATCCCGGCGCCGGCCGTGACCCGCACCGGGTGCACCGGGTGCTGCGGGAGCAGTTCCCGCTCACGTACGACCCGCTGCTGCGGGCGTGGGTGCTGAGCCGGTACGCGGACGTCGCCACGGCCCTCACCGACTCCCGCTTCACCCACGGACACCGGCCCGGCGACCCGCCCTGCGCGCAGACGCACGTCGCCGTCGACGAGGCCGAACTCAGGAGCGCCGCCGCGCGCACCGCCTTCGTCCTCGCCCGGCGCATCGCCGGCCGTCGCCAGGCGGACCTGGTCGCGGACTTCTGCCACTGGCTTCCCGCCGGCACGGTCGCCGCTGCCGTCGGGGTGCCCTACCGGGACATGATGCGGCTGGTGCGCGGCCGCGCCGCCTCCGCGCTGGCGGGCCAGTGCACGGGCCAGATCGCGGTACGGGAGAAGGCCCTCGCCAACTTCCTCGCCAACGTGCTCGTCGACCGGGAGCACGCGCTCGCCCTGCTGGACGCCCCGGCGGGAGCCATCGCCCGCGCCTGGGCCGAGTCGCTGCGCCGGGACCCGCCCGTGCAGATCGCCGTCCGGCGCACGGGCGCCGAGGTACGGGTCAGCGGCGGCACGATCCCCGCCGGGGAGCCGGTCGCCCTCCTGATCGGCGCGGCGAGCCGCGACCCGGAACGCTTCCGCGACCCGGACCGCTACGACCCGCTGCGCGAGGACGCCGACCAGCTCACCTACGGCCGGGGCTCCTGCCCGGCGGTCCTCCTCGCGGGCCTGGAGGCGGAGTACGCCCTGCGGGCCCTGTTCCACGCCATGCCCCGGCTCCGCCTCGCGGAAGGCTTCCGCCCCGAACACGCGGGCGTCATCACCCGATTCCCGCGGAACCTGTTGGTACGACCGGGCGGCTAGGGCGCCTCCCGGCATCACTCCGCGAGCCCGGCACGATCCGGCGGACGCACGTTCACGGCGTGCCCTGGAAGTCCCCCCTGCGGGTGAGGAGCGCCACCGGGCGGTCGGCGAAGAGGGTGGCCAGCTCCACCGTGCCGCCCCGGAACTCCCGTGCCCCGTCCAGAAGGTCGAACCACGGCCCCGGCGGCAGCGGCAGTTCCGTGTCCTGCCAACCGCCCGCCTCCGCGAGGCGCAGGGGGAGCCGGGTGACCGCCGTGATCGCCTCCGGTGTCGCGCCGTCGCCCCGGGCGAAGGCCAGACAGTGGTGGGACGCGGAGCCCGACGCGGGCAGCGGCACGTAACTCCCGGCCGCGCCGAAGAGCTCCGGATGCCGACGCCGCAGCGCCAGCGCCACCCTGACCAGCGCCGTCTTGTCGTCGTCCGGCCCGATGGCGAACGGACGCCGGTTGTCCGGATCGACCAGCGCCCGGTACTCCCGCTCCGTCCCCTGGTACAGCTCCGGCACCCCCGGCATCGTCAGCTGCACCAGCGCCGCGCCCAGCATCTGCGCCCGGATGTGCGGCTCCAGGGCGAAGGCCGCCTCCGACGCGGCCCGCAACGGAATGCGGCCGGGCCCGGCCGCCACGAAGTCGGCCACGGCCCGCTCGTACACCGCGTCGGGCTCCGTCCAGCTGGTGTGCAGCCCCGCCTCCCGTACGGACTTCAGCACCGCGGGGCCGAGCCGCTCCGGATCGGGGGTGCCGAAGCCGAACGCCGTCTGCCACGCCGTCCACGCGAGATGGGGATCGGGGGCCGGCACACCCGACACCTCCTCCAGCAGCGAGGCCCAGACCCCCGGGCACTGGGACAGGACGGCGATCCCCGCCCGCACGTCCGCGCTGCGCTTGGTGTCGTGCGTGGTCAGCACCGTCCCGGTGGCGGGCCAGTCCCGGGCCAGCCGCATGCAGTAGGCGTGGAACTCCTCGGGCGCGACCGCCGGACGACCGGGATCGCCGCCCACCTCGTTCGCCGAGAGCAGCGGGGTGTAGCGGTAGAAGGCCGTGTCCTCCACGGACTTGGCCCGCAGCGCGGAGGACGTCTGCGCGAACCTCGCCCGGAACGCCTCGTGCTCCGGCCCGTCACCGAGCCGCCCGAGCGCCAGGTCCCGTACGGTGTCCACGGCCGCGGCCTCCTCCGGCACCGCGAAGGCCGCCTTCGCCCCGCGCGCCGCCTCGGGGGTGAGGACGGCCTCTCCGCCGTTCCGGTACGTGCGGTACACCGGCACCCGGACCAGCAGTTCACGGATCGCCGTGCGCAGCGCCCACGGCGCGTGGTCGCGCAGCCGCGGGTCGGCGGCGCAGATCCGCCCCGCGATCCGGGTGAGGGCGGTCGTCTCGGCGGACAGCTCGTGCGTCACGACCTTGTACGCGGCGCGACGGGCCGTCGCCTCCCAGATGCCGCCGCGGTCACCGGCGCGTCCGGCGAACTCCCGGTACACGTCGCGAAGTTCGTCGGCACCCGCGCCGTCGACGAAGACCCCGTCCACATAGCGCAGGGCGTCGTAGCCGGTGGTCCCGGCCACCGGCCAGGCGGGCGGCAGCGGCTCCGCACCGGTGAGGATCTTCTCCACCACCGTCCAGCACCGGCCGCCCGTCGCCTCGTGCAGCCGCTCCAGATAGCCCTCCGGATCGGCGAGCCCGTCGGGATGGTCGATCCGCAGCCCCTCGATCACCCCGTCCCGCACCAGCTCCACGATCTTGCCGTGGGTGTCGCCGAACACCTCGGGGTCCTCGACCCGCACCCCGATCAGCTCCGAGATGGTGAAGAAGCGGCGGTAGTTGAGTTCGGTACGCGCGAGGCGCCACCAGGCCAGGCGGTACCACTGGGCGTCGAGCAGTTCGGGCAGCGGCAGTCCTTCGGTGCCCGCGCGCAGCGGGAACGCCTGCCCGTCGAGGTGCAGCGCGCCGTCGGCGACACGCAGCCGCTCCCGGACGTCCGGCAGCCGGGCCGGCAGGACGGGCAGCAGCACCCGGCCGTCACCGGCCTCCCAGTCGATGTCGAACCAGCGGGCGTACGGCGAGTCCGGGCCCTCGCGGAGCACCGCGTGCAGCGCGTGGTTGTGGGCGGGCGACGCGGCCATGTGATTGGGCACCAGATCCACGACCAGACCGAGACCGTGCGCGCGGGCGGCCGCCGCGAGCGCCCGCAGCCCCTCCTCACCGCCCAGCTCCCGCCGGATCGTGCGGTGGTCGGTCACGTCGTAGCCGTGCGTGGAGCCGGGCACGGACTCCAGGACGGGGGAGAGGTGCAGATGGGACACCCCGAGGCCGGCGAGGTACGGAACAGCCCGCTCGGCCGCGGAGAAGGGGAACTCCGGCTGGAGTTGGAGCCGATAGGTGGCGGTGGGGACCGTCGGGACGGTGGACGAGGGCGTCATGCGAACGTACGTACCCGGCGTGGAGGCTTCTGTGTCATCGCCTCATGCGTCCGTTCGTGTGCATCGCGTTACGTTCGGCCGATGCTCCGTATGTATCGCGACACCCTGTCCCTGCTCGGGCCGGGGCTGCCGGTGGTCTCGTTCCTGGGGCGGCTGCCCACCGCCATGTGCCAGCTCGGCAGTCTCCTCCTGGTCTCCGAGACGAGCGGATCACTGACGACGGCGGGACTCGCGGGAGGAGCGCTCGCGGCGGGACAGACCGTGGCGGGACCGGTCATCGGCCGGCTGGCCGACCGTCGCGGCCAGCGCGGGGTGGTCCTGTCCGCCTCCCTCGCCAACGCGGTGGCCGTCGTCGCGCTCGTCCTCGCGGCGCTGGCGCACGCGGCGACGGGCTGGCTCATGGTCCTCGGCGCGCTCGCCGGGGCGACCGTTCCCCAGGTCGGGCCGCTCGCCCGGACCCGGTCGGTGGCGCTGGTCCGGCGCTCCGGCGCGGACGACCGGACGGTGGGGACGGTGCTGTCCTTCGAAGGGACCCTCGACGAGGTCTCGTTCGTCCTCGGCCCCGCCCTCGTCGGCCTCGCGGCGGCGCTGGCCCATCCGGCCGCTGCGCTGCTCCTCGCGGCGGCGCTCCTGGCCACGTGCGGCACGGCCTTCGCGCTGCACCCGTCGGCCCGCGCGGCCGAGGGCACCGCACGGGCCGTCACCACCCGGACGGGCGCCGCCGAACGGGGGCGGCTGCCGGGGGCCGCGTACGCGCTGCGGATCACGATGGTCCTTCAGGGCGCGATGTTCGGAGCCTCGCAGGCCGGGATCACCGCGCTCACCGAGCGGCTCGGGGCGCCCGCGCAGGCGGGGCTCGTCTACGCGGCGATGGGGGTGATGAGCGCCGCGGTGGGGCTGTCCATGGCCGCCGTGCCCGCCCGGATCGGGCCGGCGACGCGATGGCGGGTCGCGACGGCCGCGCTCGTCGTCCTGTCCGCCCCGCTCCTCCTCGTCGACTCGCTGGTCGCGCTGTACGGGGTCGTGATCGTCCTCGGCGCCGCGTACGCGCCGCATCTGATCACCGTCTTCGGTCTCACCGAGCGGTCCGTCCCCGCGTCGCGACTTGCCGAGTCCATGGCGTTTCTCACCAGCGGGATCGTCGGCGGACAGGCGCTCGCGCTGGCGCTCTCGGGTCGGCTGGCGGACACGCACGGGGCGGGGGCGGCGTTCGCCGTCGCCGTCGTCGCGGCGGCGCTGTGCGCGCTGCTCTCGTGGACGGTCCGGGTCGGCGCCCGGGAGCCCGAGCCCCGGGACCTGCTCCCGAGCCCCTGAGGAGCGGCCGGCGTCGGAGTGAGGAGGGGGCGGGCGCCGGGCCGACGCCCACCCCCCGGACTCTGCCGGCGCGCCCTACGCAGGGCGTCTGAGGACCGTCAGGCTCAGCGGCGCCAGCGTCACGCGTTCGCCCGCCGCCACCTTCGGGCCCTCCTGGGGCGGGATGCCCTCGGGGTGGGAGGTGTCCACCACGACCCGCCACGTCTGGCCGTGGTTGACCGGGACCTCGAACTCCAGCTCCTGCGACGACGCGTTGAACATCAGCAGGAACGAGTCGTCCGCGATCCGCTCGCCCTGCGGCCCCGGCTCCGAGATCGCGTTGCCGTTCAGGAAGACCGACAGCGCCTGCGCGTGCGCCGCCTGCCAGTCCCGCGCGGTCATCTCCTCGCCCTCCGGGGTGAACCAGGCGATGTCCGTGAGCTCGTCGTGCGTGCCCTCCACCGGCCGCCCGTGGAAGAAGCGACGGCGCCGGAAGACCGGATGGTCCCGGCGCAGCCGCGCCATCGCGCGGGTGAACTCCAGCAGCGTGCCCTCCTCCGAGGCGTCCGGATCCGGCCAGCGCACCCAGGACACCTCGTTGTCCTGGCAGTACGCGTTGTTGTTGCCGCCCTGCGTCCGCCCGAACTCGTCGCCGTGGCTGAGCATCGGCACGCCCTGCGACAGCATCAGCGTCGCGAGGAAGTTCCGCATCTGCCGGTTGCGCAGCTCGTTGGTGCCGATGTCGTCCGTCTCGCCCTCGGCACCGCAGTTCCAGGACCGGTTGTAGCCCTCGCCGTCCCGGTTGCCCTCGCCGTTCGCCTCGTTGTGCTTCTGGTTGTACGAGACGAGGTCGCGCAGCGTGAAGCCGTCGTGGCAGGTGACGAAGTTGACGGAGGCGAGCGGCCGTCGCCCGTCGTCCTGGTAGAGGTCGGACGAGCCGGTGAGCCGGGACGCGAACTCCGCGAGCGTCCGGGGCTCGCCGCGCCACAGATCTCGCACGCAGTCCCGGTACTTGCCGTTCCACTCCGTCCACAACGGCGGGAAGTTGCCCACCTGGTAGCCGCCCTCGCCCACGTCCCACGGCTCGGCGATCAGCTTGACCTGGCTGACCACCGGGTCCTGCTGCACCAGGTCGAAGAACGAGGACAGCCGGTCGACCTCGTGGAACTGCCGGGCGAGCGTCGCCGCGAGGTCGAAGCGGAAGCCGTCGACGTGCATCTCGGTCACCCAGTACCGCAGGCTGTCCATGATCAGCTGAAGCACGTGCGGGGACCGCATGAGCAGCGAGTTCCCGGTGCCGGTGGTGTCCGTGTAGTACCGGCGGTCGTTCGCGAGCCGGTAGTACGAGGGGTTGTCCAGCCCCCGGAAGGAGAGCGTCGGGCCGAGGTGGTTGCCCTCGGCCGTGTGGTTGTAGACCACGTCGAGGATGACCTCGATCCCCGCCTGGTGCAGCGCCCGCACCGCGGACTTGAACTCCAGCACCTGCTGGCCCCGGTCGCCCCAGGAGGCGTAGGCGTTGTGCGGGGCGAAGAATCCGATGGTGTTGTAGCCCCAGTAGTTCGACAGGCCCGCGTCCACCAGCCGGTGGTCGTTGACGAACTGGTGCACCGGCATCAACTCCAGTGCCGTGACACCCAGTTCCTTCAGATGGCCGATCACCGCGGGGTGCGCGAGCCCGGCGTACGTCCCGCGCAGCTCCTCCGGCAGCTCCGGGTGGAGCATCGTCAGGCCCTTCACATGGGCCTCGTAGATCACCGTACGGTGGTAGTCGGTGCGCGGGCGCCGGTCGTCGCCCCAGTCGAAGTACGGATTGACCACGACCGAGGTCATGGTGTGCGGCGCCGAGTCCAGGTCGTTGCGCGAGTCCGGCCGCCCGAAGTGATAGCCGTACACCGCCTCGCCCCAGTCGATCGAGCCCGAGACCGCACGGGCATACGGGTCCAGGAGCAGCTTCGCCGAATTGCAGCGCTGCCCGAGCTCCGGCGCGTACGGACCGTGGACCCGGAACCCGTACCGCTGACCCGGCATCACTCCCGGCAGATAGGCGTGCCGGACGAAGGCGTCCGTCTCGCGCAGCTCCACCGCCGTCTCCGAGCCGTCGTCATGGAGCAGACACAGCTCGATTCTGTGCGCGGCTTCGGAGAAGACCGCGAAATTGGTTCCAGCGCCGTCGTAGGTGGCGCCCAGGGGATACGCCTGTCCCGGCCAGACCTGCATAGATAAGACTCTTCCATTCTGATCCGGGTGTTGGGGTGCACTCCGGCCAGATCCTGCCCGAAAAGGGGGCAACCTCCTAGGACTTCGGCCCGTCCTACCGGGTGACCAGTACACAAGGGGGATACAGAGGGGGAAGTGTGTACGAAATTGTGCGCCGCCATCTGGGGAAAGTGATGGCGGGCGCGGCCATGGCGGTGACGGGGACCGCGGTCATGGTCGGGATCACCCTGCCGGGGAACGCCGGGGCCGAGGGCACCCGCGGGAACGACCTCGCCGGGAGCCGTGCCGCCGCGTCCGCACCGCCGGGAGCGGCGGACGCCGCCGGTGCGCCGCCGCAGCCGGCGACCCTGGCCACCGCACCGCCCGAGGGGGCGAAGGGAGTCGGCACCGACCCCCTCACCGACGACGAGCTGAAGCGGGCCGAGGCCCTGGCGCTGACCCCGCCGGCCGCCTCCGCGCAGCGCGACGTCGACGGGGGCAGGGGGCCACAGCACCTGGCCACCGAGCTCGCCGATCCGCTGCCCGACGAGATCGACAAACCCGGCTCGCCGCGCCGCGCCGAGGTCCGCTTCTACGACTACGGACGCGACGAGCTGATCACCCGGACCGTCAACCTGGACACCGGGAAGGTCGAGCGCGCCGGCGCGCAGCGCGGGGTTCAGCCCTCGGCACACCCCGAGGAGCTGCGTGAGGCCCTGGAGCTGATCCTCGCCGACCCGCTCGGCAAGGGGGTCCGCGAGGACTATCAGGACGCCACCGGCAAGGCGCTGACCTCGACCGGCCAGCTCTGGTTCAACGGCGACGTCTACCGCACCTACCGCGAGGCGAAGGTGCCCGCCCAGCTCGCCGCGTGCGGTGAGCACCGCTGCGTCCGGCTCGTCACCAAGATCCCCAACGGCTCGTGGATCGACACCAGGAACCTCATCGTCGATCTCAGCGCCAGGACCGTCACGCGCGTCGGCTGACCACCGACGCTCCCCCGGCCCGCGGCCGGGGGGACCCCCAACGAGGGAGTTCTCGACCCATGCCCCACCCGTTCCTCTCGCGCGCCCGCAAACAGGGCGCCGTCCTCGCCTCCGCCGCGCTCCTCGGCACCGCCACGGCGGCCGCGGGCCCGGTGAGCTCCGCCACGGCGGCACCCGCGCCGCCCCGCCCCGACTGCTCCGCCGCCTACCGGGTCGAGCAGACCCTCGACGGCGGCACCACCTGGCGCATGTGCTGGCGCTACGACACCGACTCCGGGCTCGTCCTGGACAAGGTGACCTACCAGCCCAAGAGCGCGGCCGCCCCGATCCGCGTCCTGAACAGCGCCAAGCTCGCGCAGATCCACGTCCCCTACGACGACGGCAACGCCGAGTACGACGACCTCACCGGCGCCGGCTTCGGCTGGGGGCTGCAGAACCTGAAGCCGGCCGAGTGTCCCGGCGGCACGATCACCGCCGTGAAGGTGCCGGAGATCGGCAAGGTCAACGGCCTGTGCACCACCACCCGGGCCCGCGGCCACGCCTACCGGATGGCCAACGACGAGGGCACGAAGGTCTGGCAGGCCCAGGGGAAGGACCTGCTCGTCTACACCGTGAACAAGGTGGCCTGGTACGAGTACATCACCGAGTGGCGGTTCTCCTCCGACGGCACGATCGCCGCCAACGTCGGCGCCACCGGCAGTCTGGCGCCCGGCGACTACAACGCGACCGACGGCCGCGGCTGGCCCATCGGCCCGGGCGCCCGCTCCTACGCGACCAGCCACGCCCACAACGTCTTCTGGCGGCTCGACTTCGGTCTCGACGGCAGCGTCCGGGACCGCATCGAGCAGTACGACTCCAAGGTCACGGCCCCCGCGGCCGGGGGCGGCGGGCCGACCGTGAAGACCACGCGGACCCCGGTGACGAAGGAGCTCGCGGGCGACGCGAAGAACATGCGCTGGTGGCGTGTGGTCAGCGCCAACGGAAAGAACAAGGACGGTCACGCCCGCTCGTACGAGATCGTCCCCGGCCCCTCCAACACCCACGCCGGGCGGGGCTTCACCAAGCACGACATCTACTTCACCCAGACCCGGGCCTGCGAGCAGTTCGCCAGCAACAACATCCTCGACTGCGGACGGAACGCGCCCGACAGCGTGGACAAGTGGGTCAACGGCGAGACGCTGACCGACCCGGCCGTGTGGGTCAACATCGGGTTCCACCACATCGCCCGGGACGAGGACCAGCAGCCGATGCCGGTCCACTGGCAGGGCTTCCAGCTCGCACCCAGGGACGTTACCGCTATGAATCCGCTCACTCCGGCCGATCTCGCCAACCAGAACGGCGCTCCGAATCAGGGGAGTTGAGCAAGCAGCCTGTCGATCCTGCTGCACCGCCTCCCGCTCGCGGAGTACCCTTCCTTGATCGTCGGCAGACGGTCGGAACGGGCGTCCAGAAGTAGAAGGCGGTGCGCGGGTGAGCTCGGGAGGTCTGGAGCTGCCCCCAGGTGACGCGGGTCACGAGGGGGGCTCCCCCGACCCCGTGGAAGTCCCGCCAGGAGCGGTGTCCGTCGCAAGGCCGATGGAGATCGGGGCGGAGCTCGACTGGGGCGCCGAAGCCTGGAGCGAGGTGCGCACGCGCGCCCAGCGGGCGGGCAGGGCCTACATCTGGCTGAATCTCGTCGAGCAGCGGCTGCGGGCCGTGGTCGCCGCGGTGCTGCGGCCGGTGTACGAACCGGTGCACGGCGAGGACTGGGTGGTCGCCGCCGCGGGTCCGGCGGGACAGGAGTGGGTGCAGCGCGCCGTCGCCGTCCGCGAGGTCTCGCGGCGCAAGGGCTACCTCCTCGACCCGGCCGACGACAACGTGCTGAGCTTCCTCACGCTGCCGCAGCTGAGGGAGCTGATGGTGCAGCACTGGCCCTGCTTCGAGCCGTACTTCGACGACCGCCGGGAGGTCGAGCTCGCGCTGGACGAGCTGGAGGTGACGCGCAACGTCGTCTCCCGCAACCGGGCCCTGTCGCTGACCGTGCTCGCCCAGTCCGAGCGGGCCTCCGCCCGGCTCCTGGAGATCCTCGGCAGCGGGGCCGCGGTGCCGTCCGCCGACCGGCTGCCGGTCGACGCCGTCGAGGACCTGGTGGGGGACCGGTACGCGGACGTCGTCTCCGTCCATCCCGACCGGGTGCGGCTGCAGCGGCAGCTGCCGGCCGAGGACCTCTTCGGCGGCGCCCGGCGCCTCGACGCCACCGGCATAGGTCTCAATCTCCTGGTGCAGAACTTCTCGGGGCGGCGGCTCGTACGGCTGGCCGAGTCGGGCTGCCGGATACGGCTGCTGTTCCTGAACCCGGCGAGCAGCGCCGTGAAGCGGCGCGAGCGCGAACTCGGGCTGAAGAAGGGCGAGCTGAGCCGCTCGGTGGAGATGAACATCCTCCACATGCGGCGGGTGCGCTCCCGGCTGCGCGACCCGGGCGCCTTCCAGATCCATGTCTTCGACGAGACCCCCCGCTTCACCGCCTACCTGGTCGACGGGGACGGGCCGGACGGCGTCGGCGTCGTCCAGTCGTACCTGCGGAAGGCGCGGGGGATGGAGGCGCCGGTCCTGGTGCTGCGCGGAGGCGGCCGGAACGTGGTGCGCTCGGGGCAGCAGCCACGCGATGGCGACTACGGACTTTTCGCGACATACCGGGACGAGTTCGAGTCGGTCTGGCTGGATTCCCGGCCGGTCTCCTGAGGCCCGGCGCCCTGGCTCGGGGGCCGTTGTCAGTGGCCCGTGCGAGGGTGTTCAGCACCACGGGGGAGATCACGTAAGGAGGCCCGATGGCTTGGCACGGGGAAGAGCTGGTCGGATTCGACCTGGAGACGACCGGCACGGAACCGCTCGAGGCGCGGATCGTGACGGCCTCGATCGTCGGCGTCCGCGGCGGACGCGTGGCGGGGCAGCGGGACTGGCTCGCCGATCCGGGGATCCGCATCCCGGCGCAGGCGTCCGCCATCCACGGCATCAGCAGTGAGCGGGCGGCCGCCGAGGGGCGGCCGGTGCGCGAGGTCGCCGACGAGGTCGCCGAGGAGCTGACGGGGTACTGGTCGCGGGGCGTCCCGGTCGTGGCGTACAACGCGTCCTTCGACCTGACGCTGCTCTCCGCCGAACTGCGACGCCACGGCCTCCCCTCGCTGAGCGAGCGGCTGGGCGGCGCGCCGATAGGTCCGGTCGTCGACCCGTACACGATCGACCGGGCCGTCGACCGCTACCGCCGCGGGAAGCGGACCCTGGAGGCGGTCTGCGCGGAGTACGGCGTCGTCCTGGAGGCGGCCCACCAGGCGGCGGCCGACGCGCTGGCCGCCGTGCGGGTGGCGGTCGCGATAGCCGAGCGGCACGGCTCGGTGGCCGAGCTGACGCCGGCGGAGCTTCATGAGCGTCAGATCGGCTGGTACCGCGCCTGGGCGGAGGACTTCCAGGACTTCCTGCGGCGCAAGGGCAGCCCGGAGGCCGTCGTCGACCCGACCTGGCCGCTGCGCGCGCCGGCCACCGTCGCCGGCTGACGAGGGCCGGACCGGCGCCCGGCCGCTCTCCGAGGGCGTGCCGCGATCGGTGACCGCCCGGCCGCGTCAGCCGATCGGATTCTCCGCGAGGAAGTCCAGGAGCAGCGCGTTGATCCGCTCCGGCTGGTCCAGCTGGAGCCAGTGCCCGGCGTCCTCGACGCGCTCGTAGCGCCAGGTTCCGTCCACGTGCTTGCCGGTGCCGGTCATGGACCGCTCGGTCATGAAGCGGTCGCCGGGGGACCACACACCCATCACGGGGCCGGGCAGCGGAGGGAGCGGAAGGGCCGGACCGAACTGCACCTCCACGGGGAGGCCCGCACGGTAGATGTTCAGCGCGGCCGTCAGCGCGCCGGGCGCCCGCAGCCCTTCGACGACCGCCTCCGCGTCGGGGTGCTCACCCAGCATCTCCCGGAGGTTGGCGAAGTCGTCCCGCGCGAGCCACTCCTCCGCCCGCCCCGGGAACTGGAAGAGCAGCATGTACCAGGACCGCTGCTTCTGTTCGGTGCCCGCGTCGAGGACGGACGCGATGTGGCCCACCGACAGGACGGTCAGACTCGCGACCCGCTCGGGCGCGCTCTGGGCGAGGCCCTGCGCGATGCCCGAACCCCAGTCGTGTCCGACGACATGGAGCCGGTCGATCTCCAGCCGGGCGAGGAGTTCCAGCAGGTCGCCGACGTGCCTGCCCGGGTGGTACGCCTCCACGCCGCCCTCCGGCCGGCCCGAGGCGCCGAAGCCGCGCAGCGTCGGGGCGACGCAGGTGTACCCGGCGGCGGTGAGGGCCGGCACCTGACGGCGCCAGAGGTGGTGGCTGTCGGGAAAGCCGTGCACCAGCAGGACGGCCGGACCCTGGCCGCTCACCTCGACGTCGAGCGTCACCTCGGACAGTTCCACGCGCATCACTCCACCCCGATCGTGAGTCGGCATCCGAGCGGCGTGCCCCGCGAAGCGGTCAGAAGGGGTACCACCGCACCTCGGGATCACCCTCTCGCAGCGAGGCCACCCGACGCTCGAATTCGGCCAGCGCGCGGGGGTTCGTCGGAGCGTGCTGGGCCACCCAGGCGCAGCTCGCCGTCTCCCGGGCCCCGCGCAGCACCGCGCACCCGTCCCACTCCCGCACGTCCCAGCCGTACGCCTCGGTGAACGCGTCGTACGCGGCCGGGTCCAGGCCGTACCGGTCCCGGGAGAGGGCGAGCACCACCAGGTCGTGCTCGCGCAGATCGCGGGAGAAGGTCTCCAGATCGACCAGGACCGGCCCTCCGGGGCCGACATGGACGTTGCGCGGCAGCGCGTCGCCGTGGATCGGGCCGGGGGTCAGGTGCGGGGTGAGAGCGGCCGCCGCCGGGGCGAAGGAGTCCCGCCGCTCGCGCAGGAAGGCGGCGTCGGCCGGGTCGATCGCGTCACCGGCCAGCCGCAGCCACCGCTCGACCCCGCCGAGCAGCTCCCGGCGCGGAAGGGGGATGCCGGTGGGCTCGGGCAGCGCGTGGATCCGCCGCAACAGCGGCGCCAGATCACGCGGCTCGGCCGGGCGCACGGCTTCCGGCAGCCGGTGCCAGAGGGTGACCGGGTGGCCCTCCACCAGGCGCGGCTCGGGCTCCGCCGCCCGCACGGCGGGGATGCCCGCCTCCTCCAGCCAGGCCGCGAGCGCCAGCTCCCGTTCGGCCCGGGGGAGCAGCTCCGCCTCCCGGCCGATCTTCACCACGAGATCGCCCACGGCGAAGACCGCGTTCTCGCCGAGCGCGAGGAGCGCCGCGTCGCCCGACGTACCATGCCCCGCGGCGGCCAGGATCTCTCGTGCCCGCGCCTCGTCCATCGCTCTCTCCCACCTGCCTGTGCGAATCAGCCAAAGTCTCGCATCCCTGCAGGTGGCCTTGACGGACCGACGGCCCGTCAGGAACATGACGAAGGCCGAGGCGGGCGTGGCAAAAGGCGCATAAGGGGTCGAATCTGTGAGTGTGCTGGCGACCGCGACGAAGCGGTCCGGCGGTCCGAGGACCACCGGCGGGAGACCGGATCGTGGGCGTGACCACAGCGCCTGGTTCCTGGTACTGCCCGCGCTGCTCCCCATCCTGATCCTCAGCGTCGGCCCGCTGCTCTACGGCATCGCCCTCGCCTTCACCGACGCCCAGTCCGGCCGCACCCAGGCCACCCGGTGGGTCGGCACGCTCAACTTCCAGGACCTGCTGCACGACACGCTCTTCTGGGACTCGTTCCGGATCGGCCTGCTCTGGGCCGTGGGCGTCACCCTGCCGCAGTTCCTGCTCGCCCTCGGCCTCGCGCTCCTGCTCAACCAGAACCTCCGCTTCCGCTGGCTGGCGAGAGCGCTCGCGATCATCCCCTGGGCCATGCCCGAGGTCGTCGTCGGCATCATGTGGCGGCTCGTCTACAACCCCGACGCCGGCATCCTCAACGAGACCATCCGCGATCTCGGCCTCGGCGACGGACAGGACTGGCTCACCGCACTCGGCACCGCGCTGCCCGCCGTGATCGTCGTCGGCATCTGGGCCGGGATGCCCCAGACCACGGTCGCCCTGCTCGCCGGACTGCAGAACACGCCGCACGAACTCCACGAGGCCGCCGCTCTCGACGGAGCGGGCGCCTGGCGCCGCTTCCGTACCGTCACCTGGCCCGCGCTCAGGCCGGTCGCCCTCGCCATCACCGCCCTCAACTTCATCTGGAACCTCAATTCCTTCGCCCTGGTCTACGTCCTGACCAGTGGCGGACCCGGCGGCCGCACCCGGCTCCCCATGCTCTTCGCCTACGAAGAGGCGTTCCGCTACGGGCAGTTCGGATACGCCGCCGCGATGGGCTGCGTGATGGTCGCCGTCATCTCCGTGCTTCTCGCCCTCTATCTCGTCGGACGGCTGAAGGGGGACCGGGACCGATGAGCGCGCTCCGCACCAGAGGGCCCGCGAGGTTCGGCCAGTACCTCGCGCTCCTCGCGTATCTGGGATTTCTCGCCCTGCCGTTCCTCTGGCTGATCTCCACCGCCTTCAAACCGGCGACGGAACTGGGTTCGCTGCACCCGACGTGGATCCCGAAGGACCCGACCCTCGCCAACTTCCGGCAGGCGTTCGAGGAGCAGCCGCTGCTCCAGGCCGCGGCCAACAGCCTGATCGCCGCCCTCTCCGCCGCCCTCATCGCCGTCGTCGTCGCCACGCCCATGGCCTATGTGATGGCCCGCCACCGCGGCCGGCTGTCCACCGCCGCCACCGGCTGGGTCGTGATCAGCCAGGCGTTCCCGTTCGTGCTGGTGATCATCCCGCTCTTCCTCGTCCTGAAGAACCTGCACCTGATCAACAGCCTCTTCGGCCTGGTGATGGTGTACGTCGTCTGGTCGCTGCCGTTCGCGCTGTGGATGCTCGTCGGGTACGTACGGGCCGTCCCGGCGGAGCTGGAGGAGGCCGCGGCCGTCGACGGCGCCGGGAGGCTCCGCACCCTCGTCTCGGTCACCGCTCCGCTGCTCGCCCCCGGCATCGTCGCCACCGCCCTCTTCGCCTTCATCACCGCGTGGAACGAGTTCTTCTTCGCGCTCGTCCTGCTCAAGACCCCGGAGAAGCAGACCTTGCCGGTCGTCCTGACCCATTTCCTCGGAGCGGAGGGGGTCGCCGACCTCGGACCGCTCGCCGCGGCCGCGTTCCTCGCCACGATCCCCTCGCTCGTCGTCTTCGCGGTCATCCAGAGGCGGATCACCGGCGGGATGCTGACCGGGGCGGTGAAGTCCTGATGCGCGGAAGGGTCTTCACGGCCGCCGCCGTGGCGCTGGCGCTGCTGCTCACCGGCTGCTCCGCCGGGGACGACCCCGACGGCGGCCCGATCCGGCTCCGCTTCCAGTCGCTGGCCTGGCAGAAGGAGTCCGTCGACGCCAACAAGCGCCTGGTGGAGGAGTGGAACGCGGCGCACCCCGGCGTCCAGGTCGACTACGTCCAGGGCAGTTGGGACTCCGTCCACGACCAGCTCCTCACCTCCTTCGAGGGCGGCGAGGCGCCCGACATCATCCACGACGCCTCCGACGACCTGGCCGACTTCGCCTACGGGGGCTACCTCGCCGATCTCCGTACCCTGCTGCCCGAACGGCTCATGTCCGACATCCCCGCGCGGAGCTGGCGGACGACGACCTTCGGCGACGGGATCTACGGCGTCCCCTTCCTCCAGGAACCTCGGATGATCATGGCGAACAAGCGGATCCTGGAATCCTCCGGCGTCCGGATCCCGACTCCGGAGAACCCCTGGACCTGGGCGGAGTTCCGGCAGATCACCAAGGACCTGACGGCGGCGATGGGCAAGGGCGGGTACGCGGTCGCCTGGCCCCTCAAGGAACCGGTCTCCGTCAGCCTCAACCTGGGGCTCTCGGCGGGCGGGCGGCTCTTCCACCGGGACGCCGACGGCAGGGTGACCATCGACTTCGGCGAGGAGGACGGTGTCGTCCCCGGCACCATCCACGACCAGGTGAACACCGATCTCAGCGCCTCGCGTTCCACCCTCGGCACCGGCGGATCGGACGCCCTGCCCGGTTTCTTCGGCGGCAAGTACGCGATGGTCCCGCTCGGTTTCTCGTACCGCCAGCAGATCACCCAGCAGGCGCCCGAGGGCTTCGAGTGGATCGTCCTGCCGGCACCCGCCGGCGAGGACGGGCTCGCGCAGGGGGTCAGCCCGCAGACGCTCTCGATCGCCGAGGACAGTCCGTACAAGAAGGAGGCGGCGCGCTTCCTCGACTTCTTCCTCCGGCCGGACAGCATGGTCCGGCTGGCGCGCGGCGACTGGATGCTGCCGACGGGCACGGCCGCGCTCGCGGACCCGTCCCTGCGCACCGCGAAGGACGGCTGGGCGACCGGAGTCGCCGTCGCCGAGTATTTGCAGCCCGCGCCCGCGCAATCCGTGCGCGGCTACCCGGAATGGAAGGACAAGGTGGCCACCCCGGCGTACCAGGAGTACTACAGCGGCGCGATCGACGCCGAGGAGCTGCGCGAGCGTCTGGTGAAGGACGGGAACCTGGGCCTCGCCCGCTACCAACGTCGCTAGCGGGTGTCCCGATCCACGCTCCGCGGGGAGAAGTGGATCCATCGGATTGGACGAGACGTCTCGTCTCGTTTACTGTGAGGGCATGACCGCCACTCCGCGTCCCGCGCACATCGCCATGTTCTCCATCGCCGCCCACGGCCATGTGAACCCGAGCCTCGAAGTGATCCGCGAGCTCGTCGCCCGCGGGCACCGTGTCAGCTACGCCATCCCCGCCTCCTTCGCCGAAAAGGTCGCCGCCACCGGCGCCACGCCCGTCGTCTACACCTCCACGCTTCCGACCGACGACGACCCGGACGCCTGGGGCACCGAACTCATCGACAACGTCGAACCCTTCCTCCGGGACGCGATCCAGGCACTGCCCCAACTCGCCGCGGCCTTCGACGGCGACCGTCCGGACCTCGTCCTCCACGACATCACGGCCTACCCCGCTCCGGTCCTCGCACACCGGTGGGGTGTGCCCTCCGTGGGACTCTGGCCGAATCTCGTCCCGTGGGAGGGGTACGAGGAGGAGGTCGCCGAGCCCATGTTCGCCGAGCTCAAGGCCTCCGAGCGGGGCAAGGCGTACTACACCCGCTTCGAGAACTGGCTGGCCGAGCACGGTGTCGACACCCATCCCGACCGGCTGATCGCCCGCCCCCGCCGGGCGCTCGTCCTCATCCCGCGAGCCCTCCAGCCGCACGCCGACCGGGTCGACGAGTCCGTCTTCACCTTCGTCGGCGCCTGCCAGGGCGACCGGGCCGACCAGGGGGAGTGGCAGCGGCCGGCGGATGCGGAGAAGGTGCTCCTGGTCTCCCTGGGGTCGGCCTTCACCAAGCAGCCCGACTTCTACAAGGCGTGCGTCTCCGCGTTCGGGGACCTGCCGGGCTGGCATGTCGTGCTCCAGATCGGCGCCTTCGTCGACCCGTCGGAGCTGGGGGAGATTCCGGCCAACGTCGACGTGCGCTCCTGGGTCCCCCAGCTGGCGATCCTGAAGCAGGCGGACGCGTTCATCACCCACGCCGGGGCCGGCGGCAGCCAGGAGGGGCTGGCCACCGGCACTCCGATGGTCGCGGTCCCGCAGGCCGTCGACCAGTTCGGCAACGCCGACATGCTCCAGTCCCTGGGGGTGGCCCGCCACCTGCCGATGGAGGAGGTGACCGCCGAGCGTCTGCGGGAAGCGGTGCTCTCCCTCGTCGACGATCCCGAAGTGGCCGTCCGTGCCGAGGAGATCCGCAAGCGGATGGCGGACGAGGGTGGAGCGCCGCGAGCGGCGGACCTGATCGAGGCCGAACTGGGCTAGACCGTCACGTCCTTGAGGGCCCCCGGGTGACCGGGGGCCCTCTGCGTGCGTCGAGTTGAGGCAAGTTGACCGATTTATTATTACGAAAGCTTGTTGTGTAAGTCACAGGTGCACGAAGGTCTTGATTTGCACTCGTCAATGAGCAAGGGTCTTGGAGCAGCTACCGGAGAGTTTCCTTCCAGTGGCGCATCCCCCCACAAATCCTGACGAGGAGACCCCTCTTCATGGCAATACACAAGCGTGTTCGTCGGACCAAGCTCATCGCCGTCTCGACCGCGATCGCGGCCGCGGCCGGAGTCACCGTCTTCACCACCCAGTTCGCCGGCGCGGCCCCCACGCCCGCCATGGGAACCGTCTACGGCCTCGGCGCGGAAGGCGCCGTCGCGGGCAGCTACGTCGTGCTGCTGGACGAGAAGGCCGACAAGGGCGACCTCGCGAAGGAGTACGGCGGCACCCTGCGCCGCAGCTACGACTCCGCGGTCAACGGCTTCTCGGTCAACGGCCTTTCGGAGACCGAGGCCAAGCGCCTCGCCGCCGACCCGGCCGTCGCCAAGGTCGTCCAGAACAAGAAGTTCTCCATCAACGCCACCCAGGACAACCCGCCCTCCTGGGGCCTCGACCGGGTCGACCAGGCCGAGACCGCCGGGGACAAGAAGTACACCTACCCCGACAAGGGCGGCGAGGGCGTCACCGCGTACGTCATCGACACCGGAGTCCGCGTCAGCCACGAGGACTTCGGCGGCCGCGCCGTCGACGGCTTCGACGCCATCGACAACGACAACACGGCTCAGGACGGCAACGGCCACGGCACGCACGTCGCCGGCACCATCGCGGGCACCGCCCACGGTGTCGCCAAGAAGGCCAAGATCGTCGCCGTCCGTGTCCTGGACGACAACGGCTCCGGCACCACCGAGCAGGTCGTCGCGGGCATCGACTGGGTCACCAAGAACCACCAGGGCCCGTCCGTCGCCAACATGAGCCTCGGCGGAGGCGCCGACCCCGCCCTCGACGACGCCGTCAAGAAGGCCATCGCCGCCGGCGTGACCTTCGGTGTCGCCGCGGGCAACGAGTCCTCCGACGCGGGCCAGGGCTCCCCCTCCCGTGTCCAGGAGGCGATCACCGTCGCCTCCTCCACCGAGGGCGACCAGCAGTCCGACTTCTCCAACTTCGGTTCCGTGGTGGACCTCTACGCCCCCGGCTCGGAGATCACCTCGGCCTGGAACGACAGCGACACCGGAACCAAGACCATCTCCGGTACGTCCATGGCGACCCCGCACGTGGTCGGCGCGGCCGCCGTCTACCTCGCGGGACACACGGACGCCACCCCGGCTCAGGTCGCCGAGGCGCTGGTCGCCGGAGCGACGCCCGACAAGATCTCCAACCCCTCCGAGGGCACCGCCAACAAGCTGCTCAAGATCGTCGAGTAGTGGCACAGGCCCGATGACCGGCGGCCGCCGCGCCCTCCCCCACGGGGCGCGGCGGCCCGCCTATCGTGGCGCCATGACGAAGACGTACGCCCTTCTGCTGCGCGGCATCAATGTCGGAGGACACCGCAAGGTGCCCATGGCGGAACTCCGTTCCCTTCTCGAGGGCCTCGGTCACCGTGAGGTCAGGACCTACCTCCAGAGCGGGAACGCCGTCTTCACCACCGACGCCGACGAGCGGGGACTCGCCGCCGGAGTCGAGGACGCCATCGAGCAGCGGTTCGGCTTCCGCGTCGACTGTCTCGTCCGCGACGCGGAGTACCTCGCCGCCGTCGCCGACGACTGCCCCTTCCCCGCCGCCGAGCTGGAGGGCAAGCAGCTCCACGTCACGTATCTCTCCGAGCGGGTCGACCCCGAGCGCTTCGCCGCCATCGACCAGGCGGCCTTCCTGCCGGAGGAGTTCCGGCTCGGCGACCGCGCGCTCTATCTCTACGCGCCCGACGGCCTCGGCAGATCCAAGCTCGGCGAGGCGCTCTCCCGCCCCGCCCTCTTCAAGGGGATCGTGGCCACCTCGCGCAACTGGAACACCGTGGTCAAGCTGGTGGAGCTGACCCGCGCGTAGAGGGGACCCCGCCGCCTCGTTCAAGATCATCCAGGTGCAGAATGACCTGTATGTCGATGACGAACATACCGAAACCGGCCACGATCGACGACGCCGCGCCGATCGGCCGCACCTTGACCCGCGCCTTCGACGACGACCCGATGATGCGCTGGTTCTTCCCCGACGACGCCTCGCGCGAGGCGCGAATGGGCCGCTACTTCACCACGATCTTCACGCGGCAGTACGCCCGGCACGGGGTGTGCGAGCGCACCGAGGCGGCGGCCGCCTTCTGGGCGCCACCTGAGGCGCAGGCCAAGGCCGTTCCCGACGCGGAGACCATCCGGGAGCTCCAGGACATCCTCGGTGACCGGGCCCCGCTCTTCAGGGACGCCGTCGAAACGGCCGCGGCCCACACCCCCGAGGAGCCGCACTGGTCCCTGGCGCTCATCGGTGCCGACCCGGCCGTCCAGGGGCAGGGGCACGGGTCCGCCCTGCTCCGCTCCGGACTCGCCAAGGCCGACGCGGCCGGTCTCCCCACCTATCTGGAGTCCTCGAAGCCGTCGAACATCGCCGTCTACGAGCACTTCGGCTTCACCGTGCGCGAGGAGCTGCGGCTGCCGGGAGGCGGACCGGTGCTGTGGGGAATGTGGCGCGAACCGCGCGCCCCCGGGACTCCGTGACCCGGGTCAGGCCGGTGGGGCGTCGTCCGCGGCGCCCCACGCGATCGCCAGGCCGTCCAGCCACGCCGGGGGCAACTCGGCGTCCTCCCACTCCGTGCGCAGCGCGGACGGAGTGGTGGTGAGGCGTTCGAGTACGGCGACGCTGGTGGGGGAGTGGACGAGGGAGTAGCGGCCGTGCATGGCGATGCGGCTGCCCGGACCGTACCGCGCGTACACCTGGGCGAGCCGGCTCCGGTGGGTCTCGGCGAACTCCTCGAGTCGTCCCGCGTATCCGACCCGCTCGACGACGCCCATCGTGCCGAGGACCGCGGTGAGGACCTCGTCCGACACCTCGGGGTCGAGGTCCGAGGCGTGGCTGAACGCGAGGTAGAGCGGTGTCACGGCGACCTTCGCCCGCTCCACGTCCACCATCCCGACCGGGGTGCGGACGCGCGCCGCGTCCTCCCGGCCGCTGCCGCGCAGGGGGTGGCCGGTCATCGCCGGGCCGATGGCGCGCCGCAGGGCCCGCTCGGCGAGGTGGGCGAGCTCGTCGTCGACGGCCCGGGCGCCGGCGAGCCAGCCGGAGGCGTACGGCTCGCCGCCCTCCGGCGGAACCTCCACGATCTTGCCGATCTCGCCGTGCGCCTCCGCGATCGCCCCGGCCTCGACCAGCGCGATCAGCTCTTCGGCGTCGACCTGGAACACTCCGGCGCGGCCGAGGAGTTCAAGGAGGGTCTTCTTCGCGTTCATGACGCTGGCGGAGTCCAGCGGGTGCTGGCCCTCTTCGGCGGTGTCGATGATGTCCTCCTCGTCGGCCTCGGCCTCGTGCGGAGAGGCTTTCAGCTGGGGGTGGCCCCCGTCCAGCTTCTCAAAGATCGCCGGACGGGGGGCCGTCTAGCCGAGGGCGCGCTCCACCGCCGCGTACGTGACACCGTGGTCCGCCAGGGTCTCGGCGACGACACCGGGCCGTGCCGTGAGGGCGAGGAGGAGGTGCTCGTCGCCGATCGCCTTCTCGCGGCGGCCGAGACAGACGCGCAGGGACCGCTCCAGCACCCCTTTCGCCTCGGTGGTGAAGGGCCGGTGCCCGGAGCGGCGGACCCGCTCGTCGCGGTCGTCGGCGAGTGCGCCCGGGCCGTGCGCCTCCTCGACCCGGGCGACGATCTCGGTCACGTCGATCCCGAGCCCCGCCAGCGCGTCCGTGTCCGCCTTGGACAGCCCGCCCCGCCGCCGGGCGTCCGCGAGAGCCGCCTCCAGCGACGCGCGCCGGTCCGTCGCTCCGAGGGCCCGCAGGACGAAGGACGCCTTGGTGTCCTCGGCGTCGAGGATCGCGAGCAGCAGATGCTCCTCGGTGACGACGGGGGCGCCCTGCCGTTCGGCCTGGAGCACCGCCCCCTTCACCACCGCCCTGGCCCCCTTCGTGAAGCGTTCGAACATCAATGCCTCCCGTGCTTCTTGTGGACCGCCTGGCGGCTGACGCCCAGCTCCGCGGCGATCTCCTGCCACGACCAGCCCTGGGCGCGGGCGCTGCGTACCTGAGCGGCCTCCAGCTGTTCGAGGAGCCGCCTCAGTGCGGAGACGGCGCGGAGCCCGACCCGGGGGTCGCGATCACCCGCCCGCTCGGCGAGATCGGTTGCATCGGTCATGATGTCAACCTACGTTGACACTTCTCGCGTGTCAACCATGGTTGACACGCGAGGGCGGCGGGGACCTGGGGCCCTGCCGGGCGGGGCCGCCGGCGAGTCCGTGGAGGAGGGGCCGTTCGAGCGTCGCGAGGCGGAGATCGCCACCGGGCTCGCCCCTCTCCGAGGGCGCGGGCGCACGCCGCGACGATCATGGACGGCGGCCGGAAGTGGCCCAGTTGACGGAGTCGCGATTGGACCGCCACCGACGGCCGCCTGCTGGCTACGCTCCTGCCATGACCACCGAAACGCAGCCCAGGACCGTCGTCGACTTCTACTTCGACCCCGCATGCCCCTTCGCCTGGATCTCCTCCCGCTGGATGCTGGAGGTCGAACAGCACCGGGACATCGAGCTGCGCTTCCGGGTCATGAGCCTGTACTTCCACAACGTCGGCAACGAACTGCCCGAGTGGTACCGGGAGCTCGTCGACAAGTCCATCGGCCCGGTGCGGGTGGCGGCAGCGGCGGCCGAGAAGCACGGCGACGAGGTCCTGCGCCCCCTCTACACCGCGTACGGCAACCGCATCCATCAGGAGAAGCGGAAGGACTTCGACGCGGTCGTCGCCGAGTCCCTGGCGGAGCTCGGCCTGCCCGCCGAGCTCGCCGAGGCCGCGCACGACGCCACCTACGACGAGGCGGTCCGCCGCAGCCACGACGCCGGCAAGGACCCGGAGGCGGACGGCTACGTCGGCACCCCCACCATCCATGTCGACGGCACGGTCTGGTTCGGCCCGGTCCTGCGCGCCATCCCGCGCGGCACGAAGGCGGCCGAGCTCTTCGACAGCTTCCGGGTCCTCGCCGGACACTCCGACCTCTTCGAGCTCAAGCGCACCAGGACGGGCGGACTCGACTTCGGCTGAGCACGCGGGCTGTCGCGATTCTTCAAGAGCGCGGAAGTCCCGCCGTCCGCCCGCAGGGCGTCGCGAGCCGGGCGAGACCTTCCGGACACGACCTGGGACCCACAGGGCCCGTCGCACTGTCAGTGCCCCGTGCTGGAATGCTCTTCGTCGCCCCGACACATGATCGAACCGGGGGAAGGGGAGCCATGTCCCGTACGTCCGCGAGCCCTGCCGGACTGCGCCGTCTGATCGTCGAGTTGACCGACGACGCCCGCCCCGGCGAGGACCCGTCGGTCCCGGGCGAGCCGGGCGGCCGCCACGCCGTCACCCTGGTGCGCTCGACCCGTCCCGCCCGCACTCTCACCCGCCATCTCGTCGGCACGCCCCCGCCGGCGAGTGAAGCCGCCCTGCTGCTGGCGGCCTTGATCGAGCGTCACCTCGCGGGGGCTCCGAAGCGGTGGCGCCGGCTCCACGACGCACTCGGTACCTCCCCCCACACGCTGCCGGAGCTGCTCGCCGATCTGCCCGAGCCGCGTGAGGGCGCCGACCGCCTGCCACCGAGGTCGGTCCCCGACACGCTCGCGCTGCTCCTGGAGCTGACGCCGCACGAGGAGGCGGCTGCCGCGCTCACCGCGCTGCCCGACCGGACGGTGGAGACCGTGCTCGCGGGCGGCACCCTGCCCGGCCCGGCACTGACCCTCGCCGTCACCCGCCATGGCGACAGCCGGACACGCGCCGCGCTGGCCCGGCACCCCCGGATCGACGCACGCGCCCTCAAGCAGCTGCTCGGCGCCGAGGATCCGACGGTGTACGCGGCCGTCTACCGCAACAACCGCTGCACCCCGTCCCTCCGCCGCGCGGTCGTCGACGCCCACGCCCGGAGCCGGGTCCTCCTGGACCCCACGCTCAGGGCCGAACTGCTCTCGTCGGCCGGCGCTTCCTCCCGCAGCCGCACGGCACCGCTGCTCGGCAGCGGGGATCCGCCACTGGTCGCCCAGGCGTTGGCCTGGGGGGTGCGCAAGGTGGCGCAGCGCCACGCACTCCTGCGGGTCCTGGAGTGCCGGGGCGCCGACGCCGTCCGCACCATGCTCGCCGACCCGGCCGTCGTTCCGTACGTGCATGCGGAGATCCGGGCCGAGGTCACCGCCGCGCTCGACGCACCCGACGCCGCGGCCAGGCTGCGCGCCGCGGGCGAACCGTACGAGGACCCGGCGACACTGCCCCGGCTCCTCGGCGTCAGCCGTGGCACCAGCACCCTGCGCGACCTGCTCAACGAGCCGTACGCGCACGACTTCCGGGCACTGGCGGCGGCGAACCGGAAGACTCCCTTCATGCCGAAGGCGGCGGAGGAGCTGATCCGCCACGAGGACGCCACGGACGCGGAGCGCGCGCAGTTCCAGCTGACCCTGCTCAACGCACCCTGGCGGGCGGGCGGACGGATCGCCGGGAACCTCACTCCACCGGCCGTGCGCCTCGCCGAGGAAGAGCTGGACGAGACGGCAGCGGACTGGGCCGTCGGCATGGTGGCGGCAGGACGACTGGACCCGGTCGAGCTCATCGCCCTGGCCCGGCCGGCGGTCCGCGGCCTGGAGGCGCTCCACGCCGTGGCCCAGCGGGACCCGCGGGCCGACGCCGCGCGCGAGGCCCGCGACCTGCTCGCCGACGCGTACCGGGAGAGCGTCGCGACCGGGCCGCACGCCGAGGAGGCACTGCTGCGGGCCCTCGCCGCCCACCGGGGCACGCTGAGCGAGGCCGTGCGGGACGCGGGCGCCGCCGACGGGCCGTCGAGCGACCGGCCGGCGCCGACCCGGGACACGGGCACCACACCCGCGGCGGTCGCGGATCCGCCCGGGGAGCCCGCCCCGGGCCCGGTGGGCGAGCGGGGGCGGGCCGCCCTCGGCGCGATCGATCTGCTGCGCTCGCTGGCCGGGCCGGGCACCGCCCCGCTCCCGGACGACCCGGCGGTCCTGCGTCACCTGTCCGCCCACGACGTGGCCGACGTGCCCGGCCGGCGGCACCCGGACTGGCTGGCTGAGGCGTGCCTCGCACAAGGGCTGACCGACCTGGCGCACCGGTGTGAGGCCCCCACCCGCGAGGAGGTCCACCGCCGGCTCGCGGAGACGCCCGAGCTCGCTCCGCTCGCCCGCATCGCCGAACGGGCCTATCTGCACGGCATCGTGTCGGCCGACGATCTGCTGCACCACCTGCCGGCCGCCCACCTGCTGCTCGTGCCCCACGACTGGAGGGGCCTGGCCTTCCTCACCGCGTGGCGGCGCGCCCTCGCCCGGTACCTGGAGCGCGAACTCGGGACCGACGCGGACGCCTGGCTGCGGCTCGCCGCCACCGCACGGCGGTCGATGGCGACGGACGGGGACACCGCGATCAGCTGGCCCGGACTGCTCGCCCGGTCACGCCTCGACAACGACACGACCGCCGCCGACACGCTCCACCAGGCGCGCACCCCCATCGGCAGGGCGTCCACCTTCGCGCCCACGGAACCGCCCACCTCGCCCGGGACGGCGGTGAACCTCCTCGCCCGTGGCAACCACCTGTGGGCGTGGCCGCTCGGCACCCTGCTCCGCGAGGCACGGCCCGACGCGCTCGCCGCGATCATGCCCCGCCTCGGCCCCGACGGCCCGTGGATGCTGGCCGCCCACCTCCTGCGGTCCACGCCTACCGCGCGGACGCCCCTCGACCACCTGCTGCGGCACCGCGACCGAGGCGCCCTGAAGGTGCTCTCGGAGCAGTCCCGGTGGCTCGACGACGCCGCCCTGCACCGCCTCGTCGACCTCGCCGACCCCGACGTGGACCTGGCGCTGCTGCGCACCCACGTCGACCTCGCGGTACGCCGACGCATCGCCGCACGACCGGGTGTCCTCGCCCCACGGCTCGCCGCCGACGTGCGGGCCGACCCGCTCGCCGAACTCCCCGGCGGCCGTACGGCCTGGCTCGAGTCGGCCGAACCCGCACTCATCGAGCTCGTCTTCGAGAGGGCGGGCAAGCACCTCACCCTGGCCCAGCAACTCGTCGGCAGCCTCAACCTGCTCCGCCACGGCGGACGTCGGCGACTGGCCGCACTCGTGGAGAGCGGACGGCTCGGGGCCGCCGCCACCCGGTTCTGTCAGAAGGCCCTGACCACCGACGACCCCGCCGCACCCCTCGCGGCCCGGGCCGCGAGGGAACTGACGGCGGACCGCCTCGCCAAGCGGCTGCGCCGGGCGCGGGGCCACTGGCAGACCCAGGACATCCTCGACAGCACCCCGGGCCCCGTGCCGTGGCAGGCCCTGGAGGCCGAGCACGCCGAGGACCCCATCCCCTTCTGGGAGCAGGTCGTCCGCCACCCCACGGCACCGCACGCGTTCAGACTTCGCAACGCGGCGCACCTCCACGGACTGTCGGTCACCACCCCGTTGGGCCCGGAGCTGACCGTGGCGCGCGCCCGGCACGGCGTCGGAGGGCACGCGCGCTCCCCGGTGGACGCCCTCCTGGACCATCTCCTGAGGACGGGACAGCTGACCGGTCGGGACCTCGTCCACGAGGTCGCCCCCGCGGCGGTCGTGCTGAGCTGTCTCAACCGCGCCCGCCGCCGTGCGGACGCGCCCGAAGCGGTCCACGTCGCGCTGGCGGAGGTCGCCCGGCTCGTGACCGAGCGGCTCGGCCACGACACCGGCGCCTGGCAGCGCGTCCATGCCCGTCTCACCGCACCGGCGGACGACAGGAGCGCCGCCGTCGCCGTACCCGAGCTCCTGTCCGTCGGCTGACGTCCGCGTCGGCACGTCAGCCGACGTACCCGAAGCCGTCAGCCTGCGAGCAGTCGCCGGGCCGTGAGGGCGACCCCGGCCCGGAGCCGTGCGTGGCGAGGCGGCGAAGAGGTCATGGCCCTGTGAGCGGCGGCGTGCGCTGGAGCCTGTCCGGCACTCTGCGCGCACGTACTCTGCCGGAATCCGGCATGACGGGAGCCGATGACGCCGCCGTAGCGTGGCGGGCACATCCGGTGCGGTTCCGGCCGGTCGGCACAGAGCGGAAAGAGGGTGCGATGTTCTCGGTGGTCTGGGGGGTGTTCGCGACGGCCTTGGGCTGGACCGTTGCATCGGACTTCCGGGGAGCCGCCCATCGCTTCCACGCGTTGTCCCACGCGGTCGTGCCCTTCGGCGGTGCCCGCGCGACCTACCTGGGCGTCGGCTTCTTCCGCCTGGCGGCAGGGGTGTTCGCTCTGGCCGGTCCGGTCGTCCTGGTCAGCGGGCTCGTGGAAGTGTGGCATGGCGGGGTAGGGCCGGACGGTCCGCTTCCGATCCCCGTCTGGTTCGTCGTGGCCGAAGCGATCGTCGTCGGTGCCGTCCTCTGGAGAACCTGGCGGTGTTCCGGAGTGCTGCGCCGCGAGTGGGATGCCGGCCACGGCCCGCGACGTGCTGCCGTGGCCGGGGTCACGGCAGCAGCGGCCGCCTTCGTCGTGATGTCGGGCCTCGGCCAGGGAACATGGATGACGGCCTGCTGGTCGGTCGGTGGCCTGTGTGGGCTCGTGCTCTTGCTGGGCGAGCCCACGGATAGGCCGTAGAACACCGGATCGGCGCCCGCGGCTCGTCGCACTCCTGGCCAGGTCATGAACCGACAGGTCAACCGCTGACGGCTCGGCAGGGTTCGGCCGGCTCCACGCGCGCGTTGTCGATGTAGAGATACCGTCCACCGTGCTCCGAGCACTTCAGGCCGACGGAGATGCGCCGCACCACATCGTCCTGGCCGAGCACGACGGCGACGGCCACGTGAAACAGCATGGTCCCGGTGGAACATCTGAAGTAGTCCGAGGGTGACGTCGAAGGAAGCGGGGCGGTGGACGCGACGAGTCTCCACGGAAAGGCTGCAGTCTTCAGGGGAAGGGTCTGAGGGTCGCCGCCGTCCCACACACCGATCGCCAGGAGACATCCCACGCAGTAGCAGTCCCCCGCCCACACCTGGAACTCGTCCACACCATCCGAACCGCAGTACCCACAGGCCACCGGCACGGTCACGACGTGCTCGCCGGTCCCCGCAGGTGTGGCCCGCGCCACCAGCGACACCAAGTCGGCGTCGCCCGCTCCCGGTTCGACCGACTCCGCGTCGCATCCGCCGCCGTGTTCCATTCCCGGATCTTCGCACGGGCGGTTTCCGGGCCTTAGCCCGCCCGTGACCTCAGGGTCTCCGCCCGGAGCGTCTCCGGCAGTTCGCCGGCCGTCGGCGCGCACTGCTGCTCGTACCTCTCGACCAGCAGCCGCGCCAGCTCCGCGGACGGGCCGAGGACGTCCGCCAGGTGGTCGGCCTCGGCCGAGCCCGCGACGATGCGGTCCGGCAGCCGGCCGGGGGCGATGACGTACGGGGCGACCGCCACGCGCCGCAAGCCGTCGGCGCGCAGCGCGCGGACGGCGTCCTCGGTCCGCGGGAGTGATGCGGAGGCGAACGCAGGCCGCACGGAGCACCAACCGGTGCGCCGCAGCTCCCGCGCCGTTTCTGCGATCGCTGCGATCGCCTCCGGGTCCGTGGAGCCCGCCGAGGCCAGGACGACCCCGGTCGAGCGCTTGTCGCCGGGCGTCAGCCCGGCCTCGTACAGCCGTCGTTCCACCGCCGCGATCAGCAGCGGCGAGGGGCCGAGCACCTCCGCGCGGCGGATCCGCAGGGCGGGAGGGGCCTGGCGCAGGACGGCGGGGATGTCGGCCTTCGCGTGGAAGGCCCGGGTCAGCAGCAGCGGCAGGGCCACCACCTCCCGCACCCCTTCGGCCGGGAGACGGTCCAGGACCCCCGGTACCGACGGCAGGTTGAAGTCCAGGAACGCCGTCTCCACGCGAAGGCCGGGCCGCAGCGACCGGACACGGCGCACCAGCGCGTGCACGGTCGCCGCATGCCGCGGATCGCGGCTGCCGTGCGCGATGACGAGAAGGACAGGCGCGAGGGGGGCTCCTCCGGACGGAGCCTGGGGGAGCTTCCTCGACAGGGTGGTGGTGGGCGACGGGCGGGCGGCGGCGGTCATGTCAGCTCTTCACCAGCAGGCCGCGACGGCGCAGCACCGCGCGCTCCAGCGGGCTGAAGATCAGCAGGTCGATGGCGACACCGACCAGCAGGATGAGGATGATGGCGAGGAAGATCCCCGGCATGTCGAAGTTGTTGCGGCCGTTCTCCAGCAGCTGTCCGAGCCCCAGGCCGAGGTCGGGCGAGGAGGCGATGATCTCGGCGGCCATCAGCGAACGCCAGGAGAACGCCCAGCCCTGCTTCAGACCCGCGAGATAGCCCGGCAGCGCGGCGGGCATCACGATGTGCCAGGCGCCCTTGAGCCCGGTGGCACCCAGGGTGCGGCCGGCCCGCAGGAAGAGCGGCGGGACCTGGTCGACACCGGCGACCAGGCCGTTGGCGATCGACGGCACGGCGCCCAGCAGGATCACGGCGTACATCATCGAGTCGTTGAGGCCGATCCAGAGCACGGCCGGGGCGACCCAGGCCACGGACGGCAGCGACTGCAGTCCCGCGAGGACGGGCCCGATGGCGGCCCGGACGAACTTCACCCGGGCGACGAGCAGACCCAGCGGGGTGCCGATCGCGAGCGCCATGAGGAAGCCGAGCAGGGCGCGCGACACGCTGGTCCAGAGCACTTCGAGAAGCGTGCCCTCCAGCCACATGGTGGTCACGCTGTCCCACACCGCGGACGGCGCCGGCAGCTTGGACTCGTCGGTGACCTTGGCCAGCACCAGCAGCTGCCAGACCACGAGCACCAGCACGACGGCGATGACGGGAGGCAGCACCTTGCCGGTGAGGACCTCGCGCACCGGGGTGCGGCGGACCTGCACCGCGTCCAGCGCGTCGAGCCCCGCTTCAAGACCCGCCAGGTCGTCGGCCTTGGCGGCCGTCGTGGTGGTCGTATCAGTGCTGGCCATGACGGCGGATCTCCCCACGCAGTTCTTCGGTGATCTCGACGGACAGTTCCGCCACGGCGGCGTCCTCGATGCGGCGCGGCTGCGGAATGTCGATGGTCCACTCCCGGGCGATCCGGCCCGGACGGGACGACAGCAGCACCACGCGCTCGGCCAGCCGCACGGCCTCACGCACGTTGTGGGTGACGAACAGCACCGACAGCCTGGTCTCCCGCCAGATCCGGGTCAGCTCGTCGTGCAGCACGTCACGCGTGATCGCGTCGAGCGCCGCGAACGGCTCGTCCATCAGCAGCAGATCGCTGGCCTGGGCGAGTGCCCGGGCCAGCGCCACACGCTGGCGCATGCCGCCGGACAGCTCGTGCACCCGCTTGTCGTACGAGCCGGAGAGCCGTACGAGTTCGAGCAGCCGCTCCGCCTCCGGGCGGCGCTCGGCCTTCGGGACCCCGCGCAGCCGCAGGGCCAGTTCGATGTTCTTGCCCGCGGTCAGCCACGGGAAGAGGGCGTGCTCCTGGAACATCAGGGCCGGCCGGCCGCCGGGGGTCTCGATGGACCCCGCGGACGGCCGGTCGAGCCCGGCGACCAGGTTGAGCAGGGTGGACTTTCCGCACCCCGAGGCCCCCAGGAGGGTGACGAACTCGCCCGGAGCGACATCGAGCGAGATGTCGTCGAGGACGAGCTGCCCGCCGGTGGGTCCGCCGAAGGACTTCGAGACATGCTCGATACGGGCGGCATGCGTCACCGCCGAACGGTCCTCGGCCTTGGCGAGCGTCGCGGTCGTGGCCATGGTCGTCACCTCCTGGGTATGCGCTGCGGACTTGTTACTTGACGCCGAGTCCGGCGTCGGACGCCTCGGGCTGCCCTGCGGCCTTGAGGACCTTGTTGAGCGGCTTCAGGTCGTAGATGCCGGCCAGGTCGGGCTGCTTGAGCAGACCGGCCTTCACCGCGTGGTCCGCCTGGGCCTGAAGCGTGGCGGCCAGCGGGTCGTTGGTGAACGTGATCGACGGCCAGGCACCGTCGATGACCTTGGCGCCCAGCGGCTTGCCGGTGAGCTCCTTGAGCTTGGCGTTCGCCGACTCCTTGGCCTTGGCCTGGTTGGCGTTGATCCACTCGTTGGTCTTCACCGAGCCGCGCAGCACCGCCTCGACGACGTCAGGGTGCTCGGTGAGGAACTTCTGCGACACGATGATGTTCGTGATCACGAACTTGTTGTCGGGCCACAGCGTGGACTCGTCGAGCAGGACCTTCGCGCCCTCGCTGACCAGCTTCGACGCGGTCGGCTCCGGCACCCAGGCGCCGTCGATCGAGCCGGACTTGTAGGCGTCCGGGGTCACCTTGTTGTCCGTGCGGAGTACGGAGACGTCGCCCTTGCCGCTCTGGGCGTCGACCTTCCAGCCCTTCTCCGAGATCCAGTTGAGGAAGGCCACGTCCTGGGTGTTGCCGAGCTGCGGAGTGGCGATCCTCTTGCCCTTGATGTCGTCGAGGGTCTTGATCTTCGCCGGGTTCACGACCAGCTTCACACCGCCGGAGGCCGAACCGGCGATGATGCGCAGGTTCTTGCCCTTGGACTTGCTGTAGCCGTTGATCGCGGGGGAGGGGCCGATGAAGCCGATGTCGATCGAATCGGCGTTCAGCGCCTCGATCTCGGAGGGGCCGGCGTTGAAGGTCGAGACCTTCAGCTGCGTGCCGCCCAGCTCCTTCTGGATGATGCCCTCCTGGTCGCCGACCAGGGCGGTGGCGTGCGTCAGATTCGGGAAGTACCCGAGCCGGACCGTGTCGGCCGAGAGCTTCTCGCCCTCGGCGGCCACCTTCTTCTCGTCGTTCTTGGCCTGTGAGCCGTAGCCGCAGGAGGCGAGCGCGCCGATCAGCAGTGGCAGAGCCGCGGCGGCGGCGAGTGAGCGGCGCAGGGTGGTACGGGAGGCAGGCACTGAAGTGATCCCCTCAGGGTCTTCGAAGTCTTCTTCGTCTATGTCGTTCGGAGTGGAGCGGGTGGAGCGCAATCGCGCCGCGTACGCGGCGCACCGGTGTCAGCACGCACATCGCGCGACACCTCCGCGGCCCGCGCCGAGGGCGCCGGAACCCACCCGGCCCCCCTCCTTGGCGAAGGTGCTGTAGACGTCGATGTTCATCTCAGAAGTCCCACCCTTCGTCGTCCGTGGTCTCCGTGCCGGCCGCCGCCGTGGCGCCGGCGAAAGCCTCGCCCGCCATGCCGGCCGCGAGCGTGGTGCCGTCCGCCGGGTCGATGAGCAGGAACGATCCGGTACGGCGGGAGTCGGCGTACGCGTCGAGCGCGAGCGGCTCGGCGGTACGGACCTTGACCCGGCCGATGTCGTTGGCGACCAGCTGCCCCGGCTCGGGGTGCTGGGAGAGGTCGTCCAGGGTCAGCCGGGACGGGATCTCCTTGACGATCGCCTTGACCGTGCGGGTCGTGTGCTTCAGGAGCACCCGCTGCCCGACGGTCAGCGGCTGGTCCGCCACGTGGCAGACCGTCGCCTCGACGTCCTTGCTGGTCGCCGGGGCGTCACCGCTCGGGGCGAGGAGGTCGCCGCGCGAGATGTCGATGTCGTCGGCGAGCCGGATCGTCACCGACTGCGGGGCCCAGGCGATGTCCACCGACTCGCCCAGCGCGTCGATCGCCGTGATCGTGGAGGTCCGGCCCGAGGGCAGGACGGTGATCTGCTCGCCGACCCGGAAGGCACCGGCCGCGATCTGCCCGGCGTAACCCCGGTAGTCCGGGTGCTCGGCGGTCTGCGGGCGGATGACGTACTGCACCGGGAAGCGCGCGTGGCAGGCCGTCAGGTCGTGGCTGACCGGGACCGTCTCCAGGTGCTCCAGGACGGTCGGACCGCCGTACCAGTCCATGTTGGCGGAGGGCTCCACCACGTTGTCGCCGGCCAGCGCGGAGATCGGGATCGCGGTGATCTCCGGGACGCCGAGCTCGGAGGCGTACCGCGTGAACTCCTCGGCGATGGCGGCGAAGACGGGCTCCGCGTAGTCCACGAGGTCCATCTTGTTCACGGCGAGCACCACGTGCGGCACGCGCAGCAGGGCGGCGACGGCCGCGTGGCGGCGGGTCTGCTCGACCACGCCGTTGCGGGCGTCGACCAGCACCACGGCCAGCTCGGCGGTGGAGGCGCCGGTGACCATGTTGCGGGTGTACTGCACGTGGCCGGGGGTGTCGGCGAGGATGAACCGGCGGCGGGCGGTGGCGAAGTAGCGGTAGGCCACGTCGATGGTGATGCCCTGCTCGCGTTCGGCGCGCAGGCCGTCGGTGAGCAGTGCCAGGTCGGGTGCCTCCTGGCCGCGCTTGAGGGAGGCGGCCTCGACGGCCTCCAGCTGGTCGGTGAGGACCGACTTGGAGTCGTGCAGGAGGCGTCCCACCAGGGTGGACTTGCCGTCGTCGACGGAGCCGGCGGTGGCGAAGCGCAGCAGGGTGGTGGCCGCCACGTCGGCGAACTGCTCGGTGGTGCTCGTCATGGCTAGAAGTACCCTTCGCGCTTGCGGTCTTCCATCGCGGCCTCGGACATCTTGTCGTCGGCGCGGGTCGCTCCCCGCTCGGTGAGGCGGGAGGCGGCGATCTCGGCGATCACGGCGTCGAGCGTGGTCGCGTCGGAGTCGACGGCGCCCGTGCAGGACATGTCACCGACGGTGCGGTAGCGGATGAGCCGCGTCTCGACCTGCTCGGACTCCTTCGGGCCGCCCCACTCGCCGGCCGTCAGCCACATGCCGTTGCGGGCGAACACCTCGCGCTCGTGGGCGAAGTAGATCTCGGGGAGTTCGATCTTCTCCCGCTGGATGTACTGCCAGACGTCGAGCTCGGTCCAGTTGGAGAGCGGGAAGACCCGGACGTGCTCGCCGGGGGCGTGACGGCCGTTGTAGAGCTGCCACAGCTCCGGTCGCTGGCGGCGCGGGTCCCACTGCGAGAACTCGTCGCGCAGCGAGAACACCCGCTCCTTGGCGCGGGCCTTCTCCTCGTCGCGTCGGCCGCCGCCGAAGACGGCGTCGAAACGGTGCTGCTGGATCGCCTCGGTCAGCGGCACCGTCTGGAGCGGGTTGCGCGTCCCGTCGGGACGCTCGCGCAGCTTCCCGGCGTCGATGTACTCCTGCACGGAGGCGACGTGCAGCCGCAGCCCGTGCTGGGCGACGACGCGGTCGCGGTAGGCGAGGACCTCGGGGAAGTTGTGCCCGGTGTCGACGTGCAGCAGCGTGAACGGCACCGGGGCCGGCGCGAACGCCTTGAGCGCCAGGTGCAGCATGACGATCGAGTCCTTGCCGCCGGAGAAGAGGATCACCGGCCGCTCGAACTCGCCCGCCACCTCACGGAAGATGTGGACGGCCTCGGACTCGAGCGAGTCCAGGTGCGACAGCGCGAACGGGCTGTCGGTCTCCTCGTGAACGTGGGCAACGGTGGTCACGCCAGTCCCCTCTCGGTGAGCAGCGCGTGGAGCTGCGCCGCGGACTCCTGCACGGTCTGGTTCTGGGACTCGATCCGCAGATCGGGGTTCCGCGGCTCGTCGTACGGGTCGTCGACCCCGGTCAGGCCGCTGAGCTCGCCCGCGGCCTGCTTGGCGTACAGCCCCTTCACATCGCGTACGGAGCACACGTCCACCGGAGTGGCGACATGCACCTCGACATAGGGGGTGCCCTCGGACTGGTGACGCTTGCGGACGGCCTCGCGGCTGTCCTCGTACGGGGCGATGACCGGGACCAGGACCTTCACACCGTTCGCGGCGAGCAGCTCGGCGACGAAGCCGATCCGCTGCACGTTGGTGTGCCGGTCCTCGCGGGTGAAGCCGAGGCCCGCGGAGAGGAACTCGCGGATCTCGTCGCCGTCGAGCACCTCGACGCGGTGGCCGTCGCCGCGCAGGGTGGCGGCGAGTTCGTACGCGATCGTGGTCTTGCCGGCGCTCGGCAGGCCCGTGAGCCAGATGGTGGCACCGGTCACGTGATTCTCCTGGGAGGTCTCTGTGGTGGTCATCAGCCGTGCAGCCCGCATTCGGTCTTGGTCCGGCCGGCCCAGCGGCCGGCCCTGGCGTCCTCGCCCTCGGCGACGCGGCGGGTGCAGGGCGCGCAGCCGACGGAGGCGTAACCGTCCATGAGGAGCGGGTTGGTGAGGACGCCGTGCTCGGCGACGTAGGCGTCGACGTCGTCCTGCGTCCAGCGGGCGATGGGGGAGATCTTGACCTTCTGGCGCTTCTCGTCCCAGCCGACGACCGGGGTGTTCGCCCGGGTCGGGGACTCGTCGCGGCGCAGCCCCGTCGCCCACGCCCGGTAGGCGGTCAGGCCGTCCTGGAGCGGCTTGACCTTGCGCAGGGCGCAGCACAGGTCCGGGTCGCGGTCGTGCAGTTGCGGACCGTACTCGGCGTCCTGCTCCTCGACCGACTGGCCCGGGGTCAGGGTGATGACGTTGACGTCCATCACCGCGTCCACCGCGTCGCGGGTGCCGATCGTCTCGGGGAAGTGGTAGCCGGTGTCGAGGAAGACGACGTCGACTCCGGGCATGGCGCGCGAGGCGAGGTGGGCGACCACGGCGTCCTCCATGGAGGACGTGACGCAGAAGCTCTTGCCGAAGGTGTCGGCCGCCCAGCGCAGGATGTCCAGTGCGGAGGCGTCCTCCAGCTCACGTCCCGCCTGCTCGGCGAGCGCCTTCAGGTCGGTCGCCCCTGCGGTCTGAGTCGTCGTCATATCGGTTCCCCTCCAGTGGAGTTGCTCGAAGTGCCGGGGGCGATGAGCCCCAGGAACTTCAACTGGAAGGCTCGACTGCACGCCCGGCATTCCCAGGCGCCGTGCCCGTTCTCGTGCGGGAAGAGGTCCTCGTCGCCGCAGTACGGGCAGTAGAAGGGCGCGGCACGCTCGCTCATGAGAGGGCCTCTTCCGAGGCGCGCGCCGCCCACGTGGCGAAGCGCTCGCCGTCCTCGCGCTGCTCCTGGAAGCGCGTGAGGACCCGCTCGACGTAGTCCGGCAGCTCGGCCGAGGTGACCTTCAGGCCACGCACCTTGCGGCCGAAGCCGGCCTCCAGACCGAGGGCGCCGCCCAGGTGGACCTGGTAGCCCTCGACGCGGTTGCCGTCGTCGTCCAGGACCAGCTGGCCCTTGAGACCGATGTCCGCCACCTGGATACGGGCGCAGGCGTTGGGGCAGCCGTTGATGTTGATGGTGATCGGCTCGTCGAACTCGGGGATGCGGCGCTCGAGCTCGTCGATGAGGGAGGCGCCGCGCGCCTTGGTCTCGACGATCGCCAGCTTGCAGAACTCGATACCGGTGCAGGCCATCGTGCCGCGCCGGAACGGCGAGGGGTTGACCCGCAGGTCCAGGGACTCGAGGGCGGAGACGATCGACTCGACCTGCGCCTCCTCGATGTCCAGGACGATCATCTTCTGCTCGGCGGTGGTGCGGACCCGGCCCGAACCGTGCGCCTCGGCGATCTCCGCGATCTTGGTCAGCGTGGTGCCGTCGACCCGGCCGACGCGCGGCGCGAAGCCGACGTAGTAGCGGCCGTCCTGCTGCTTGTGGACGCCGACGTGGTCGCGCCACTGGCCGGCCGGCTGCTCGGGAGCGGGCCCGTCCGTCAGCTTGCGCTTCAGGTACTCGTCCTCCAGGATCTGGCGGAACTTCTCCGGGCCCCAGTCGGCGACGAGGAACTTCAGGCGGGCGCGGGTGCGCAGCCGGCGGTAGCCGTAGTCCCGGAAGATCGAGATGACGCCCTCGTAGACGTCCGGGACCTCGTCGAGCGAGACCCAGGTGCCCAGGCGCACGCCCAGCTTGGGGTTGGTGGAGAGGCCGCCGCCGACCCAGACGTCGAAGCCGGGGCCGTGCTCCGGGTGGTTCACGCCGACGAAGGCGATGTCGTTGATCTCGTGCGCCACGTCGAGCAGCGGCGAGCCCGAGACGGCCGACTTGAACTTGCGGGGCAGGTTGGAGAAGTCCTTGTTGCCCACGATCCGGCGGTAGATCTCGTCGATGGCGGGAGTGCCGTCGATGATCTCGTCCTCGGCGATGCCGGCGACGGGGGAGCCGAGGATGACGCGCGGGGTGTCACCGCAGGCCTCGGTCGTCGACAGGCCGACGGCCTCCAGACGGTTCCAGATCTCCGGGACGTCCTCGATGCGGATCCAGTGGTACTGGACGTTCTGCCGGTCGGTGATGTCGGCGGTGCCCCGCGCGAACTCCTGCGAGATCTCGCCGACGACCCGCAGCTGCTCGGTCGTCAGCCGGCCGCCGTCGATGCGGACCCGGAGCATGAAGTACTCCGCGTCCAGCTCCTCCGGCTCCAGGACGCCCGTCTTGGTGCCGTCGAGACCTTCCTTGCGCTGGGTGTACAGGCCCCACCACCGCATACGGCCGCGCAGGTCGTTGGGGTCGATGGAGTCGAATCCACGCTTGGAGTAGATCGTCTCAATACGTGTCCGCACATTGAGACCGTCGTCGTCCTTCTTGAACTGCTCATTGCCGTTCAGCGGGGTGAAGTGCCCCACGGCCCACTGACCCTCGCCACGGTGACGGCTCACCTTGCGGCGGGGCGTTGCGGGTGCGGGGTTTTCCGGGGTGGCGGCCATGGCGTTTCGTCCTTCGGGACTGCGGGAGGGCGGCTCTGACCTGCACACTCGTGCTCAGGTCGGAGGATGGCGCGACGGTGCGCAGTGATGGTTCAGAAAAGGGGGATCGCGGCGGTGCTGGTTCTCTCAGCGCGCCGGACACATGGCGCTGGACATGCGGCCGAGGTCGACGTGCCGCCGACTCACCAAGGCAATTCCAGTTCCAGACATGACGGAAGCGTGTCACGGGACTTTGGACCCAGTCCAGCTTCGTCCGGAATGTGGACACGACCGTCCCGCATCGCGAGACGGTGTGCCGTGGGTCACTTTCGGGGAGGGGTGGAGCGGCTCAGGCGTGGGCGCCGGGCCAGGGGCCGGGCGTCTCGGACTCCTCCACCTCCTCCACCTTGGTGTCGAAGAGCCGGAAGCCCCGCCGCAGATAGTTGTCCATCGCGTGCGGTCCGTCCAGTGAGCAGGTGTGGAGCCACACCCGGCGCGTCTCCTCCCGGCCCGGCCAGCGGTCCGCCAGGTCCCAGGCGCGCCGCACGCCGTACGACAGCAGGTGGCCGCCGATCCGGCGCCCCCGGAAGGCCGGGATCAGACCGAAGTAGACGATCTCGACGACGCCGTCGTCCTGCGGGTCGAGCTCGACGTATCCGGCCGGTGTCCCCCGGTCGTACGCGACCCAGATCTCGGCCCCCGGCTTCTCGACGATCTCCAGCCACTGCTTGTACGTGAGCGCCAGCCGGTCGTTCCAGCGGATGTCGCCGCCGACCGCCGTATAGAGGAAGCGGCTGTACTCGGGCGAGGGCACCTCGGCCCGCTCGATCCTGACCTCGTCGCCCTCGGGGGCGGGAGAGGGACGGAGGTCGGACGGCGCGGTCTGTTCGAGGGACCAGGTGGTGAGAGTGATGCTCATACGTCCATCGCATCATGCGGAGCGCCCGGCGCCCACAGGGGTCCCTCCGGCAGGCACCCCGACCGGGCCGCGGCGGCGGTCACACCCGCGCCGGCCCCGTGCGGGAGGTCCGGACCGCCGGGGCCGTCGAGTGGGGGAGGAGGTCGGCCGGGTGGGCCGGGGCGATGATCTCGACCTCCACCTCCTCGCTGAAGCGGTACGGACGGTGCGCCAGCACGCTCGCCAGATTCCGGCGGACCCGCGACATCTCCGCCCGTACCGTCACCGTCCTCGTCCGGTCGCCGAACACGTCCTCGGCGAGCTCCGCCGCCGTGCGCCCGTCCCGGTGCCTGGCCAGGACGTACAGCAGCTCGGCGTGGCGCGGGCTCAGCTCCTGCGTCCAGCTGCCCGCCGCCCCCGACACCGCCACCGTCCAGCGGCGCGGCCGGCTCAGATCGAGCACCACCCGGCTCGCCGCCCGCGCGTCCGCGGCCACCGTCCGCGTCTCCTCCTCCACCCGCAGCAGCCAGCCGCCCGGCAGGGGCTCCACCGCGCACATCCCCAGCGACGGCAGCCAGGAGCGCCCCGCCCGGAACGCCTTCGGCAGCGCGAGCCGGTCCACCGGCGCCATCCCGGTCACCGCCGCCGTCCAGCCGTGCGTGTCCACCGCGATGGCCCGCCCGCCCACCCGGCACAGAATCGGCGCGGCCACCGAACGCAGCCGCTCGATCGAGCGCAGATGACGCTCCCGCATCTCCGCCTCGGCGAGCTGCGCCACCGAGCCGACCAGCGCCAGCGTCGCCGGGTGGAAGCTGGACGCCGGGCCGCTCACGTCCACGATCCCCAGAAGCCGCTGGTCACGCGGATCGTGGACCGGCGCCGCGGCACAGGTCCAGTTGTGGAGCGTCTGGACGTAGTGCTCGGCCGAGTGGACCTGGACGGCCCGGCGCATCGCCAGCGCCGTCCCCACCGCGTTCGTGCCGGTGGTGTGCTCGGTCCAGGCCGCGCCCTCCTCCAGACAGATCCCGTTGGCCTGCCGCAGTACCGAGGCGTTGCCCTCCCGCCACAGCACCCGGCCCTGCTCGTCGGTGACCACCATGATCTGCATCGAGGCGTCCGCGATCCCCGCGAGCCCGGCGCTCAGGGTGCGCATGACCTCGCCGAGCACCGTCGACCGCCGCCGCTCCTCCAGCTCGTCGCGCTGGAGCAGCACACTGCTCGTGCTCCGGTCCGGGTCGAGACCGAGCCGGAACATCCGCTGCCAGGACGCGTCGATGACCGGGCGGGGCGCGATCGGAGGCGTGCGTCCGGCCAGCGTCGCCTCCCGGACCCGGTGCAGCAGACGGGTCGCCTGCGCGGCGTCCATGGCGGACAGTCGCTTCATGTCGAGCCGAGTGTCGTTCAGCTGAGTGTTCTTCATCGGTCTCCCCCAGCCACCGCAGTGCTGTATCGGTTCTGCCGCGTTCCCGGGTCGTGGTGCCCATCGTGCCGCTCCGCGCCGTCCGCCCGAGCGCGTTCCGGGCAATCCTGCAACCCTTTGCAACTCTGGCCGCAACCGCTGTCGTACACGAGGGTGGTGCGAGCAGAGGGTGGTGCCGTGTCGGCGCAGCACCACCCTCGGCTTTTTCGCGCGTGCCCGCCTTTTCCCGGTCCACCCCTGGTGTCCGCGGCTCGGCTTCGCCCGCGCGCGCCGGAGCGCGCGCCCGGGAGTTCAGGCCGCCACGCGCGCCCTCTCCACCACCGCCCGCAGATCCAGTGTGGTCGGCAGCGTCCCGAACGCCGAACCCCCGTCGCCGCCCAGCCGCGAGGCACAGAACGCGTCCGCCACCTCCGGGGGAGCCCACCGCACCAGCAGCGAACCCTGCAGCACCAGCGCCATCCGCTCCACCAGCCGGCGCGCCCGCCCCTCGATCCCGTCCAGATCGGCCAGTTCCGTCAGCATCCCCTTGATCGCCCCGTCGAGCCGGTGGTCGGCGCCCCGCGCCCTGCCCACCTCCGTCAGGAACGCGTTCAGGGCCATCGGCTCCCTCTGCAACGCGCGCAGCACATCCAGCGCCTGCACGTTGCCCGAGCCCTCCCAGATCGAGTTGAGCGGGGACTCGCGCAGCAGCCGCGGCAGTCCCGACTCCTCCACAAAGCCGTTGCCGCCCAGGCACTCCAGGGCCTCCACCACCATCGGCGTACACCGCTTCGTCACCCAGTACTTCGCCGCCGGTACGGCGATCCGCAGGAAAGCGTGTTCCGCCTCCGTGCCGGCGTCGTACGCCGCGGCCAACCGCATCCCGAGCACCGTCGCCGCCTCCGACTCCAGCGCCAGATCGGCCAGCACATTGCGCATCAGCGGCTTGTCGAGGAGCGGACCGCCGAACGCGCCCCGGTACGCGCAGTGGTGCGCGGCCTGCGTCAGCGCCTGCCGCATCAGCGCCGCGGAACCCAGCACACAGTCGAGCCGGGTCGCCGCCACCATGCCGATGATGGTGCGGACCCCGCGCCCCTCGTCCCCGACCCGGCGCGCCCACGTCGTCCCGTCGAACTCCACCTCGGCGGAGGCGTTCGACCGGTTCCCCAGCTTGTCCTTGAGCCGCTGGATCGCGAACGCGTTGCGCGTGCCGTCCTCCAGCACCCGGGGGACGAGGAAGCAGCTCAGCCCCTCCGGTGCCTGCGCCAGGACCAGGAAGCCGTCCGACATCGGCGCCGAACAGAACCACTTGTGCCCGGTCAGCACGTACTCGCCGGCCCCCGAGACCGGCCGCGCCTCGGTCGTGTTCGCCCGTACGTCGCTGCCGCCCTGCTTCTCCGTCATCCCCATCCCGAGAAGCGCCCCCGACTTCCCGCCGGGCGGCCGCAGCCCCGCCTCGTACACGTGCGAGGTCAGCAGCGGCTCCCAGACGGCGGCGAGCGCCGGATCCGTCCGCAGCGCGGGCACCGCGGCATGGGTCATCGACAGCGGGCAGCCGTGCCCCGCCTCCGTCTGCGTCGCCAGCACGAAGCCGGCCGCCCGCCGCACATGACCACCCGGACGGCCCCACGCATCGGTCAGACCCGCACCCACCGAGCGCCCCAGGAGCCGGTGCCAGGCCGGATGGAACTCCACCTCGTCGATCCGGTTCCCGTACCGGTCGTGCGTCCGCAGCCTCGGCGGGTTCTCGTTCGCGAGGGCCCCCCACTGCTGCGCCTGCGCCGACCCGACGGACCGGCCCTGCGCCACGAGCTCCTCGCACGCTTCCGCGAAGACCTCCGGCGGCAGATGGCGCTCGACGGCCTCGGCCAGAGCCCGGTCGGACGTGTACGCGTCGTATCCCACCAGGGGCGGAGCCTGGTTGGTCACTGTGTGGGTGGTGGCTGCCATGCCGATACGGTAAGGAGGTGCAGGCAGCAAACGAAACACCCGAGCGGCGGCCCCGGGGCAGACTCCACCGGGCGCGAGTCCTCTACCGCAACGTCTCCAAGCGGAAGATGGTCTGGCTGCTCCTGAAGGACACCGTCAACTCGTGCATCGAGTACCGCATCCTCGGCCTCGCCGCCGAAGCGGCCTTCTTCACCCTGCTGTCGCTTCCCCCGCTGCTGCTCGGTCTGATCGCCCTCCTCGGCTACGCCGACGACTGGACCAACACCGACACCGTCGCCAGCATCCAGGAGAACATCCTCCGCGCCGCCGGAACGGTCCTCTCCGACCGGGGCGTACGGGACATCGCCAAACCCCTCCTGGACGACGTCACCCAGGGCAAACGCCCCGAGCTCATCTCGCTCGGCTTCGCCATCGCCCTGTGGTCCGGCTCGCGCGCCGTGAACGTCTTCATCGACACCATCACGGTGATGTACGGGCTCGACGGCCACCGGGGCATCGTCAAGACCCGGCTGCTCGCCTTCCTGCTCTACCTCGTGGCGCTGGTCATCGGCGCGGTCGTCCTGCCGCTCGCCGTCGTCGGCCCGGACCGGGTAGTCGAGCTGATCCCGTGGGGCACGGAAGTCGTCGCCGTCCTCTACTGGCCGGTCGTCATCCTGCTCTCCATCGCCTTCCTGACGACGCTGTACCACGTGTCCGTCCCGGTCCGGTCCCCGTGGATCGAGGACATTCCCGGGGCGCTGGTGGCCCTCGGGATGTGGGTGCTCGGCAGCTTCCTGCTGCGGATCTACCTGACCAGCCAGGTCGAGGGCCCCACCATCTACGGCTCGCTCGCCGCGCCCATCGCCGTGCTGCTCTGGATCGGCATCTCGGCCTTCGCCGTGCTCGTCGGGGCGGCCGTGAACGCGGCGATCGACCGCGTCTGGCCCTCCGTCGCCACCGCCGCGGCCCGCGAGGCCAGCGACCGCGCCCGCGCCGCCCAGGCCGCCGACCTCGTCGCCCGGCTGCGCGCGGAGGCGGACGACGTCGACGAGGACGACCCGGACATGCCGTCGGAGTTCCCCGAGCGCTGGTCCCGGTTCCTGCCGCCGGACGACGTCAAGTCGCGCCTGCACTCCGGCTGGGAGAAGGACTAGGACGTCGGGGGAGCGGGGTCTCAGGCAGCGGTCTTGAGGACCGTGGCGAAGGGGATGACGACGGTTCCGGTCAGGATCGTCTCGACCCCGTACCTGTCGTCGGGGTCGAGGTTCAAGCCGGACACCTTCCCGTGGTCGTTGAGCGGGGAGACGGCCGCGTACATGTCCGAGTCCTCGCCCAGGAGCCGGATCGCCACGACGTAGCGCTGTTTCCGCGTCACGTTGATGATGTTGTTGTTGTGGGTCAGCTCGCCCATGTAGAAGACGTAGTTCCCGCACTCCCGCGGACACTCGACCATGTCCGTCTCCCCCTCCCACCAGGAGTACAGGGGATGCACGAACGCGTCGTCGACCCGTCCGCGGTCCTTCCTCAGCACGGTGATGTCCCCGTCGACCTCAAGACTCTCGTAGTCGGCCCCCTTGGGCACCTGCACCACGACGCTCTCGACCTGGCCCGTCCCCGGATCGAACCAGTCCCCGGGATCGACGATCAGCCCCGTCGCGAGCAGACGCCGCGTCGGCAGTCCGGCGTAGAGCTCACTGTCCGCCGTCTCCTCCACGTCCGCCGTGGCCCCGGCGAGCTCCCGCGCGCCGTCGGTGAACTCCGAGGTCCTCCCCTTCACCCAGAACACGCTGCCGATGACGTTGACGGGCACCTTCCCGGTGTTCTGCAGGGAGAAGGTCACCGGGACGTGGATCACCGGCTCCCGCGGATCCAGCTCCGGCTTGCCGAACTCGGCGCTGAGGGTGACCTGGACGTGCGCCGCGTAGGGCTGGTACGCCGCCGAATAGGCGAAGTTCGCGGCGGCCAGCAGGGCGGTCGCGAGCACACCCGCGGCGACCTTCCTGGGGTGCGGGATGCCCTGCCACGCCCTCTCCCGGATGACGATCCAGGTCGCCCAGACCGCCCAGACCGACAGCGGCATGTACGTGAAGGCCCAGGGGGTGAACTCCCGCTCCTCGAACCAGAGGGTCAGGAGCATGGTGTGGACCTGCAGCGCGATGAGCACGCCCATCAGGACCAGCAGCCCGGAGTACCGGATGTTCCGCTTGCCCCAGTAGTCCCGCACGGCGAGGGCGGCGGCCAGCTGGAGCAGGCCGGCGAGGAAGAAGAGGAAGCCCGTCACCCGTGACGCGAAGGTCAGCGCCCCGAAGGCGTCCTCGCTGCCGACGATGATGAGGACGGCCCCCGACATCACGAGGCCCGCCGCCATGACGGCGGCCGTCGCGAGTCTGGCGCGCTTCCGGTCGGGCCAGGTGTCGCTGCCGGCTTCGCGCCAGCAGATCAGCGCGCGGTCGTCGAGGTCCATGTCCGCCGGGAAGCCCTCGCGGACGAGGATCTCCCGCAGTTCGCGCGCCGACCACGCCGCGCCGACCACCTGATCACCCAGGCGGACCGATCGCAGTCCGCGCTTGTCCGGTGGTGCCACGACCACTCTGGGCAGGTGCATGACTCCAGCTTCGGCCTCGGCGTGTCGCGGCGCCCGCCCTGGTACGCCGACCGGGCGTGACCTCCCGGTATCCCCGGGCCCGGTCCGGCCGACTACCCTCGGCGGGGTGTACGAGGAACGCCCCGCGCGCCTGGACGGCGCCGTCCTCTGGACCCTGACACCCCGGGTCGGCGCGCCACCCGTGCCCGTGCTGCCCGACGGCTGCATGGACGTCATCTGGAGCGACGGCCGACTGTTCGTCGCGGGACCCGACACCTTCGCGTACGTCCCCGAGGGCGCGGCGCGCCGCCACACCGGCATCCGCTTCGCGCCCGGTGACGCGCCCGCGCTGCTCGGGGTGCCGGCGAGCGAGCTGCGCGACCGGCGGGTCGAGCTCGGGGAGCTGTGGGGCGGGGCGACGGCGCGGCGGCTCGGCGAGCGGATCGCCGAGGCGTCCGACCCCATGGCCGCGCTCGACGCCCTCGCCCTGCGCCGGGCCTCCGACGCGCCGGCCCCCGACCTGCTGCTCCGTGCCGTCGTACGGCGGCTCCGGGCGGGCCGACCGGTGGCCGAGACGGCCGAGGCCGTCGGACTCGGGGCCCGGCAGCTGCACCGGCGGTCACTGGACGCCTTCGGTTACGGCCCCAAGACCCTGGCGCGGATCCTGCGCCTCCAACGCGCGCTCGCCCTGGTCAGAGCGGGGATGCCGTACGCCGAGGCGGCACTCGCCGCGGGCTGCGTCGACCAGGCCCACCTCGCGCGGGAGACCCGCGCGCTGGCCGGTACGACGCCGTCCGCCTACGCCTCGGACTGGGCGAAGAGGGAGACGCCGCAGCCGTCCGGGTCGAGCACGACGGCATAGCGCTGACCCCACACGGCGTCCCACGGCTTGAGATGGCCGCGGTATCCGGCGGAGACCAGCGACTCGTAGACGGCGTCGACGTCCCGCGGAGAGTCGCAGCGGAACGCGAGCCCGATCCGGTCGCCGCCCCGGGGACGGGACCAGCCGGGATCGAAGGAGGCGATGACCTCCTCGGTGTCCCAGGCGATCCGCATCCCGCCGGGCAGGTCGGCTTCCACATGGGGAGCGGTGTCGGACTCGACGGGGATCTCCAGGCCGAGCCGGCGGTAGAAGGCGAGTGAGGCCGCCATGTCGGAGACGACCAGGCCGATGACGTCGAGACGTGGTGTGTTCATGGGTGCACCGTAGGCGGAGAGGCCCGCGCGGGTCTTGGACGAATCGGACGCGGACCGCCGTCACGGGGGCACCCCCGCTCTCGGCCTCGTGGGGTGGCCCGGCCGGACGTACGCTGGAACGGAACCGTGCCCGACGGAGGTGCCGTCATGACCGCATCGGCCATTCCCCGGGGGCCCGGTGCGACCGTCTGGACGCCCGAGACGGTGACCACCGACCCGTACAACGCCCAGACGCCGAGGGCCGCGCTGACCGAGCGCGTCACCCCCGCGGACGCGCTGTTCGTACGGGACCACTTCGGGGTGCCCCGTACGACGCTCTCCGACTGGAGACTGCGGATCGGCGGGGCGGTGACCGCACCGGCCACCCTGGACTACGCGGAGCTGCTCGCACTGGGGCGCCTCGGACGCCGGGAGTTCGACGTCGTCCTGGAGTGCGCGGGCAACGGCCGCGCACTGATGAGCCCGCGCCCGCCGGGACTGCCCTGGGACCAACGGGCGGTCGGCTGCGCCCGGTTCGGCGGCGTTCCCTTCCATCTCGTCGTCGAGCGCGCCGGCGTCGCGCCGGAGACGGTCGAGTTCGTCTTCGCCGGGGCCGACGCCGGAAGAGCGCGCGGCCGCACGGCCGCCTTCGAGCGGAGCCTCCCGCTCGCCGAGGCCCTGCACCCCGACACCCTCCTCGCCACCCACATGAACGGCGAGCCGCTCCCTCCCGAGCACGGGGCCCCGGTGCGCCTCGTGGTCCCGGGCCGGTACGCGGTCGCCGACGTGAAGTGGCTCGTGGAGGCGAGGGCCGTCACCGAACCCTTCACGGGCGTCTTCCAGGCGGAGGAGTACGTGTACGTCACCTCGCGGGGCATCCCGGACGGGCCGGTCGCCGCCATCCGGGTCAAGTCGTTCATCAGCCGGCCCGAGCCGGACGACGACCTCAGGCGCGGCACGCAGACCGTCGTCCGCGGCCGGGCGTGGTCGGGTGCCGGACTGGCCGTGGGGCGGGTCGAGGTCCGGGCCGAGCACGAGGACGAGGACCGCCCCGGAGAGGAGCCGGCCGGCGAAGGGGACTGGCACGACGCCGACCTGGAGGAGCCCACCGGACCGTACGCCTGGACGGGCTGGTCGTACCGGTGGACACCCCGGAGACCCGGACGGTACCGGCTGCTGGCCCGGGCGACCGACGCGCGCGGCGACACCCAGCCGCCACGGGCGCCGTGGAACGCCCAGGGATACGGCTGCAATCCGGTGGCGGCGGTCGACGTGGTCGTCGTCTGAGGCGATCGCCCCGAGCCGCCGACGCCCCGCCGACGAGAGCGAGCCCGGACGGTTCCCGCACGTCCGCCGTCACGTGGCGCAGGGCGGGTCGTAGGGCAGGTCCGGCGACACGTACCTCTTCCACGCCTCGGGGGTCATCGCCGATGACGTCGACGCGCACAGGAGCGTGCGGGCGCGGGCCGGATCGGTCTGCCAGAGTCGTACGGTGCCGTCCTGACCAGCCGTCACCAGGACATCGCCGCGCGGGGTGTACCGCAGGGCGCCGACCGCGGAGTTGTGCCCGGTGACGGGGAGACCGTAGGCGGCGAAGCGAGCGGGATCCGAGGTCTTCCAGAGCCGGAGCTGGCCGATGGAGTTGCCGCTCGCGAGCATGGCGCCGTCCGGGGCGAAGCCGACGCTCCACACCAGGCCGCCGGAGAGCGGCGACGTGCCGAGGGGCTTGGGGGAGGAGGGCCGGGACACGTCCCAGAGCCCGACCCGGCTGTCCGCACCACCCGTCGCCACCAGCGGGGCGCGTGGATGGGCGTCGAGGGAGATGACGGCTTTGCCGAACTTCTCACCGTCGCGTACGGGGGCGGCCCCCTCGGCCGATCGCCATGGCCGGACGCTGCCGACGGCCTGCGCCGAGTAGAGGTGGCCCGAACCGCTCCCGACGGCCAGGGCCTTGGTCGCCATCTCGTCCTCGTCGAGCTCGCCGCCGAGCGGGGCGGGGCGATCCGGGTCGGCCACGTTCCAGGCGCGGAGGCCACCGTCGTAGCCGCCGTCGAGGTCCATCGACGCCGCCGCCAGCGTGCTTCCGTCGGCGCCGACGGCCAGCGCGGAGACGGGTTCCGACTGTCCCGGCAGCGAGTTGCCGATGGCCGACGGCCGGGCGGGTGCCGACACGTCCCACAGCCGGACGTCGCCGCGCTGGCCGCCGGTGGCCAGCACGTTCTTCCTCGACGTGCCGCTTCCGCGCGGCAGGAAGACCAGCGAGGACACGGTGCCGTAGGAGCCCGTGAACCCACCGACGTACTTCAGGTACGTCGGGTCGGACAGGTCGAAGAGCGTGACCTGGGGACCCGAGGCGACCGCGAGGAGCTGTCCGTCGCCGGTCAGCGCCAGCGCTTCGGCCGCCTTTCCGCCGCCCAGGACGGACACGCCCGAAGGCACCCGCCACAGATGAACCTTGCCGTCCCCGCCGCCGCTCACCAACGTGAGTCCCGTCCGCGCGAAGGCGAGAGTGCTGACGAGCGTGTTGTGTCCGCGCAGCGTCGGGATGATCGTCCGGGCGTGTTCGGGGGACGCCACGTTCCAGAGGTTGATGCTTCCCGCGTCGTCCCCGGTGGCGAGCAGGTGGCCACCCGAGCTGAAGGCGAGCGCGTTGGCCGACGTCCCCAGGTACAAGGTGTTGCTCAACTTCGGCCGACGCGGGTCGGACACGTCCCAGAGCCGCACCCTTCCGTACTTGTCCCCCGTGGCCAGAACCGGAGCGACGGGGCTGAAGGCCGCCTTGTTGACGATGCCGCGATGCTCGCCCAGCTCGCCGCCGAGGGCTTTGGGCCGGGCCGGGTCCGACACGTCCCACAGCCGCGCGAGCAGGCTGCGGTCGCCGTCGGGTCCCCCCGTGCCCCCGGTGACGGCGAGGGTGCGGCCGTCATGGCTGAAGGCCACGGACATGATGAGCTGCCATGCGACCGAGACCACCTTGCTCACCGTTCGTGGCCGCCGAGGGTCGCTCACGTCGACCAGGTACACGGTCCCGCTCGTCTCACTGCCGGAGTTGTCCGCGACGGCGACGGCCAGGGTCTTGCTGTCGGGGCCGAACTGCAGGTTCATCACCATGCCCCGCTGGTCCGGTGACGACCACGGTGCGCTCAGCACCACGGCCCGCTTCGGGTCGGAGACGTCCATGAGCCGTACCTTGCCGTCCGCGTCGCCCCGGGCGAGCAGGTCGCCCTTCGCGTCGTACGCGATCGTGGACGCGGTGGCCGTCTCCTTCGCTTCCGGCTCGGTGCCCAGAGCCACCGGGCGGGCCGTGTTCCCGGCGTCCCAGAACCGCAGGGGGTCGCCGCCGGTGGCCAGCCGTCCCTCCGGGCCGAACGCGACGGTCGGCGCCGTGCCGAAGTCGCCCGGCACGGTCGAGGGCAGCACCGCGCTCGCCGCCGTCATCAGCCGCGTGTGCAGCCGGTCCGTCGGGCGCATCCGGTGCGCGACGAGGTCGAGTTGCGCGGCGAGCGCTCCCTCGGTCTCCCGGAGTCGGTCGGCCTCGGCGCTGACCCGGTCGAAGATGGCGTTGTCGCGCTGCTCGACCGCCTCGTCGCTCTTCCGGATCGCGATGGTCGCCGCCACCACGGCCAGCACCGCGAGTACGGAGATGGCGGTGACCGCACCGCGCCGGATCAGGCGGGCCCGGCTCTCCTGCCGCTTGGAGGCGGCGAGGAACTCCGTGACGAGGGGCGTGAGGTCCTCCGGGCTCGCCTCCGCCGCCCAGGAGCGGGCGAGCACGAGCTTGGCCTTCCGGAGCAGCAGCGTCGTGTCCCGGCGACCGCCGCGCTCCCAGGCGACGGCCGCCTCCTCCACCTCCTGCCGTACCGGCATCCCGCTCTTGCCCGCGCCGATCCAGTAGCGGTGCAGGCGTGGCCAGGCCCAGAGCAGCGCCTCGTGCGTGACCTCGACGACGACGGTGCCCTGACGCCCGTCCACGCCCTGGGTGAGCAGCCGGGCGCGGGTGAAGCGCTCCACGAGATCCGGCACCTCACCCGGGTCCGCAGCGGCGAGGAGCAGGTCGGCGCGGGTCCGCCGGCGGCGGGTCACCTCGCCGTTCTCGCCGATCCTGACGAGCCCCAGGAAGATCTGCCGTGCCGCCCGCCGCGCGGACGGGGTCAGCTTCTCGTACTCGTCGTCGGCGGTGGCCGCCACGGCGCCGTCGATGCCACCGGTGTCGCCGTAGCCGTCCACCGTCAGCGTGTCGCCCCTGCGCTCCAGCCAGGTCGCCCGCAGCGCGTGCGCGAGGAGAGGGAGCCGTCCGGCCTCGTAGGCGCCCTCCTCGCGGGGTGCGGAGCCCCGCAGGTCGCTCAGGACGACGTCGACGAGACCGGGCGCGAGCGTGAGACGGGCACGCTCGGCGGGCATGGTCACCGCACGCCGCACCTCGTCGTCGCTCATCGGTCCGACGATGACCTGACGCTCCACCAGGGCGTCGCGCAGGTAGGGGAAGGCGCTGCAGGAGCCGTAGAAGTCCGCGCGCAGTCCGAGGACGGCCAGCGCGACGGGTGTCCCGTCGGGCCTGCCGCCGACGGACGCGGGGCGCGTCAACTCGGCGAGCACCTCGACGAAGCGGCGGCGGACGGACTCGTCACGGCAGAGGGTGAAGAGCTCCTCCAGCTGGTCGACGACGAGCACGAACCGGCGGTCCGGCCAGAGGTCGAGCCGTTCGCTCACGAAGGAGCCGAGCCGGCCCGCGGCCATCTCCTCGGCGACGCGGGCGGGTTCGGCGTCCGTGAGCCGGCCGAGACCGGACGCGAGCGCCGCCAGCGGCTCGGCCGTGGGGGTCAGCAGCAGGTGCGGCCAGTGCCGGGAGCCCGGTAACCGGCCCTGCGTGAGCGCCGGGAGCACCCCGGCGCGGAGCAGGGACGACTTGCCCGCCCCGGAGGGTGCGACGACGGCCAACGGGCGGTGATCGCTCACGCAGAGCTCAAGGCGGTTCATGACCCTGCTGACGAGGGCCTCCCGGCCGAAGAACCACGCGGCCTCGTGCCTGTCGAACGCCCGCAGTCCGGGGTAGGGGCACTCCTCGCCCTCGGAGGGTGAGGAGGTCCTCGACCAGGACTCGCCGCCGGAGTGGAAGTGCTCGTGGTGGTGTTCGGTCACGCCGCCGTGGACGACGACCATGTCCCGCGCCGAGCGGTACACGTTGCCGCGTTCACTGGCCCACGCGTGCAGTTCGTCCTCGCCCAGGACCGCGCGCCGCTCGTCCATCGTCAACCCCCCGACCCCGAGACCGTGTTGCGTGTGGGACGCGATGTTACGGACAGTTCGCAGTCGTGACCATGCCGTGGCCCGACGAAGCGGAGTCAGGGGCCCTGGATACGCGGAAGGCCGGCCCGGCGCGTGAGCGCGGGGCCGGCCTCGACCGGGAGAGTCGTCAGTCCGTGCCGAACTCCATCGCGGCGCGGTCCAGCATCTCGTCGTCCTCGGCGACCTCGCCACGGGAGGCGATCGCCTCGGCGCCGCCCTCCGGCAGCTCCGTCATGGTGCCGATCAGCCCGGCCGCGGCCGCCTGGGCGGCGCCGATGGCGGGGTGGCCGGTGCCGATCAGGCCGAGCCCGGCGTACTGCTCCAGCTTGGCGCGCGAGTCGGCGATGTCGAGGTTGCGCATGGTGAGCTGGCCGATCCGGTCCGTCGGACCGAAGGCGGAGTCGTCGGTGCGCTCCATGGACAGCTTGTCCGGGTGGTAACTGAACGCGGGGCCGGTGGTGTTGAGGATCGAGTAGTCCTCGCCGCGCCGCAGTCGCAGCGTCACCTCGCCGGTGACGGCCGCGCCGACCCAGCGCTGCAGCGACTCCCGGATCATCAGCGCCTGCGGGTCCAGCCAGCGGCCCTCGTACATCAGCCGCCCGAGCCGGCGGCCCTCGGTGTGGTACTGGGCGAGGGTGTCCTCGTTGTGGATCGCGTTGACCAGGCGCTCGTACGCGGCGTGCAGCAGGGCCATGCCGGGCGCCTCGTAGATGCCGCGGCTCTTGGCCTCGATGATCCGGTTCTCGATCTGGTCGGACATGCCCATGCCGTGGCGGCCGCCGATGGCGTTCGCCTCCATGACCAGATCCACGGCGGAGCCGAACTTCTGGCCGTTGATCGTCACCGGGCGGCCCTGGTCGAAGCCGATCGTCACGTCCTCGGTGGCGATCTCGACCGACGGGTCCCAGAACCGCACGCCCATGATGGGCTCCACGGTCTCCACACCGGTGTCCAGGTGCTCCAGGGTCTTGGCCTCGTGGGTGGCGCCCCAGATGTTGGCGTCGGTGGAGTACGCCTTCTCCGTGCTGTCGCGGTAGGGGAGGTCGTGGGCGACGAGCCACTCCGACATCTCCTTGCGGCCGCCGAGCTCGGTCACGAAGTCCGCGTCCAGCCACGGCTTGTAGATCCGCAGGTGCGGGTTGGCGAGCAGGCCGTACCGGTAGAAGCGCTCGATGTCGTTGCCCTTGAACGTCGAGCCGTCGCCCCAGATCTGGACGTCGTCCTCGAGCATCGCGCGGACCAGCAGCGTGCCGGTGACGGCGCGGCCGAGCGGGGTGGTGTTGAAGTAGGCGCGCCCGCCCGAGCGGATGTGGAACGCCCCGCAGGTGAGTGCGGCAAGGCCCTCCTCGACCAGCGCCGCGCGGCAGTCGACCAGGCGCGCGATCTCGGCGCCGTAGGTCTTCGCACGGCCGGGCACCGAGGCGATGTCGGGCTCGTCGTACTGGCCGATGTCGGCGGTGTAGGTGCACGGGACGGCACCCTTGTCGCGCATCCACGCGACCGCGACGGACGTGTCGAGACCGCCCGAGAAGGCGATGCCGACGCGCTCGCCGGCGGGAAGGGAGGTGAGGACCTTGGACATAGGAAGAGTATGCAGGATTCCGCATGATCATGCAAGCGCGGGGTCTGCCGGGCCGGACACCGCACCCTCCACCGTGCGGCCCCGCCCCTCCGTTCCGCCACTTCAGAGGGTGCGGACGGGTGGCCTCCCGCCGCCGTTCGACCGTCCGTCCGACGTCTCCGCGACGGCGAGGAAAAATGCGTGGCGAATCCGGCAGGAGCCTCGTTAGGGTGTGGTCGTTCTCGCGGACCGGCCGAATCGACCGGTCCCGACCGCCGCTTCGCGCGATCCAGGAGGTGTGACCGATGGCTGTCATGACGACGGGCGCCGCCCTCATCCAGAAGTTCGTCAACTCCACCTCCGTGGCCGCCGGCTGACCTTCCTCCTCCGCGTCCGTACGACGCGTGCCGGGGCCACCCTTGTGAAGGGTCACCCCTTGTCTTTCGCCTCTCCTCAGGCATCCCTCTCCACCTCCGCGCACCCGCTCGCCCCCTACGGCTGGGACGCCGACTGGGCCGACGCGTTCGCTCCGTACGCCGCTCAGGGCCTGCTGCCCGGCCGTGTGCTGCGGGTCGACCGCGGTCAGTGCGACGTGGCCACCCCCGACGGCGTCGTCCGCGGCGACACCGAGTTCGTCGTCCCCCACGACCCGCTGAAGGTCGTCTGCACGGGGGACTGGGTCGCGGTCGACGCGGCCGGCGATCCGCAGTACGTGCGGACCCTGCTGCCGCGCCGCACGGCGTTCGCGCGGTCCACCTCCTCCAAGCGGTCCGAGGGGCAGATCCTCGCCGCCAACGTCGACCACGCGATCATCACCGTCTCGCTCGCCGTCGAGCTGGACCTCGGCCGCGTCGAGCGCTTCCTCGCCCTGGCCTGGGAGTCCGGCGCCCAGCCCCTCGTCGTGCTCAGCAAGGCCGACCTCGTCCCCGACCCGGTGGGCCTCTCCTACCTCGTCGAGGACGTCGAGTCCGTGGCGCCGGGCGTCCAGGTCGTGCCGGTCAGCGCGCACACCGGGGAGGGGCTCGACGTGCTCGCCGCGGTCGTCTCCGGCGGGACCAGCGTCCTGCTCGGAACCTCCGGAGCCGGGAAGTCCACGCTCGCCAACACCCTCCTCGGCGAGGACGCGATGACCGTCCAGGCCGCCCGTGACGTGGACGGGAAGGGCCGCCACACCACGACCACGCGCAACCTGCTCGTGCTGCCCGGGGGCGGCGTCCTCATCGACACCCCCGGCCTGCGCGGCGTCGGCCTCTGGGACGCCGAGACCGGCGTCGGCCAGGTGTTCTCCGAGATCGAGCGGCTGGCCGGGGAATGCCGCTTCCACGACTGCGCCCACGAGGCCGAACCGGGCTGCGCGGTGACGGCGGCCGTCGAGGACGGCTCACTGGCGGTGCGCAGGCTGGAGAGCTACCGCAAGCTGCTCCGCGAGAACCGGCGCATCGTCGCCAAGACGGACGCCCGGCTCCGCGCCGAGATGCTCAAGGACTGGAAGCGCAAGGGCGCGGAGGGCCGTGCGGCGATGGAGCTCAAGCGCGGCGGCCGTGCGCGGGAGTCGCGGAGCGGCTGGTAGCCCGGGCCGGTGAACGCGCACCGGTGACCCGGTGCGGACGGCCGATTCCGGCCGTCCGCACGCGGGATCCCCCGGGCAGCGTGGTGTCCGAAAACCGCCAGCCGCGCCCCGGGGGCTCCCGCACACTGGAGGGCGTGAGCGACCACGACACCAGCGAGGACACCCGGTACGAGGCGGTCAGCAGCCGCGACGCCCGGTTCGACGGCGCGTTCTTCTTCGCCGTCGGGACGACCGGGATCTACTGCCGGCCCAGCTGCCCCGCCGTGACGCCCAAACGGAAGAACGTCACCTTCTTCCCCACCGCGGCCGCCGCCCAGGGCCACGGCTTCCGGGCCTGTCGCCGCTGCCGCCCCGACGCCGTGCCGGGGTCCGCCGAATGGAACGTCCGCGCCGACGTCGTCGGGCGCGCGATGCGGATGATCGGGGACGGGGTCGTCGACCGGGAGGGCGTGCCCGGGCTCGCCGGGAGGCTCGGCTACAGCCCCCGCCAGGTCCAGCGGCAGCTGACCGCCGAGCTCGGCGCGGGCCCCGTCGCCCTCGCCCGCGCCCAGCGGGCCCACACCGCCCGGCTGCTCCTGCAGACCACCGGGCTCCCGGTCACCGACATCGCGTTCGCCTCGGGATTCGCCAGCGTCCGCCAGTTCAACGACACCATCCGGCGCATCTACGCCCGCACCCCCACCGAGCTGCGCGCCGAGTCCGGCACCGGTGCGGGGCCCCGCACCGCCCTGGCGGCCGGGATACCGCTGCGGCTCGCCCACCGCGGCCCGTACGCCGCCCGCGAGGTCTTCGACCTGCTCGCCGCCGAGGCGCTGCCCCATGTCGAGGAGGTGCTCGGCACACCCGGCACCCGCACCTACCGCCGTACGCTCCGCCTCCCGTACGGCGCCGGCCTCGCCTCCGTCGACGAGCGCTCCGCCGGGCCCTGGCTGGACGCCCGGATCCACCTCACCGAACTGCGCGACCTCACCACCGCCGTCCAGCGCCTGCGCCGCCTGCTCGACCTCGACGCCGACCCCTACGCCGTCGCCGAGCGCCTCGGCGCCGACCCCGCACTCGCCGCCCGGGTCGCGGCACATCCCGGCCTACGGTCACCGGGCGCCGCCGACCCGGCGGAGTTCGCCGTACGGACCCTGGTCGGCCCGGACGAGGCGGCACGGCTGGTGCCCGCGCACGGCACGCCGCTCGACAGCGCCTGCGGCACCCTCACCCACGTCTTCCCCGAGCCCGCCGCGCTCACCGCGCACCCCGTCGCGGGGCCGCTCGCCCAGGCCCTCGTCACCGGAGCCGTACGCCTGGATCCGGGCGCCGACCGCGACGAGGCGGAACGCGCCCTGCGGGCCGTCCCCGGCGTCACGGCCGCCCAGGCCGCGGTCATCCGGATGCGCGCTCTCGGCGACCCCGACGTCGCTCCCGAGGGCGCCGGGGACGCCGAGGTCTGGCGGCCCTGGCGGTCGTACGCCCTGCGGTACCTGGAGCTCGCCCCCGCACCGGCAGAATGAACTCATGATCAGCAATGAGCACCCGATCGGCGTCGGCCCGCTGGGACCGGACGACCGTGACGCCTGGGAGCGTCTCTTCCGCGCGTACATCGACTTCTACGGCCGCAGCGAGCCGGACGCCCTGTACGACCGGGCCTGGACCGCCTTCCAGGACGGCACCCGGCTGCACGCCCTCGCCGCGAGGGTCGACGGCAGGGTCGTCGGCCTCACCCACTTCTTCGTCCACCCCAGCACCTCGGGGCCGGACGTCTGCTACCTGCAGGACCTGTTCACCGACCCCGAGGCGCGCGGCAAGGGCGTCGCCCGCGCCCTGATCGCCGCGGTGACGGAGTGGGCGCGGGAACGGGACTGCGACCGGGTCTACTGGAACACCCAGGAGTCCAACGCCACCGCCCGCCGGCTCTACGACCGGGTCGCCCGGAACACCGGCTTCATCAGGTACCAGATCGATCTTCCGAAGGGGGCGTGAGGCCCCAGCTGTGGATCCTGCGGGGGTGGATCCGGATGACCTGCTCGCTGAAGTGCGGACCGAGCTCGTGCGGTCCGACCAGGAGCTCGGCCACCCCCCGGATCTCCACCCCGCGCACCCGCCAGGGCCGTACGCTCGCCAGATCGTCGACCACCAGCGCGACCTTGGGGTTCGCCCGGAGGTTGCGCCACTTCTTCGAGCGGCCCATCGCGAGACCCCCGACCAGCACCGTGCCGTCGTCCTGCGGGAAGAAGCCGACCGGGTTGGCCTGCGGCTGCCCGCCGGGGTCGACCGTGGCCATCCGGGCCAGCCGCTGGGTCCGCAGATAGGCGCGCTCGTCCTCGCTGAATCCCTCGAAATCCCTCATGCCACCAGGGTCGCGCGCCGACCCGCCCGGATGCATCGGCGATCCGTCCTAGGACCTCAGCCCCAGATCACCGCGCCGAACCAGGCCCCGACGATCAGCAGGCAGGAGAACAGCTCCACGAGAATGCTCGTCCCGGCCGCCCGCATCACCGTCCGGGTGGAGGCCCTGGCCTGGCCGTGGCCCCCGAGGCGGAGCCGCTCCGAGAGGTAGATGCCGCCGATGAAACCGGGGATCGCGCCGAGCACGGGGATCAGGAAGAAACCGAGGAACGCGCCGACACCGGCATAGGTCACCATCCGCCGGGTGATGCCGACCCCCCGGATCCGGCGCTGCGGCAGCTGCCACACGACCACCTGGGTGAGCAGCAGCAGCGCCGTGGAGGAGACGAGCAGGATCCAGGCGAGCCCGCTCTGCTCGTTCAGGGACCACCAGAGCATGGCCGCCCACACCAGCCACGGCCCGGGCACGCCGGGAGCCAGCACCCCGAACAGGCCGAGCAGCATGACCATCGCGACGAGCAACAGCTGCCACACACCCATCTGCCCAGCGTGCAGGACCGATGATCTTCTCGCAGGTCGCAGGGTACGTACGGGGGGTCGGGCGGCCGGCCCGCACGGTGCTTCACCAGGGGCGGGCGGGCCCGGCGGCCGCCGGTCTCCCACGGGGCCGAGCGGCCGCCGGAGGCGGGGTCACCCCCGCGCCACCCACCCCTTCTCGTACGCGTGCCAGCCCAGCTGGAGCCGCGTCGTCACGCCCGTCAGCTCCATCAGACCCTTCACCCGGCGCTGCACCGTGCGCAGGCCCAGGTCGAGCTGCTTGGCCACGCTCGCGTCCGTCATGCCCGCCAGCAGCAGCGAGAGGACCTCCAGGTCCGTCGCGTCCGGGCCCGCCACCTCCGCCTCCGTGACCTGCGCGCCCGCGCCGAGCCGCAACGGCAGCGCCTCGCGCCAGACCGCCTCGAAAAGGCCCATCAGCGACTCCAGGAGCCCGCTGGCATGGACCACGAGGGCCGCGGGCTCCGCGCCCCGCCCGGTCAGCGGGACCATCGCCAGCGCCCGGTCCGCGACGACCAGCTTGGTGGGGACCCGGTCCACCACCCGGATCTGCTCGTCCCGCCCGAGAGCCGCCGACAGCTCGATGATCCCGGACGGCAGGGTCAGGACCTCACGCTCGACGACCACCCGGTAGCGCACGCCCCGCCCGGCCGCCATCTCCTCCGCGTCGTTGTCCAGGCCGCTCACCGCGATCGGCTTGCCCGTCACCAGAGCGCAGACCTCCTCGGCCGCGCCCAGCTGCAGCTGGAGGAAGCGGTGGGTGACGGCGCTCGCGCCGGTGACCACCTCGACCAGGTCGTGGACGGCCGGTTCCGCCGCCTCCGCCCGGTACTCCTCCGCGAGCAGCGCCGCCGCCAGCTCGGCCTGCTCCAGCTCGTGCCGCTGCTGTGTCAGCAGGGCTCCGAGGGCGACCCCCGGGGGCGCGGCGACCCACCGTCCGGTTCGCGCCGAGGACTGGGCGGCGAGACCCTGCGACTCCAGCCGCCGCAGCGCCCGCTCGGTGTCCGTCTCGGGCAGCGCGAGACGGTGCGCCAGGTCCGTCACCTCGGCCGCGCCCAGCGCGACGAGCGCGCGGTACGCGGACTCCTGCCTCTCGTCGAGCCCTATCGCTCCCAGCATTGCTGCCCACCCCTCGCCGGACGTCCCGGGGCGTCCCGGACATTCCCGGGACGCCCACCGGACGTATTCGTTCCGTTGGCCCCCTGGCGGGAATCGGCCACGGCGCATTCCCGCCGCGCACATCATCCCTGCACCACCCTCACCTCTGCCAATGTGGCGCCACCGCAGCACCGACAGCCTCCGGGTTCGGGCCGTTCGCCCGCCCCTGCCCGGAATCAGATGGGGGAGAGCGATGCGCCCGATTTCGCGTACGGCCCTGGGAGTGGCGACCGCCGCCGTCCTGGCCGTCACCGCGGTCGCGCCGTCCACGGCCGCCTCGCCGCCGGACGACCCGGCCGGCGATCGACCGCTGGTGGGCGGCGAGGCGCACGGCGCCCGCGCCGGTGGACGGACCGCCACGGTCACCCTGGTCACCGGTGACCGGGTCGTCGTCACCCGCGACGTCGCCGGGAACCCGGGCGCCACCGCGCTGCCCCGCGAGGACGGCACCGTCCCCTTCGTCCAGACCCGGCGCTCGGGCCAGGAGCTGTACGTCTACCCCGAGGGCGCCTCGGCCGCCCTCGCCTCGGACCGTGTCGACGCGGAGCTCTTCAACGTCACCGGCCTGATCCGGCAGGGCTACGACGACGCCGGCTCGAAGACGCTGCCCCTCATCGCCGTCTACGGCTCCGACCTCGCCCGCTCCGTCCCGGCGGCCCCGCGCGGAGCCCGGCGCGGCCAGGTCCTCAAGGCCGTCGACGGCGTCGCCCTCCAGGCGGACAAGAAGCAGGCGGCCGCCTTCTGGGCGGACGTGAACGCCCCCGCCGCCCGCTCCGCCACCGGCCTGAAGAAGCTCTGGCTCGACCGCAAGGTCGAGGCCACCCTGGAGCGCTCCACCCAGCAGGTCCACGCCCCCGAGGCGTGGGCGGCCGGATTCGACGGCAAGGGCACCAAGGTCGCCGTCCTCGACACCGGCGCCGACGTCGAGCACCCCGACCTCAAGGGCAGGATCGTCGCCTCGGAGAACTTCACCGAGTCCGACAGCGCCGAGGACCGTCAGGGCCACGGCACCCACACCCTCTCCACGGTCGGCGGCTCCGGCGCGGCGAGCGGCGGCGCGAAGAAGGGCGTCGCGCCCGGCGCGGAACTCCTCAACGGCAAGGTCCTCGACGACTCCGGCTCCGGCGCCACCTCCTGGATCATCGCGGGCATGGAGTGGGCCGTGGCCCAGGGTGCCGACGTCGTCTCCATGAGCCTCGGCAACCCGTCCGAGACCGACTGCACCGACCCGATGAGCATCGCCGCCGAGGAACTCGCCCGGAACGAGGGCACGTTGTTCGTCGTCGCCGCGGGCAACACCGGCCCCGCGCTCAACACGGTCTCCTCACCCGGCTGCGCCCCGAGCGTCCTCACCGTCGGCGCCACCGACCGCGACGACTCCACCGCGTCCTTCTCCAGCCGCGGCCCGACGACCCTCGGCCACACCCTGAAGCCGGAGATCGCGGCGCCCGGCGTCGGCATATCCGCGGCCGCGGCCGGCGGCCGCGGCGTGTACGCCTACCGGGCCATGTCCGGTACGTCGATGGCCACCCCGCACGTCGCCGGCGCCGCCGCCGTCGTCAAGCAGCGCCACCCGGACTGGACGGCCCAGCGGATCAAGGCCGCCCTGGTCTCCTCCGCGCGGAGCGACGTCCCGGGCGACGTACGCGAGGTCGGCGGCGGCCGCCTGGACGTCAAGGAGGCGATCGACCAGACGGTCCTCGGAGCCGCCGCGGTCCAGGGCGGCACCTTCCACTGGCCCCAGGACGGCAGCGACCGCACCTCGGTCTCCGTCCCGTACACCAACACCTCCGACCAAGCCGTCACCCTGACGCTCGGAGTCGAGAAGCTCACCGGCAACGACGGCTCCCGTGTCCGGTCCTCCCTCGCCCGGCTCGCGCAGCGCACGGTCACCGTCCCGGCCGGCGCGACCGTCCGGGTCCCGCTGGAGCTGGACCCGGCCGCGCGCCTGGAGCGTGCCCAGTACGGAGACGTCACCGGACGCGTCGTCGCCACCGGCCGTGACGGCCTGCACGTCTCGACGCCGTTCTCGCTCCATGTGCAGCCCGAGACGGTCACCCTGCGCGTCAAGCTGATCGACCGTCAGGGCAGGCCCGCCGACGGCGCGTCCTCCGTCGACCTCATCGGCACCGACACCGCGAGCGGAGAGCGGCGGTTCAACGACGGCTCCGCCGACCAGGTCTTCCAGGTGCGGCCCGGCAGCTACTTCCTCACCTCCTTCGTCACCACCCCCGACGCGGGCGAGGGCGCCACGCTGAACGACTCGCTCAGCTATCTGGCCCACCCGCAGATCGAGGTGAAGAAGGACATCACCGTCGTCCTCGACGCCCGCGGGGCCCACAGGCTGTCGGTGCGGACCGACCGGCCCGGTGACCAGCGCGGCACCACCCTGGCGTTCTCCCGCTCCTGGGACGACACCTGGATGCACTCCGGCACCGCCGCCGGCACCCGCTCGATCCGCGGCTACTACGCCTCGGTCGAAGGGCGCGCCACCGAAGGCGACTTCGAGTTCGGCAGCTACTGGCGCACCGCCGCCCCGCAGATCGACGAGCTGAAGACCGCCGGCGGCATGGTCCTGCACCCCGTCACCGCCTCCCTGGGCTCCGACAACCTCGACGGCACGGGCTCCGCCCGGCTCGTCGACGCCGGCGCCGGAACCCCCGAGGAACTGACCGCCGCCGGCGTCCGGGGCCGCGTCGCCCTGGTCCGCTTCCCCGACACCTCCACCAGCGCGGTCACCGTCGCACGGAACGCCGAGGCGGCGGGCGCCGTCGCGGTCCTCGCGTACCGCACCTCGACCGCCCGCTGGTACCCGACCGCCGGCTTCGTCGGAGCCGGATTCCCGGTCCTCGCCGTCGACTCCACCGAGGGCGCGGCGCTGCTCGCCGAGGTCGCCGCGGGCGAGGTCACCCTCTCCTGGAAGGCCACGGCGAAGAGCCCGTACGTCTACAACCTCGCCTTCCCCGAGTCGGGCCCGATCCGGGGCGACAAGAACTACCGGGTCCGTGACGGCCTGTTGGGCCGCACCGAGTCGACCTACGGCTCGATGGGCGTCGCCACCGACTTCATCGACAGCCCGGCGGCCCACCGGCCCGACGGCACCGCCGTCCACTTCGGCGCGATCGAGGCGGTCCCGGCGCCCGGCACCCGGACCGAGTACTACACGACGGGGGACACCCGTTGGGAGACGGTCCTCTCGTCCAGCTTCCCCTTCGGCGAGTTCATGATGGGCGCACGGCACGCCTACCGGCCGGGCCAGAAGCGCACCGAGCGCTGGTACGACGGCGTCGTCACCCCGACCGCCCCGCTCGACGCGGCCGGGAAGCCCGTCCTCGTCTCCGAGCGGCAGGGCAACCTCATCGGCTTCGCGAACGCCATGTGGGGCGACAACACCCACTACGCCCAGCCCGGTTCCTTCGGCGACATCGGCAACCTCCGCCTGAGCAAGGACGGCCTGCCGCTCGGTGAGACCGGATGGCCGTTCGGGGTCTTCGAAGTCCCGTCCGAGCGCGGCACGTACACGCTCGAACAGAACACCATGAAGATCGGCAGCAGGGTGTGGAACCGCTCCACATCCGTCAACTCGGTCTGGAAATTCACCTCCCAGCTCGACGAGAGCGTCTACTCTCAAGGCATCCCGATTCTCTTCCCCCGGTACACCCTTCCGGAGGACGGACTCAAGACCCTCGCCGCGACCGACGGCCAGAAGATCGGCCTCACCGCGACGGGCCACGCCGGCTACCAGGCAGCCGCGCTCACCTCGGCCGGGCTCTCGTACTCCTACGACGGAGGCACGACCTGGACGGAGGCACAGGTCTCACGACAGGGCGGCGCCTGGACCGCGACCGTGAACCACGCGGGCGCGGCCGGCAAGCCGGTCACCCTGAAGACCGAACTGACGGACGCCAACGGCAACTCCGTCACCCAGACCGTGGTCCGCGCTTACGACGTGCGCTGATCACGCCGGTCCGCCGGGCGTCCTTCCCGTGGGGGGTGGGGTCGCCCGGCGGACCCCCTTTTTCGTCATGTCCCGTTTTCTGGCGGCCTGCGCGGTGGACAATAAGGGCATGACTCAGCAGGGGGACAACTGGTGGGACAAGCTCTACGACGGCACGGCGCCGGACACGGCGCCGGACGCGACGGGTGACACGCTCGACGACCGCTTCGACTCGGCGTCAGAGGCGACGCGCCCCGAGACGCCGCAGCCGCCCCGGGCCCCCTGGGAGCCCCTCGACGACCCGCCCCCCGGCCCCCGCGCCTTCCCGGCACCACCGGCCACCCCGCCACCGCCGCCCGCCGAGCGGGCCGACGACGCTCCGCCACCTCCACCGGAGAACCCGGCCGTACCCGAGGCGGCCGCCCCGCCCGCGCCACCGGAGCCCGCCGCGCGGGCCGACGACACGGTGCCACCCGGGCCGGAACGGCGTCCGGAGGGCGACACCGCCCCGGCGACCGCCCACCCGCCCGTGCCCCGACCCCGTACCGCGCACATCGGCACCAGACCGCCCACCTACGAGCCCGAGCCCACCGCGCTGCCCGCCGCACGGCCCGACGACCTCCTCGACCTGGTCGCCGACACCGTCCTCGACGGCGCCCGCTACGGCAGCTACACCCTGCGCGCCGCCTCCCTGCGCGGTGACTCCGCCCGCTACCGCGGCGACCCACGAAGGGACGCCCTGCTCACCGCCCGCTTCGGCCGCGACGAGGCCGCCCTCGTCCTCGTCGCGGTGGCCGGCGGCGCCCGTACCGCCGACGCCGGCCATCTCGCCGCGGCCGACGCCTGCCGCTGGATCGGCGAGGCCGTCGGCCGCAGCCACGCACGGCTCTCCGAGGACATCCGGGCCGGCCGCCGGGGAGACCTGAAGTCCGGGCTCCACCGCCTCACCGACCGCACCTTCGGCAGACTCCGCGCCCGCGCCGCCGAACTGGGCGTCGAACCGGGGGAGTACACCGCGAGCCTGCGCTGCCTGCTCCTCTCCGCCGACCCCGACTGCCGCACCCGCGTTTTCTTCGGCATCGGCCGCGGCGGGCTCTTCCGGCTCCGGGACGGCGCCTGGCAGGACATAGAGCCGCTGATCCCCGAAGCGGCCGCGCTCAGCGGCGCACCCGTCGTCGGCTTCGGATCGCCCCCCGCGGAGACGGAGGAGGGCGACCGCCACACCATGAGGCTCGGTGTCACCGGCCCCCCGGGCGCGCCCTTCGTGGAGGAACCCCTCCCGCCCCCCGCCGAACCGTTCCGCTTCCGCGCCTCCGTCGCCCGCCCCGGGGACACCCTGCTCCTCGCGTCGAACGGGTTCGCCGAGCCGATGCGCGGCGAGGCCGCCCTCGCCAGGGAGCTGGCCGAGCGCTGGGCCGCTCCCGAGCCGCCCGGGCTCGCCACGTTCCTCGCCGACGTGCAGCTCAGGGTGACGGGCTACGCCGATGACCGTACGGGCGTGGCCGTCTGGGAGGCGTAACGCCCCGGCCCGTGTGTTGATGGACGCATGGCCAAACAGAACGTCGCGGAGCAGTTCGTCGACATCCTCGTCCGGGCGGGCGTCCGACGGCTGTACGGAGTCGTCGGCGACAGTCTGAACCCCGTCGTCGACGCGATCCGCCGTACCCCCGACATCGACTGGATCCAGGTCAGGCACGAGGAGGCCGCCGCCTTCGCCGCCGGGGCCGAGGCACAGATCACCGGTCGGCTCGCGGCCTGCGCCGGCTCCTGCGGCCCGGGAAACCTCCACCTCATCAACGGCCTGTACGACGCGCACCGCTCGATGGCCCCCGTCCTCGCGCTCGCCTCGCACATCCCGTCGAGCGAGATCGGACTCGGCTACTTCCAGGAGACGCACCCCGACCGGCTCTTCACCGAATGCAGCCACTACAGCGAGCTGATCTCCAACCCCGCACAGATGCCCCGGCTGCTGCAGACCGCCATCCAGCACGCCGTGGGACAGGGCGGGGTCAGCGTCGTGTCGCTGCCCGGCGACATCGCCTCCGAGCCGGCCCCGGAGAAGGCGTGGGAGACCGCGCTCGTCACCTCGCGGCCGACCGTCCGTCCGGGGGACGCCGAGATCGACGCCCTGGTGCGGATGATCGACGCCGCCGATCGGGTGACGCTCTTCTGCGGCAGCGGCACCGCCGGGGCCCATGCCGAGGTGATGCAGTTCGCCGAGCGGGTGAAGTCGCCCGTCGGTCACGCGCTGCGCGGCAAGGAGTGGATCCAGTACGACAATCCCTTCGACGTCGGCATGAGCGGTCTGCTCGGCTACGGAGCCGCCTACGAGGCGACCCACGAGTGCGACCTGCTGATCCTGCTGGGCACCGACTTCCCGTACAACGCCTTCCTGCCGGACGACGTCAAGATCGTCCAGGTGGACGTCCGGCCCGAACGCCTCGGGCGCCGCTCCACGCTCGACCTCGCCGTCTGGGGCGACGTCCGGGAGACGCTGCGCTGCCTCACCCCGCGCGTACGGGCCAAGTCGGACCGGCGCTTCCTCGACAGGATGCTGAAGAAGCACAGCGACGCGCTCGAAGGCGTCGTCAAGGCGTACACCCGCAAGGTGGAGAAGCACGTCCCGATCCACCCCGAGTACGTGGCCTCCGTCCTGGACGAACTCGCCGACGACGACGCCGTGTTCACCGTCGACACCGGGATGTGCAACGTGTGGGCCGCGCGCTACGTCTCACCCAACGGACGCCGCCGCATCATCGGCTCGTTCTCGCACGGCTCGATGGCCAACGCCCTGCCGCAGGCCATCGGCGCGCAGTTCACGGACCGCTCCCGCCAGGTGATCTCCATGTCCGGAGACGGCGGATTCACCATGCTGATGGGGGACTTCCTCACCCTGGTCCAGTACGACCTGCCCGTGAAGATCGTGCTCTTCAACAACTCCTCCCTCTCCATGGTGGAGTTGGAGATGCTGGTGGCCGGACTCCCTTCCTACGGGACGACCAACCGCAACCCCGACTTCGCCGCGATCGCCCGCGCGGCCGGTGCCTACGGCGTCCGTGTCGAGAAGCCCAAGCAGCTCGCCGGCGCCCTCAAGGACGCCTTCAAGCACAAGGGACCCGCCCTCGTCGACGTCGTCACCGACCCGAACGCCCTCTCGATCCCGCCGAAGATCAGCCGCGAGATGGTGTCCGGTTTCGCCCTCTCCGCCGGCAAGATCGTCCTGGACGGCGGTGTCGGCCGCATGCTCCAGATGGCCCGCTCCAACCTCCGCAACGTGCCCCGCCCCTGACGGGCTCACCCCTGGGGGTGGAACCCGGGGTCCAGTGGGGCGCAGCCCCGTCATGCCGTCCGTCGTGGCCGCCGACACCACAGAAGGCTGTGGGCCCCAGTCACCGACAGACGGAGTACTTCCTCATGTCCCTTCCTTCCCCACGGCGCAGGGCCGCGCGCGCGGCCACGGTCGGCGCCGCGACCCTCGCGCTGCTCATCAGCCTGCCCGGAGCGGCGACCGCGGCCCCGGGTGACCTCGATCCCACCTTCAGCGGCGACGGCAAGGTGATCACGGACACCGCCGCCATCGAGGACAGCCGGGACGTGGTGATCCAGCCGGACGGCAAGATCGTCACGCTCGGCATCGGCTTCGACTTCGACGGCCCCAACGACTTCATCCTGGTGCGCTACAACCCCGACGGCACCCTGGACACCACCTTCGGCGGCGGGGACGGCATCGTCCACACCGACTTCGGCGGCTCCACCGACGACGAGGCCCACGCCCTGACCCTGGCGGGCCCCGGCAAGCTCGTGGCGGTGGGCCGCAGCGACACCGCCGACGGCCGGCCCCAGCTGGCGGCGGCCCGCTACAACGCGGACGGCTCCCTCGACACCACCTTCGACGGCGACGGCAAGGTCGTCACCGGCTTCGGCGACGCCGTCCCGGTCATCGGCCACGCGGTGATGCCGGGTACCGACGGCAGCATCCTCATCGGCGGTTCCTACGACGGCGACGCCATGGTCACCCGGCTGACCGCCACCGGGGGCCTGGACGTCTTCGGCGAGGACAACTCGGGCAAGGCCGTCTTCCCCTTCGCCGGCGGCGACTCGGCGATCCACTCCCTGGCCGTGTACGGCGGCGAGACGATCGTCGCGGGCGGCTCCAGCCCCGCCGGATTCGCGCTGGTGCGCCTCTACATGGAGTTCGGCGGCCGGGACGCGACCTTCGGTGACAACGGCCAGGTGTCGACCCCGTTCGGCAACGCGGTCGAGGGCGTGGAGCTCGCGGCCGGCGGCAGGATCGTCGCGGCCGGGTCCCACGGGACGGGGGTCGGCACCCAGTTCGCGGTGGCCCGGTACGACGGCAACGGAGACCTCGACCCCACCTTCGCCGGGGACGGCACGGTGACCACCGGGTTCGGCGGCAACGGCGCCACCGGCCACGACATGGCGCTCCAGGACGACGACAAGATCGTTGTCGCGGGCGTCGCCAACGGCGACTTCGCCCTCGCCCGGTTCACCACGGCCGGCACCCTGGACGGCGACTTCGGCGGCGGCGACGGCCGGGTGACCACCGACTTCGAGGGCAACTGGGACGAGGGCCGCGCGGTGGCCCTGCAGACCGACGGCAGGATCGTCGTCGCCGGCAACGGCAGCGACAACCACGCGGTGGCCCGCTACTCGGTCACCGGCACGCCCGTGCCGCCCACCGTGGACCTGGCGGTCACCAAGACCGGACCCGCCACCATCAGCATCGGTGACCAGGCCACGTACACCGTCCGGGTCACCAACCGGAGCACCACGACCACCGCCACCGGGGTCACCGTCTCCGACACCCTGACCGGAGCCTCCGGCACCCTCCTGTCGGCCACTCCCGGTCAGGGCGGCCCCTGCACCGTGAACGCCACCACCATGAGCTGCGGCCTGGGCAGCATCGCCCCGGGTGCCTCCGCCACCGTCACGGTGGTCGCCGAACCCCGGGCGACCGGCACCCTGACCGACCGGGTGACGGTGACGGCGGCCGAGGCCGACCCCGTGCCGGGCGACAACACCGCCACCGCGACCACCACGGTGAACAACTCCCGGGGCTGCACGATCATCGGCCGCAGCACCGGCGAGACGCTGACCGGAACCTTCGGCAACGACGTGATCTGCGCGCTCAGCGGCAACGACACCGTCAACGGGGGCGGCGGCAACGACACCGTCCACGCCGGCCCCGGCAACGACGTGGTCAACGGCGGCAACGGCGGCGACCGGCTCATCGGCCAGAGCGGCAACGACCGCCTCAACGGCGACTCCGGCAACGACAACCTCGACACCCGGGACGGTGTCACCGGCAACGACCAGGCGTTCGGGGGCCTCGGCTTCGACACCTGCTCGACCGACGCCGGAGACACCCGCAACAGCTGCCCGTAGGCGCCGCGCCCTTCGGTGACGCTCCGGCATGAATGCGCGACGGCCTGTGGGGCATGCATCCCGTGAGCCTGTTCGAGGAGCGTCGTTCCGATATGTGGGTGGGGGTTATGGCCGGGGAGGCGAGACAGCCGACTCAACTGCTCAGAAAGGTGGGATGCGCGGATCTCACCGCGGTGCCGGAGGTGCGTCACGCGTTACGGGCGATGCTGCGGACATGGGGCGGCCCGGGCGCCTCCGACGTGGCGGAGCTGCTCACCAGTGAGCTGGTCACCAACGCACTGATCCACACGGATCACGGGGCGGTCGTCACCGCCACCGTCGTCCCCGACAGCCTCCGGGTCGAAGTACGCGACTTCGTCCCCGGACTGCCCGAGCCATGGGTACCGATCGCCGACGACGGTACGCACGGACGGGGTCTCGTCCTGGTCCAGGAGCTCGCCGACTCCTGGGGAGTGGAGGACCACGGCGTGGGCAAGGTGGTGTGGTTCGAACTGAACGGCGGGGCCGCCTGACAGCCGGCCCCGCCGTTCGCGCGTCCGGCCTCAGCCGAACTGCTGCTCCAGATCCTTGAGTTTGCGCTCCAGGGAGTCGAGCCGGGGCAGCGCCTGGGTGTCGTCCTCGGCGGTGAGGTCCACCGTCCTGGGCTCAGTACCCTGCACGGCCTGGAGGGAGGGCCGGTGTCGAAGCGGCAGCTGTCCGGGCTCGGCTATGGCGGGCTCCGCGACGGGCGTCCCCACGGACGCCGTCGCGGAGCCCGCCGAACCCACCGATGCCGCGCCGGAGTTCAGCGCCGGCATCTCGACCTGACGGCCGCCGCGGCCGAGCCCGAAGGCCCGGTGCTGCCGGTTGATCGCCCGCAGCCTGGCCCGGTCCAGCTTCTCCTGATCGCGCCTGCGGAGCCGGTTCTGCTGCTTCTCGCGACGGTCCTCGCGGACCTCGTCGACCGCCTCGTCCAGCGTCCGTACGCCTTCGAGCAGCATCAGCGACCAGGCCGCGAAGGTCTCCCTCGGCGCCCTCAGCCACCGCACGATGCGGATCTGCGGAAGCGGGCGGGGCACCAGGCCCTGCTCGCGCAGCGCCGCCCGGCGGGTCTGCTTGAGGGCCCGGTCGAAGAGGACCGCCGCCGAGAGGGACATGCCGGCGAAGAACTGCGGGGCGCCCGCGTGGCCCAGGCCCCGGGGAGCGTGGACCCAGTTGAACCAGGCCGCCGCGCCCGCGAACGTCCACACGAGAAGGCGCGAGCCGAGCGCCGCGTCGCCGTGGCTGGCCTCGCGGACCGCGAGGACCGAGCAGAACATCGCCGCCCCGTCGAGCCCGAACGGGACGAGGTACTCCCAGCCGCCGGTGAGGTTGAGGTTCTGCCGGCCGAAGCCGACGAGCCCGTGGAAGGAGAGTGCGGCGGCGACGGCCGCACAGCAGAAGAGCAGGACGTAGGAGGCCGTTCCGTAGATCGCTTCCTTGCGTCTGCGGCGTTCCTCGCTGCGCTCCCAGGAGTCCTCGGCCGCGGCCTGGTCACCGGCGCGCTTGCCGCGCGCGAGCACCGCCACCGCCGTCAGGACTCCGGCCACCATCACGCCACCCGGAAGCAGCCAGTCCAGCGATATGTCGGTCAGTCTCATGCGGTGTCCCTTGCATCGCGGTAGGGCCTTTCGGCCGCCCATATTGGCCGACCTCGGGAGGCCCACGAGGGGTTTCGCGGCAAGAGCACGCCATTGGGACCGGAGGGCATACGAATAGGTGCCATCTGGTCGAACGGCCGCACGGGCAAAGGGAGTTGCGTTCGAGCGACGTCACCCGTACGGGTGGCGTATTCCCACGGGAGTGTCAGGCGGTCGCCGCGAGCCGGCGGACCCGCTCGGCGTCACAGGTGCGCGGGCACGTCAGACAGGTGTCCTCGGGGCGCAGGGTGTAGAAGAAGCAGCAGGTGGCGCGGTCCCGAGTCGAACGGGTCGCCCCGTCGGCGTCCACCGAACCGGCGAGCTCGCGGAAGCCGGCGGAGCCCGCGTACGGCTTGGCCGTGCCGGGCATCAGCAGCTCCAGCTCGCGCATCCCCCGCTCCTCCTCGCCGAGCAGCGCCGCGATGTACCAGAGCCCCTCGACGATCTCGTCCGTGGCCATGCCCCACAGCGCCCGCCTTCCGCGCCGCATCCGCGACCCGAAGCCGGCCAGGACGGCCTCGAAGTGCTCGGCCAGCGAGTCCCGGACCTCGGCGCGCAGCGCCTCCTCGTCCGGGACGACCCGGGCGCCGGGCAGGGTGGCGGCGGGATCGCCCGGCAGGCAGGCGAACTCCTCGACGCGGACGGTCATCCTGCCGAGGGCCCGCTGGAAGGCGACGTTCCTGACGGGCATCCGGGGGACCCGGCGGTGCAGGAACCAGGGGACCGTGACCAGGAGGCAGGCCGGCCAGGCGTACCGGTGCAGTCCGAAACTGGCGACCACGTCGGGGCGGGCCTGCTGACCGTAGTCGCGGAGCACCTGGGCGTTGTCCCAGGCGAGGAAGGCGTCGAGGGCGGCGCCCCCGGCCGCCAGTTCCTCCGCGCCGACCCAGCCGCCGCCCCTGGGAGCCTGCTCGGCCTGGTCCAGCTCCTCTATCCGCAGGCCGGAGAACACCTCGCCGAGGCGGGCGTAGGAAGCCGCGACGGGCGAGGTGAAAGGGGCGGGGAGCAGAGCGGGGACGGCCATAGGGGACCACCGAATCGCGATCGTTAGCAGGTTAGCCTTACCTTACCCGACGCGATCGAAGTTTGCCCCTACCGTCCGGCGGGCAAGCCCTGAACCCCCCGATGCGGTCCTGTCTCGCATATGGTGCACAGGGGGCACCGGTATCGCGAGCCGGGCCCGGCACGACCCCGCAGGAGGACCCGGGTGGAGCAGGGCAGAGCGCGCGAGCGGGCGCTTGAGGAGCCGTACCCTCCGCTCGACGGCGCCGCACGGGTGCCCGGACAGGCACGCGGCGGCGTCTCGGAACAGGCGCGCGGCGCCGTACCCGGCCAGGCGCGGGGCGGCAGGGACGTACCCCCGGCGCACCCCTCGGAGACCCTTTCCGCGCCCTCACGCGGCGAGCACACCCACAGCGAGCCGCCCGCGCCCGGGCTCGCCCCGCGTCCCGTCCGCCGCCACTCCGTGCGTGGGCAGATCCTCCAAGCCCTGCGCACGTCCCTCGTCTCCGGCGAACTGGTCCCCGGCGAGGTGTACTCCGCCCCCGTCCTCGCCGAACGCTTCGGGGTCTCGGCGACCCCCGTGCGCGAGGCCATGCAGCAGCTGGCGACCGAGGGCGCCGTCGAGGTGGTGCCGAACCGCGGCTTCCGCGTCACCCGGCGCACCCCGCGCGAACTCGCCGAACTCGCCGAGGTCCGCGCGCTCATCGAGATCCCGGTCATGCTCCGCCTGGCCCGTACCGTCCCGGCCGCCCGCTGGTCCGAGCTCCGCCCGCTCGCCGAGGCCACCTCGGCCGCCGCCGCCCGCGGCGACCGCGCCCACTACGCCGAGACCGACCGCGCCTTCCACCGCGCCGTCCTCTCCCTGGCCGGAAACGAACAGCTCCTCGTCATCGCCGACGACCTCCACCGCCGCTCCCAGTGGCCCCTGATGAGCGCTCCGGCGACCCGCCACGGCGAACTGGTCGCGGACGCGGCGGAACACACCGCCCTCCTCGACGCCCTCATCGCCCAGGACCTCACCGTCGTGCAGTCACTCGTACGGGAGCACTTCACCGGATCGCAGGGCTGACGACTAAGGTCGTTGCCGTCAGCCCGCTCGCACAGCGCCGTCCGTGAGGTGTCCCATGCCGTCCGCGACTCCGTCCCCGGCACGGGGACGGCGCACGTGACCGGATCCGTCCGCGGGGAGCGCCCCGCCGCCGGTACGGAAGCCCAGGCGACGGCCCTGCTCGGCTGGCTCACCGCCCCGGACGCGCCCCGGCTCTGTCTGGTCACCGGTGGTCCCCGCCGCGGCAAGTCCGCGCTCCTCGCCTGGTTCGCCGCGCACGGCGGCCGGCCCGGCGCCCGCCGTCGGCGATCGACCCGCGAACTGATCCCGCTCGCCGGACAGAGCACGCTCGGTACGGCCTGGACGATCGCGAACCGGCTCGGCGTCGTGGCGAGGACACCCGGCGAACTGGTCCAGGTCCTCGCCACCACCGAGGCGCGCCGCGCGGTCCTCGTCCTGACGGACCTGCACGAGGCTGCGGAGCCGGAGGGAATCGCCGAACTCTTCGGAGAGCTGTCCGAGTTGGGCCGGATCCGGCTCGCCGTGGAGGTGCGCGCGGACACCCCCGCCCACAGCCTCCTCGCCGCGCGCCGCGCCACGGTGGTGGAGGTGTCCGAGCCCGCCGAGGCGGACGGTGCCCCCGCGCGGGGGGCCGGCCGGACGGCGGAGCGGTTCGCGCGCCCGCCGGTCGATCTCGCCGATCCCCGCGCCGTGTGCGCGGCCGATCCGCTGCTCGTGACCACCGGATACACGGGCGGTTCCGGCGACGACCGCGGTGGTCTGCGCTCCGCCTGGCTCCGCGCCGGACAGTCCCTCTGCCGCGACCAGGAGCCCGCGGGCCGGGCGCTGGTGCTGCTCGGCGCGCTCGGCGACGGCGCCGACCCCCGTCTCCGTCCCGCGCTTCGGGACCTCGCCGCGGACGCCGCGTGGCGGGTCCGGTGGACCCGGGTCCGGGGAGATCTGACGCCTCCGTGGCCGGGGCCCGTCACGGCGCTCGGGACGATCGGCGACCGCCTCCTCGTCGCGGGCCCGACAGACGCCGTGCACCTGCTGCGCACCTCCGACGGGACCCCCGCCGGCCAGACCTTCGCCAGCCCGGCCCGCCGGATCAAGACGCTCGCGCCCGCGCCGGACGGGACCCTCCTGCTCCTCGACGAACGCGGCCGACTGCACACGGTGCGCGGGCTGCCCGGACCGCGCCCGCCCTACCTGGAGCGGCTGACCGCGGCCGTCGCGGCCACCCTCACCCGACATCCGGGCACGGCGCTGGCGGCGATCAGCGGATCCGTGGTCGTGGGCGACCGGCTCGGGTCCGTGCATGCCTTCGGGCTGACGGGCATTCACCAGGCCGCGCTGCACAGCGGCCGGGTCACGGCTGTCACCGCTGTCGAGGCACCGCCCACCCCCTTCCTGTGCAGCGGGGGCCTCGACGGCACGGTCCGGCTCTGGACCCCCGGCCAGGACCCGCACCCCGAGCCCCTGGTCGAACGCCCGTGCCCGGTGGTGGCGTTGCACGCGGCCCCGACGGCCGACGGCCCCTCGCTCGCGATCGCCTGGGCCGACGGCCTGATCGAGCTCCACCACCTCGACACGAAGGAGCGCCTGACCTTCCGCCCGGGCCCGCCCGTCCGTGCGGTGGTGATCGCTCCGGACGGGGGACTGGTCGCGGGGATGGACGAGGCGCTCCTGCGCCTGGACGAGGGGACGCGTCAGCGGATGTGATGCTCCGTCATGTCGCGATCTGGGGAGCGAGTTGGGCCGAGAGCCAGGTGGGCACTCCGCCCAGGAGGCGGAAGAGCCGGCCCGCCTCGGCCCGCAGTCGGCCCGCCTCCGGCTCCGTCTCGGTGGCCGCGAGGGAGGTCAGGGCGGGAGCCGTGCCCACCAGGAACCCGAGCTCCTCGCGGATCCTCAGTGACTCCGCGAAGCCCCGTCTCGCCTCCGCCAACTCGCCCTCACGCAGGGCGATTCCGGCCAGATGTCGCCAGGTGGAGGAGAGAAGGAAGGTGTCCCCGCGGTCCGTCGCACCCGCGTGTGCGCGCCGGAACGCGGCCCGGGCGGCGTCGGGCGAGTCGCCGAGGTTCTGGGCGATCAGCCCGCGCCGGAAGTCCAGCAGCGGACGCCCTTCTGCCGAGGGGTTGATCAGCGCGGCCGCCCGGCCCAGCGCCGCGGTGGCCTCGTCGGCCCTGTCCCGTACGCCGAGCAGCGTCGACGCGTAGGCGAGATAGCCGCGTTCGCATGCCGCGGCCCCGCGCTCCTCGTCGCTCTGGGCGACCGCCTCGGCCGCCCGCAGGGCCTCCTCCGCCTCGGCCCAGCCCTTCTCGGTGTACAGGCAGCGCTCGATCAGCAGGGCCGCCCGTTCCAGGGCCGCCGCGGGTTCCGCCGCACGCGGCGCGAGCAGAGCGGCCGCGTCCGTCCAACAGCCGCGTGAGCGGAGCCGCCATATGGCGGTCTCCATGGGCGTCCTCCCGCCGAAGGCAGGGGACGGATCGTCGCCACCCGTCGTTTCGGAACCAGACATGGCGGTGTCCGCCACATTGCCCTCCCCGAGCGCGCCATTGAGCTGTTGAGTCAGGCCCGCATCTCAACACGAACGGGTGGGCCGGGCCAAGAGGTCAGGTGAATGAATTCACAAGAGCCGTGCGGGTACCGGTATACGGACGGCGGCGCCCGGTCGCGCCCCGTGACCGATCCGACGGGACCGGGCTCCGTCGGCCCCCACGACCGCGTCCGCACGGGCACCGTCGCCGACCAGGGGCGTCACCTTCGGAACCGTCAGTTCCCCGATTCCCCCGAAGAGATGAATCTCGCCGAACCGCTCGACCACGTTGGGCCGGGCGGGTGGTCCTCGGGCGGCCTCCGCCAAGCGGGGGATTTCCGCCCCGGAGAACGGAGCGGGTCGGGAGGGTCCCTTCCGGAACCCTCCCGACCCGCGATCCAGGGTCCTCCGCGCCCTACGACATCCGCAGCGCCAGGAAGAAGTCGAGCTTGTCCTCCAGACGCGACAGGTCGCGGCCGGTCAGTTGCTCGATCCGGCCCACCCGGTAGCGCAGGGTGTTCACATGCAGGTGGAGCCGGGTCGCGCAGCGGGTCCAGGAGCCGTCGCAGTCGAGGAACGCCTCCAGCGTGGGGATGAGCTCGGCGCGGTGGCGGCGGTCGTAGTCGCGCAGCGGATCGAGCAGCCGGGCCGTGAAGGCGCGGCGGACGTCGTCCGGGACGAACGGGAGGAGCAGGACGTGGGAGGCCAGCTCGTGGTGGCCCGCGGCGCACACGCGGCCCGGGCGGGCGGCGGCGACCCGCCGGGCGTGGCGGGCCTCCTCCAGGGCGCCGCGCAGCCCCTCGGCCGAGTGCACGGCCGCGCTGACGCCCAGGGTGAGGCGGCCGTCGTCGGCGAGACCGGACGACAGCGGGTCGCGCACCGCCGCGAGCAGCGCGTCGGCGTGCAGCCCGATGCTGGTGGTGCCCTCGTCCTCGCTGTCCGGCAGCGGCCCGGCGGGCAGCGGGACCAGCGCGATGGCCTCGTCGCCGTGGTGGGCGACGGCGATCCGGTCGGCGGAGTCGGCTCCCACGGTCGCGGGGTCGACGAGGATCTCCTCCAGGAGGGCCTGGGCCACCGGACCGGTCTCCACGGCGGCCGTCCCGCCCTCGGTGTCCCACTCGACCCGGGCGACGACGACCTGCCAGTGGGGGGCGGTCCCCAGGCCCGGAAGCAGCACCGGGGCGGCGACCCGCAGCCGTGCGGCGATCTCGGCCGGCGCGGCGCCCGTCTGGACCAGCTCCAGGACCTCCTGCGCGAGCCGGCGCCGTACCGTGCGCGCCGCGTCCCGCCGGTCCCGCTCGACGGCGATCAGCTGGGTGACGCCCTGGAGCAGGTCCAGCCGGGCGGCCGGCCAGTCGCCCGCGTCGGCCTCGACGGCGAGCAGCCAGTCGGACAGGACGGTCTCCCGGACGTCCCTGGAGGCGGGAGGGGCCCCGCGCCCGGTGTTGCGGATAGGGAAGAGCGAGTACGTGGATCCGGCGGCGCTCAGCCGGTGCGGCCCGCGTCGGCCGGTCCGGGTGGCGGCCAGGTGCTCGCCGGCCAGCGTGGCCGCGAGACCGGCGTCCAGGGGCTCGCCCGCTCCCGCGATCTGGCGGCCGGTGGGGGAGAGGACCCAGGCCCGGAGGTCGAGGTCGGAGCCGAGGAGATCGAGGACGACCTCGGGCCCGCCGCCCGCCGGGCCGGAGGTCATCAGCCGCCGGTGACGGTCCACGACCGCCGCCAGGTCGCCGGCCCGCTCCCCGGACACCTGTCGAACAACATGTTCGGTGATCGTCGCGAATGCAACGGACTCGTTCACCGCGAAGAGCGGCAGCCGATGGCGCAAACACGCCTGCACGAGATCGTCGGGGATGTCACCGAGCTCCGCCTCGCCGGCGGCCAGCGCCGCCACCCCGGCGGACGCCAGGATCCGGACGAAGGGCTCGGCGTCCTCCGGCTCCCGCAGCCAGGCGAGGCCGGTGAGGACCAGCTCCCCGCCGGACAGGTACCGGCTGGGGTCCTTCAGGTCCGTCGTCATCACGCCGCGGACGGTGCGGTCCAGCTCGTCCTCACCACCGAGCAGGCGCAGCCCCAGCGCGTCGGTTTCCAGCAGTGCGCGCAGCCGCATCTCGTCGCCGCCGTTCCTTTTCGTCAGTCACTCGTCTGTCGCGTTGTCGTCGGCGGCTGGTGCCACCGTTTCCAGGGGAAAACGGCGAGGTTACTGAGCCCCGCCTTTCGTTCGAATCTACAAGACGAACCGGGACACCAGCCAACTCCTTCATGTTTTCGGTGACTGCACCCCAGCCAGCCGGGCTTGTGTACTAGGCCACACATCGCGTTAACAGCACGTGAACATGAATTCGAAGTCGAGGGCCGGTCATCCCCAGGCCCAGTAGACCGACCCCCGATCACTAGAAGCACAAGAAGAGAGCCACCATGGACTTCCTTCGCCCCGCCAGCTGGGAGGAGGCGCTCGCCGCCAAGGCAGAGCACCCCACAGCCGTGCCCATCGCCGGTGGTACCGACATCATGGTCGAGATCAACTTCGACCACCGGCGTCCCGAGTACCTCCTGGACCTGAACCGCATCGAGCTGCTGCGCGAGTGGGAGGTCGGCGAGGAGAACGTCCGCCTCGGCGCGTCCGTTCCGTACACCCAGATCATGGAGAACCTGCGGGCCGAGCTGCCCGGTCTGGCGCTGGCCTCGCACACCGTGGCGTCCCCGCAGATCCGTAACCGCGGTGGTGTCGGCGGCAACCTGGGCACCGCGTCGCCGGCCGGTGACGCGCACCCCGCGCTGCTCGCGGCGGGTGCCGAGGTCGAGGTCGAGTCGGTGCGCGGCAGCCGGTTCATCCCGATCGACGCGTTCTACACGGGTGTGAAGCGCAACGCGCTGGAGCCCGACGAGCTCATCAAGACCGTCCACATCAAGAAGGCGGACGGTCCCCAGCAGTACTCCAAGGTCGGCACGCGCAACGCGATGGTCATCGCGGTCTGCGCCTTCGGCCTGGCGCTCCACCCGGAGACCCGCACGGTCCGTACCGGTATCGGTTCGGCCGCGCCGACCCCGATCCGCGCCAAGGAGGCCGAGGCGTTCTTGAACTCGGCTCTGGAGGAGGGCGGTTTCTGGGAAAGCGGGAAGATCATCACCCCGTCGATCGCCAAGCAGTTCGCGGACCTGTGCTCCGGGGCCGCGAACCCGATCGACGACGTCCGTGGCACCGCCAAGTACCGCCGCCACGCCGTCGGCATCATGGCCCGCCGTCAGCTCGGCTGGACCTGGGAGCAGTACCGCGGCACCGGCCGCTCGCTTGAGGGAGCTGCATAACCATGCGCGTCAATTTCACGGTCAACGGTCGTCCGCAGGAAGCCGACGACGTCTGGGAGGGTGAGTCCCTCCTCTACGTTCTGCGTGAGCGGATGGGCCTTCCCGGCTCCAAGAACGCCTGCGAGCAGGGCGAGTGCGGTTCCTGCACGGTCCGTCTGGACGGCGTGCCGGTCTGCTCCTGTCTGGTCGCCGCCGGCCAGGTCGAGGGCCGCGAGGTCGTCACCGTCGAGGGTCTGGCGGACTACTCCCAGCACCGCGACGACGCCCACCCCGGCGGTGCCTGCGGCACCGGCGGCTGCGGCACCAGCCTCGACTCGGCGAAGAAGTGGCAGGCCAAGCCGGCCGACTCGCAGACCGGTGAGGGCGTCCAGCTCTCCCCGATCCAGCAGGCGTTCATCGACGCGGGCGCCGTCCAGTGCGGCTTCTGCACCCCCGGTCTCCTGATCGCGGCCGACGAGCTCCTGGAGCGCCAGAGCGACCCGTCCGACCAGGACATCCGTGAGGCCCTCTCCGGCAACCTCTGCCGGTGCACGGGTTACGAGAAGATCCTCGACGCGGTCCGCCTGGCGGCCGCCCGTCAGGGAGAGGCGGTCTGACGATGGCTCAGAACACGCGCACCGCTCCGGCGGGCACACCGACCAACGTCACCCAGAACCACACCAAGGGCGGCATCGGCGAGTCCACGCTCCGCCCCGACGGCACCCTCAAGGTCACCGGTGAGTTCGCGTACTCCTCGGACATGTGGCACGAGGACATGCTGTGGGGCCAGACGCTCCGCTCCACCGTCGCGCACGCCGAGATCGTCTCCATCGACATCTCCGAGGCGCTCGCGATGGGCGGCGTGTACGCCGTCCTCACGTACGACGACCTGCCGGCCGAGATGAAGAACTACGGCCTGGAGATCCAGGACACCCCCGTCCTGGCCAACGGCCGGGTACGCCACCACGGCGAGCCGGTGGCCCTGATCGCCGCCGACCACCCGGAGACCGCGCGCCGCGCGGCCGCCAAGGTCAAGATCGAGTACCGGGAGCTGCCGCTCGTCACCGACGAGGCCTCCGCCCTCGCCGAGGACGCCCCGCTGATCCACGAGGGCCGCGACGACCACCACTCCGGTCACGTCCCGCACCCGAACATCGTGCACCGCCAGCCGATCATCCGCGGCGACGCGGACGAGGCCGCCAAGCGGGCCGACGTCATCGTCACGGGCGAGTACACCTTCGGCATGCAGGACCAGGCCTTCCTCGGCCCGGAGTCCGGCCTCGCCGTGCCCGCCGAGGACGGCGGTGTCGACCTGTACGTCGCCACCCAGTGGCTGCACTCGGACCTCAAGCAGATCGCCCCCGTCCTCGGCCTGCCCGAGGAGAAGGTGCGCATGACGCTCTCCGGCGTCGGCGGTGCCTTCGGCGGTCGCGAGGACATCTCGATGCAGATCCACGCCTGCTTGCTGGCGCTGCGCACCGGCAAGCCCGTCAAGATCGTCTACAACCGCTTCGAGTCCTTCTTCGGCCACGTCCACCGCCACCCGGCGAAGCTCTGGTACGAGCACGGGGCCACGAAGGACGGCAAGATCACGCACATGAAGTGCCGGATCGTGCTGGACGGCGGCGCCTACGCCTCGGCCTCCCCGGCCGTCGTCGGCAACGCCTCCTCCCTCTCCGTCGGCCCGTACGTCATCGACGACGTCGAGATCGAGGCGGTCGCGCTCTACACCAACAACCCGCCCTGTGGCGCGATGCGCGGTTTCGGCGCGGTCCAGGCGTGCTTCGCCTACGAGGCGCAGATGGACAAGCTCGCGGCGAAGCTGGGCATGGACCCGGTGGAGTTCCGCCAGCTGAACGCCATGGAGCAGGGCACGATCATGCCGACCGGCCAGGTCGTGGACTCGCCGGCCCCGGTCGCCGAGCTGCTGCGCCGGGTCAAGGCCCGCCCGATGCCGCCGGAGCAGCAGTGGCTCGCCGCCGGTGAGCAGGCGGACGTCCGCGCGCTGCCGGGCGGTCTGTCCAACACCACGCACGGTGAGGGCGTCGTCCGCGGCGTCGGCTACGCGGTCGGCATCAAGAACGTCGGCTTCTCCGAGGGCTTCGACGACTACTCGACCGCACGTGTGCGCATCGAGGTCATCAACGGCGAGCCGGTCGCGATGGTCCACACGGCCATGGCGGAGGTCGGCCAGGGCGGTGTCACCGTCCACGCGCAGATCGCCCGCACGGAGCTGGGCGTCACCCAGGTGACGATCCACCCGGCCGACACCCAGGTCGGTTCCGCCGGCTCGACGTCCGCCTCCCGGCAGACGTACATGACCGGTGGCGCGGTGAAGAACACCTGCGAGAAGGTGCGCGAGGCCGTCCTGGAGATCGGCCGCCGCAAGTTCGGCTCGTACCACCCCGCGTGGGCGACCGCCGAGCTGCTGCTGGAGAACGGCAAGGTCGTCACCGACGGCGGCGAGGTCCTGGCGGACCTGGCGGACGTCCTGGAAGACGAGGCCGTCGACCAGGAGCACGAGTTCCGGCACCGCCCGACCGTCGCGTTCGACCTGCGCACCGGCCAGGGTGACGGACACGTCCAGTACACCTTCGCAGCGCACCGCGCGGTGGTGGAGGTGGACACCGAGCTCGGCCTCGTCAAGGTCATCGAGCTCGCGACCGCCCAGGACGTCGGCAAGGCGCTCAACATGCTCTCCGTGGTCGGCCAGATCCAGGGTGGTACCACCCAGGGCCTGGGCGTCGCGGTGATGGAAGAGATCATCGTGGACCCGAAGACCGCGAAGGTGCGCAACCCCTCCTTCACGGACTACCTGATCCCGACGATCCTCGACACGCCGACCATCCCGGTCGACGTACTCGAACTGGCCGACCCCAACGCGCCGTACGGCCTGCGGGGACTCGGCGAGGCCCCGACCCTGTCGTCCACCCCGGCCGTCCTCGCGGCGATCCGGAACGCGACGGGCCTGGAGCTCAACAAGACGCCGGTCCGCCCCGAGGCGCTCACCGGCACCCTGTAGGACTCTCCGGGCGGTGTGTGCCTCCCAGGAACGTCACACTTCCCCGCCCGCACCGCCCGGAGCGCCCCCCGGTATCACCGCTCAGCGATACCACCGGCAGTACCAGCACCACCGAGTAACAACAGCAACACCAGCACCATCGAGCAGTACCGAGCAGCACCAGATCGACCCTGATTCATCCAAGTTCGTCTCGGGCCGTCCCCCGGGTCGTGCAGCCCACGCAGCATCCCAAATCCCGCAGCTTCTCTGACGTCCCACGTCTTATGCGGGTGCCCCTTTGAACCTTGGGAGTAGGCCCCATGACCCAGTCGTCAGTGGAGCCCAAGACCGCCTCGGAGGACGCGGGCTCCGGCTCGAACGTCCCCGCCGGCCGCTCTTGGCTCGACCGGTACTTTCACATCTCGGAGAGAGGATCCACCGTCGCGACGGAGATCCGCGGCGGCGTCACCACCTTCATGGCGATGGCGTACATTCTCCTGCTCAACCCCCTGATCCTCGGCGGCAAGGATGTGGACGGCAACGTCCTCAGCCAGCCCGCACTCATCACCGCGACCGCCCTCGCCGCTGCCGCGACCACTCTGCTGATGGGCTTCTGGGGCAAGGTCCCGCTCGCCCTGGCGGCCGGTCTCAGCGTCTCGGGCGTCCTGTCCTCGCAGGTCATCTCCGTCATGACCTGGCCGCAGGCCATGGCCATGTGTGTGGCCTACGGTGTGGTGATCTGTCTCCTGGTGGTCACCGGCCTCCGTGAGATGATCATGAACGCGATCCCGCTGGCGATCAAGCACGCGATCACCATCGGCATCGGTCTCTTCATCGCGCTGATCGGCTTCGTCAAGGCCGGCTTCGTCCACGAGAACCCCTCGCCCGGCGGTGGCCCGGTCGTCCTCGGCCCGGCCGGTGAGCTGGCCGGCTGGCCGGTCCTGATCTTCGCCTTCACCCTGCTGCTGATCTTCGCGCTCCAGGCCCGCAACGTGCCCGGCGCCATCCTGATCGGCATCGTGGCGGGCACGGTCATCGCCGCCATCGTCAACGCCGTCGGCGACCTGCCGGCCAAGTCCTGGTTCGCCGGCCCGCCGGAGCTCAGCGGCAGCGCCGTCTCCATGCCGGACTTCTCGCTCATCGGCGAAGTGTCCTTCAGCGGCTGGGGCGACGTCGGCTACATCACGATCACCATGATCGTCTTCACCCTGGTCCTTGCCGGCTTCTTCGACGCCATGGCCACGATCATCGGTGTCGGCTCCGAGGCCAAGCTCGCCGACTCCCAGGGCCGGATGCCCGGCCTGTCCAAGGCGCTGTTCATCGACGGTGCCGGCGGTGTCATCGGCGGCGGCGTCGGCGGCTCCGGCCAGACCGTCTTCGTCGAGTCGGCGACCGGCGTCGGCGAGGGCGCCCGTACGGGCCTGTCCTCCGTCGTCACGGGCGCGTTCTTCGCGGCCTGCCTCTTCTTCACCCCGATCACCGCGATCGTGCCGGCCGAGGTCGCCTCCGCGGCCCTGGTCGTCATCGGCGCGATGATGATGCAGAACGCCAAGCACGTCGACTGGAGCGACCGCTCCGTAGCGATCCCGGTGTTCCTCACCGTGGTCCTGATGCCGTTCACGTACACCATCACCACGGGTGTCGCGGCCGGTGTCATCTCCTACGCCGTCATCAAGACGGCTCAGGGCAAGGCACGCGAAGTGGGCGCCTTCATGTGGGGCCTGACCGCGATCTTCATCGTGTTCTTCGCGATCCATCCGATCGAGAGCTGGCTGGGCGTCAGCTGACGCCCTTGACGTCGCCCTCCACACACGTATCGAGGAGTTCGAGATGCTGGACATCGCCGAAGAGCTGCACCGGTGGGTCGAGCAGGGACGCGAGTTCGCCGTCGCCACCGTCGTGGCGGTCGGCGGGAGCGCGCCCCGGCAGCCGGGTGCCGCCCTCGCCGTCGACAGCGACGGCACGGCGATCGGCTCGGTGTCCGGCGGATGTGTGGAGGGCGCGGTCTACGAGCTGTGCCAACAGGCCCTCGAAGACGGCGAGACCGTCGTCGAGCGCTTCGGGTACAGCGACGAGGACGCCTTCGCCGTGGGTCTGACCTGCGGCGGAGTCATCGACATCCTCGTCACCCCGGTCCGCGGCGGGGTCTTCCCCGCCGCTCTGGCCGCCGCTGTCTCGGGAGAGGCGGCGGCCCTCGCCAGGATCGTCGATGGCCCCACCGACCTCAGGGGCCGGGCGCTCCTCGTCCACCCCGACGGGACGTACGAGGGCGGCCTCGGCGGCCACCCCGAGCTGGACCGCACCGCGGCCGGCGAGGCCCTGGCGATGCTGGACGCGGGCCGCACCGGCACCGTCGAGATCGGCGAGGACGGCAGCCGCTGCGGGCAGCCGCTCACCCTCCTCGTCGAGTCCTCCGTCCCGGCCCCCCGCATGATCGTCTTCGGTGCCATCGACTTCGCCTCCGCCCTCGTCCGGGTCGGCAAGTTCCTCGGCTACCACGTCACCGTCTGCGACGCCCGGCCCGTCTTCGCGACGCCGGCGCGCTTCCCCGAGGCCGACGAGATCGTCGTCGACTGGCCGCACCGCTACCTGGAGTCGACCGAGGTCGACGGGCGGACCGTGCTGTGCGTCCTGACGCACGACGCCAAGTTCGACGTCCCGCTCCTCGAAGCGGCCCTGAAGCTTCCCGTCGCCTACGTCGGCGCGATGGGCTCCCGCCGCACCCACGAGGACCGCAACAAGCGGCTGCGCGAGGTCGGCGTCTCCGACCTCGAACTGGCCCGCCTGCGCTCCCCGATAGGGCTCGACCTCGGCGCCCGCACCCCGGAGGAGACGGCCCTGTCCATCGCCGCCGAGATCGTCGCCAACCGCCGCGGCGGCTCCGGCACCTCCCTCACCGGTGCGCACACCCCGATCCACCACGACGGACCGCGCGCCCCCGACGGCCGGATAGGGTCCGTCGCCTGACCGGCGGGCACGCCTGACGTCGAGCACCGGCGCGGTCGAGCGCTAGGGTCCGGATCATGGACATTCGTGACGTACCCGAAGGCCATCTCGACCGCGCCCTCGACCTCGCGTACCTCGTCTTCCACGAGCGTCCCGGGGAGGAACGGCGCAAGCACCACCGCGAACTGCTCCTCCCGTGCGAGCGCGTCGGCGCGTACGAGGGCGAGATGCTCGTCGGCTTCGTCGCCGCACACCGCTTCACGCTCTCCGTGCCCGGCGGCGAGCTGCCCTGCCCCGGGCTCACCTTCGTCTCCGTCGCGCCCACCCACCGGCGCCGAGGGGTGCTCTCCGCGCTCCTCGCCGAGCTCTTCCGCCGCTGCGCCGGGCGTGGTGAGCCGATCGCCGCGCTCTGGGCGTCCGAGGACGCCATCTACGGCCGGTTCGGCTTCGGCCCCGCCACCCAGGGCGTCACCGTCGAGATCGACTCACGGCGCCCGCTCGCCCTGCGGATCGACCCCGACGAGCGCCCGCTGCGGCTGATCGACCCGGCCGACGCGCCCGCCGCCGTCGGGCCCTACTTCGAGGCCACGCGCGCCCTGCGAGCCGGCCGGACCGCGCGGGACGAGGAACGCTGGACCGGGGAGTGGCTGGCCGACGAGGACGAGGACGACGACGAGCTCTCCCCGCCCCGGATCGTCGCCCTCGGCGACCCCCTGGCCGGGTACGCCGTCTACCGCACCAAGGGCGAGAACGAGGAGACCCACGCACCCGGCCTGGTGCGGGTCGACGAGCTGGAGGCCGACACCCCCGCCGCCGCGGCCGCGCTCTGGCGCTACCTCGCCTCGATCGACCTGACCGGCACCGTCCGCGCCTGGGGCAGGCCGCTCGACGACCCGCTGCTGCTCTTCGCCGGCGACCGCGACCAGGTGCGGGTGACGGGGCAGTTCCCCGCGCTGTGGGTGCGACTCGTCGATGTCCGCGAGGCGCTGGAGGCCCGTTCCTGGGCCGCCGCGGCGGACCTCGTCCTGGAGGTGCACGACAGCCGCCTCCCCGCCAACTCCGGACGCTTCCGTCTCACGGCCGGACCCGGGCACGCGCGATACGAGCCGACCGAGGACCCGGCCGAACTCTCCATCGGCGTACAGGATCTGAGCGCCTGTTATCTCGGCGGTACGCGTGTCACGGACCTGGTCGCCGCCGGCCTGGTCGAGGAGCACCTCCCGGGCGCGGCCGCCATGCTCGACACGGCGCTGCGGACTCCGCGGCTGCCGCACACAGGCGACGAGTTCTAGGAGATTCCGGACCCGGGCGCGCGGCTCCGCCCCCCGGTGGCGTCCGGGACGGACGGCGCGATGTGAGCGCACCACCGCCGCGGACCGTGACCGGCGAGCGGGAGCCGGCTCGGCCGTCCGCCCGGGTTCCTCAGCTCTTGCGCAGCCCGTTCAGCAGGAGCTCGGCCAGCTGTCCGTACGCCTCGGCGTCCGCCAGCCCGGTGGTGGCGGCGACCTGCCGCTGCTGGATGCGGACCATGACCGAGGCGATGACATCGGCCGCGAAGGTCACGTGCACCTCACGGAAGACACCCGCGCGCACGCCCTCCTCGATCAGCTGCTGCACCCGGCCCGCCGCCGCGCGGGTGTTGCGCTCGTAGACCTCCGCCGCGGGCTCGAAGGCGGCCACGTCGTCGAAGAAGCGGGGAGAGACCGGGGCCAGCTCCGCCGCGACCGCCCGCAGATAGGCGGCCAGTCGCTCCGCGGGCTCCTGCTCCGCCGCGAGAACGGCCTCGACACGGGTGGTCGCGCGCCGGAAGAAGTGGACCACGGCCGCGCGGACCAGCTGTTCCTTGCTGTCCGCCAGGCCGTAGAGCGTGCGCTTGGAGCAGCGCAACCGGGCTGCCAGATCGTCCAGGGTCAGCTGGGCGAAGCCCTCGCCGACCAGGAGGGCCACGAGCTCCTCGAACAGCGCGGACCGGCGGGCCGCGCCGCGGCCCGTCAGCTTCGGGGCGGCGCCGGCGGCTGAGGTGTCGATCACCCGAACAGTATGCCGGTCGACCCGTTCGGGGGGTTACGGCGGAACCCTTCTGCGCTACTCTCAACGGTACTGCCGTACCGCCCGCAGTACCGTTACAGCGGTACTGAGTGTCACTGGAGTCGCCATGGATGTCGACCGCCTGCTTCCCACCCCCGAAGCGGCGGACCTCATCGCCCTCACGCGGGAGATCGCCGACAAGGAGCTCTCCCCCCGCGTGGACGAGCACGAGGCCGCCGAGACGTACCCGGAAGGTCTGTTCACCACCCTGGGCGACGCCGGGCTGCTCGGCCTCGCGTATCCCGAGGAGTTCGGCGGCGGAGGCCAGCCGTACGAGGTGTACCTCCAGGTCCTGGAGGAGCTGGCGGCCCGCTGGGCGGCCGTCGCGGTCGCCACCAGCGTCCACACGCTCGCCTGCCACCCGCTGCACACCTTCGGCACCGCGGAGCAGAAGGAGCGCTGGCTGCCCGCGATGCTCGCCGGCGAGACCGTCGGCGGCTACAGCCTCTCCGAGCCGCAGGCCGGCTCCGACGCGGCCGCCCTCGCCTGCAAGGCCGAGCGGACCGACGACGGCACCGCGTACCGCGTCACCGGCAACAAGGCATGGATCACCCACGGCGGCAAGGCCGGCTTCTACGCCCTCTTCGCCCGCACCGCGCCGGGCAGCCACGGCATCTCCTGCTTCCTCGCCCCCGGCGAGACCGAGGGCCTCAGCTTCGGCAAGCCCGAGCGGAAGATGGGCCTCCAGGCGGTCCCGACCACCTCCGCCCACTGGGACGGCGCCCTGCTCGACGCCGACCGGCTCATCGGCGACGAGGGGCAGGGCCTGCAGATCGCCTTCAGCGCGCTCGACTGCGGCCGGCTCGGCATCGCCGCCTGCGCCACGGGCCTGGCGCAGGCCGCCCTGGAAGCCGCCGTCGCGTACGCCAACGAGCGCACCACCTTCGGCCGGAAGATCATCGACCACCAGGGGCTCGGCTTCCTGCTCGCCGACATGGCCGCCGCCGTCGACTCCGCCCGCGCCACCTACCTCGACGCGGCCCGCCGACGTGACCTCGGCCGCCCCTTCAGCCGCCAGGCCAGCGCCGCCAAGCTGATCGCGACCGACACCGCCATGAAGGTGACCACGGACGCCGTCCAGGTCCTCGGCGGGTATGGCTACACCCGTGACTTCCCGGCGGAGCGCTACATGCGCGAAGCCAAGATCATGCAGATCTTCGAGGGGACGAACCAGATCCAGCGGCTGGTCATCAGCCGTCAGCTCGTCCGCTGACCCCTCCCGCCCCGCCCGTCCTTCCCGACGTCGCCCCCTTCGTACGAGGAGTTCCATGGACATCGCCGGCTCCGCCGCGCTCGTCACCGGCGCCGCATCCGGCCTGGGTGCCGCCACCGCCGCCGCCCTGGCCGCCCGCGGCGCCACCGTCTACGGCCTGGACCTGGACAAGGCCGTAGACGCCGCGGGGCCCCGGCCCGACGGCGTCACCCTGCTCGCCGCCGACGTCACCGAGGAGGGCCCCGTCCGCGAGGCGCTCGCCCGGATCGAGGCCGACGGCGCCGAACTGCGGCTCGCCGTCAACTGCGCGGGCATCGCCCCCTCCGCCCGCATCCTGGGCCGCAAGGGTCCGCACGACCTCGACCTGTTCCGCACGGTCCTGAACGTCAACCTGCTGGGGACGTTCAACGTGATGCGCCTGGCGGCCGAGGCCATCTCCCGCCGGGAGCCCGACGAGAACGGCCAGCGCGGCCTCGTGGTCAACACCGCCTCGATCGCCGCCTTCGAGGGCCAGGTCGGCCAGATCGCGTACGCCGCCTCCAAGGCCGGCGTCGCCGGTATGACCGTCACGGCCGCCCGCGACCTCGCCCAGTTCGGCATCCGGGTCGTCACCATCGCCCCCGGGATCGTCGACACCCCGATGATGGCCGGGTTCAGCGAGGAGATCAGGGCCGGGCTCGGCGCCGGCGTCACCTTCCCGCAGCGTCTCGCCCGTCCCGAGGAGTACGCCAGGCTCGTCACCATGGTGGCCGAGCACGACTACCTCAACGGCGAGACCATCCGGATGGACGGCGCCCTGCGCATGGCGGCCCGCTGACCGGACCCCTCCGACCTGCGACATAGCACTTGGTGCCAGCTGAGGCTGGCACCAAGTGCCGCGCTTTCGACCCCCGGATGTTAGGTTCGGGCCATGGGAACTGCGTCGACGAACACCACCAAGCCCACGATGCGGGACTCCCTCATCGCCGCGGCCTTCCAGCTCTTCCTGGAGCGGGGGTACGAGCAGACCACCGTGGACGACATCGTCACCCTCGCGGGGGTCGGCCGGCGGTCCTTCTTCCGGTACTTCCCGTCCAAGGAGGACGTGGTCTTCCCCGACCACGAGCAGAGCCTCGCCGACATGACCGAGTTCCTCGCGGCGAGCGCGGACACCGACGACCCGCTGGTCAGGATCTGTGACGCCACCCGCCTCGTCATGCGGATGTACGCCGAGAACCCGACCTTCTCCGTGCAGCGTTACCGCCTCACCCGCGAGGTGACGGGCCTGCGGACGTACGAGCTGTCGGTCGTCTGGCGGTACGAGAAGACGCTCGGCGACTACCTCCGCACCCGCTGGGCCGATCGCCGGGACGGGACCCTGCGGGCCAACGTCGTCGCCGCCTCCGTGGTCGCCGCCCACAACCACGCCCTGCGCCACTGGCTGCGCTCGGGTGGCGAGGGCGACCCGCTGGCCGAGGTGGACCGGGCCCTGGAGTTCGTCCGCGACACCTGGAGCGGGGGCGGTGAGGGCGGCGGCGTCCAGGGCGAGGAGGCCGAGGACGTCGTCGTGGTGATCACCAAGCGGTCCACGCCGATGTGGCGCGTGGTGCGCGAGGTGGAGTCGAGCCTCGGCGAGAGGTGAGAAGCGCGTCAGGGATCTCAGTATCTCCAATTGAGGGAACTGAGGTCTCCTGAGGTCTTTATTTGATGGCACTCAGTGCCATATCTTGGCTCCATGCACGGTTGAGCCGCCGAGTGCAAGGAGAACGCATCGTGTTCCACACCGGATCCACGGGACTGAGGACCGGGAGCGCCGCCGTCCGGACCGAGGAATCGGCCGCAGACGCCGAGCTCTACTACCAGCTCTGCCGCTGGTGCCAGACCACCACCTTCCAGCGCCTGCTCTGTCCGACCTGCGGGTCGACCGATCTCGCGCCCGAACGCAGCGAGGGCGAGGGCGTGATCACCGTGCGCCGCGGGTTCACGGCGGCCGACGCCGACCTGTGGCCGGTGCACATGGCCGAGGGCTTCGTCGTCCGCTGCCGGGTCGACGGACCGCCGCACGCGGTGCGCCCCGGAGTCCGGGTCAGGCTCGCCGCCCGCTCGGCGGTGGCGGGGCAGCCGGTCGTCCGGCTCTGCGAGGAGGTTCCGCTCGACGGCTGGATCTGAGCGGACACGACGAGAGGTCCCGGCCGGATCCGAGCCGGACACGACGGAAGCGGCCCGATGGCACAGAGTGCCATCGGGCCGCTTCCGTCAGCGGGGGACCGGCCCCTACCGCGCGCCGATCTCGTCCGTCAGCTGCGGCAGGACCTCGAAGAGGTCGCCGACCACGCCGTAGTCGACGAGGTCGAAGATCGGGGCCTCGGCGTCCTTGTTGACGGCCACGATGGTCTTCGACGTCTGCATGCCGGCCCGGTGCTGGATCGCGCCGGAGATGCCCGCCGCGATGTACAGCTGCGGCGAGACCTGCTTGCCCGTCTGGCCGACCTGGTTGGAGTGCGGGTACCAGCCGGCGTCCACCGCGGCGCGGGAGGCGCCGACGGCCGCGCCGAGGGAGTCGGCGAGCTTCTCGACGACCTCGAAGCCCTCGGCCGCGCCGACACCACGGCCGCCGGAGACCACGATCGCGGACTCGGTCAGCTCGGGACGGCCGGTGGAGACGCGCGGGGTGCGCGAGACGACCTTGGCCGCGTTGCCGGTGAAGGCGACGGTGACGTTCTCGACCGTGCCGGCGGCCGGGGCGGCCTCGGGCGCGGCGGAGTTGGGCTTGACCGTGATGACCGGGACGCCGTGCGACACGGTGGACTTCACCTGGTACGAGGCGGCGAAGACGGACTGGGTGGCGACGGGGCCGTTCTCGCCGGCCTCCAGCTCCACGGCGTCGGTGATCAGACCGGAGCCGAGGCGCAGGGCCACGCGGGCGGCGACCTCCTTGCCCTCGCCGGACGAGGTCACCAGGACGGCGGCGACGCCCTTGTCCTTGGCGATCTGGGTGAGCGCGTCGACCTTGGGCACGACGAGCTGGTCGGTGAACTCGGCGCCGTCCGCGACGTACACGGTCGCGGCGCCGTACTCGCCGGCGGTCGCGGCGATCGACGCCGCGGCCTCGCCGGCGCCGAGCACGACGGCCGTCGGCTCGCCGATCCGGCGGGCCAGGGTGAGCAGTTCGAGCGCCGGCTTGCGGACCGCACCGTCGGCGTGGTCCACGAGAACCAGGATCTCAGCCATGATTCCTTGCTCCTGAACGATAGTGACGGTGGATCAGATGAACTTCTGGGCGGACAGGAACGCGGCGAGCTGCTTGCCGCCGTCGCCCTCGTCCGTGACGATCGTGCCCGCGGTGCGGGCCGGGCGGGCCGCCACCGACTCGACCAGGGTCCACGACCCGGCCAGACCGACCTCGTCGGCGTCGATGTCGAGGTCGTCCAGGTCCAGCTCCTCGACCGGCTTCTTCTTGGCCGCCATGATCCCCTTGAAGGAGGGGTAACGGGCCTCGCCGGACTGGTCGGTGACCGAGACGACGGCCGGCAGCGGGGCCTCGAGCAGCTCGGTGGCGGCGTCGCCGTCCCGACGGCCCTTCACGAGGCCGTCCTCCACGGAGACCTCGGAGAGCAGGGTGACCTGCGGGAGGCCGAGGCGCTCGGCCAGCAGCGCCGGCAGCACGCCCATGGTGCCGTCGGTCGACGCCATGCCGCAGATGACCAGGTCGAAGCCGGTCTTCTCCAGGGCCTTGGCGACGATCGCGGAGGTGCCGATGACGTCGGTGCCGTGGATGTCGTCGTCGTTGACGTGGACGGCCTTGTCGGCGCCCATCGACAGCGCCTTGCGCAGCGCGTCCTTGGCGTCGTCCGGGCCGACCGTGATGACGGTGACCTCGGCGTCGTCGGACTCCTCGGAGATGCGCAGCGCCTGCTCGACCGCGTACTCGTCCAGCTCCGACAGCAGGCCGTCCACCTCGTCGCGGTCGACCGTCAGGTCGTCGGCGAAACCGCGGTCGCCGGTCGCGTCGGGTACGTACTTCACACAGACAGCGATCCTCAGGGTCACGGCCTGGCTCCTTTCAAGTGACAGACGATTACGGGAGGTTGCGGGCCATGACGATGCGCTGGACCTGGTTGGTGCCCTCGTAGATCTGGGTGATCTTGGCGTCGCGCATCATGCGCTCGACGGGGTAGTCGCGGGTGTAGCCGTAGCCGCCGAGGAGCTGGACGGCGTCGGTGGTGACCTCCATGGCGACGTCGGAGGCGAAGCACTTGGCGGCGGCGCCGAAGAAGGTGAGGTCGCCGTCGACGCGTTCCGACTTGGCCGCGGCGGCGTAGGTGAGCTGGCGGGCGGCTTCGAGCTTCATGGCCATGTCGGCGAGCATGAACTGCACGCCCTGGAAGTCGGCGATCGGCTTGCCGAACTGCTTGCGTTCGGTGACGTAGCCCTTGGCGTAGTCGAGGGCGCCCTGGGCGATGCCGATGGCCTGGGCGGCGATGGTGATGCGGGTGTGGTCGAGGGTCTTCAT